>PKUG01000109.1 GCA_002869665.1 Desulfuromonas sp. | reverse complement strand
GAACCCTGGTCAATCGTGATTCAAGTTCGTTGAGTTCAGCCGTAAGACGCCTGAAAGAGAGGTCCGTGAAAGATCCTGAAGTTGAAAAGAGGATGGAACGGTTGCGTAACCGTATTCTTGATCTTGCAGTCTTACAGGCCTGACCCTGGATGTTTTCTCTGGTTCAGTTGATACTGTAGGGTTTTGTTTTGAGACCACGTCATTGTATGAGTTGCCAAGTTATGACGAGGATATTGATCTCGCACCTTAAAGGGAGATGTCTATGGAAACCATAAAACAACTTTGCGATGCTGCATTCTTTTTACAAGGGGCTATATTTTTTATTGTTTTTTATACAATTAAAAAAGAGATGTCAAATTGTAAATATGATAAGCTAAGATTTGATATGATATCTGTATGGATTTTGTTGATATATCTTCTCTCTAGATTTCTATTTATGGAGAAGGTTGATTATTTTGTTTTGTCTACAACTCTTTTCCCTCTAGTTTTAATTGGTTCAGCATATATGATTTCAACAAGGAAAATAAAATAATAAATTTTCAACAACTATAGAAATTTTTAAAATATATAGTTTTTCAATTTATGTACTTTGATGAGCTTAAGTCTTGACTGTTTTTCTATGTCCTAGGGGGGGATTGGTCATGCAGAGTTATGGTTTTTTTTGATGAAGAGTTTAAACCGCTAAGAGGGAGCAGTTTTGCTTGTCTTGTTGATCGCCGTAACTATCCTCGGCCTGTCAGCGGGAATGGCCGGTTCGAGCTGGAAAATAATTACTCAGCGGGCCAAAGAGCAGGAATTGCTCTGGCGTGGTAACCAGATTCGAAAGGCAATTGCGTCATACTATAAAACTGGACATGCGGGGGTGCAGGCATCTTACCCATCCAGCATGGATGATTTGTTACGTGACCCACGCTTCCTCGGAACCATAGAGGGGTCAGTTCTTCACATCTGACAAGATAGGTATTTGCGCGTCATTTGATTGAAGGGGAAACGATGGTGCGACCGTCTGGAATCGATCACGACCCGTTTTGAAGCCGTGATCCCGCTGTCGTTCCATATTCATCATCTACCCTGTAAGAAATCGAATACAACGCTCGACAACATCTTCCCGCTGCGGATTGCTGTCGCTGGTGAGGGCGTGGGGGACGTTGGTTTCGTAGGCGTAATATTCCTTGTGTGTGCTGCCGAGGCGATTATAAAGATCCCGTGCTGTGCCGCGGGCAATAATCGCATCACCTTCGGAGGCCAGAACCAGGGTCGGGGCGGTCAGCTCCGCCAGTTGGTTGCGCAGCTGACGCCGCAGGCGGTTGATCTGCCAGACCCCTTTCAGCGGGCGGTGACGGTAGTGAAAAGGGTGGTCTTCCGCGACGGCCTTGTTCTCCTGGTAAGGAATCATCAGGCTGAGAAGTCCGGCAAATGAGGCCAGCGGGTGTTTGAGCTTGAGAAAAGGAGAAAGCAGGGCCAGCCGGTCCGGTCGTTGCCTGAGCGCCAGTTTTGCTCCCAGTAACGCCCCGGTGCTGATCCCGAGGCAGCCAACCCAGGGGTGACTTTGAGCCAGATTCAGGAAGCCCCGTTCACAACAGGCGAACCAGTCTTCCATATCGCGGGTCGCCAGGTCTTCCGGTGAGGTGCCGTGCCCCGGCAGGCGGACGCCGTAGGCGGTGATCCCCTGGCGCTGAAGTTGCTGACCGATACAGAGCAGTTCGCGTGGTGAAGAACCGAAGCCGTGGATCAGGATCACGGCCCGTTCTCCTGCTTCTGCCGGTTCCAGCAGGTAGGGGAAATTGAGCGGGTGGGTGACACCCTCGGCTGTTGCCAGTTGTGTCTCGTGGTCAAACCAATGCATTTGCTTAACATTTCAATGAAAAAGCCCCTCATGCGAGGGGCTTTTGTGGTTCCGGTCGGTGTGACTTTACTTGGGATAGCCCAGGCGGGTCGACAGCTCTTCGGACGCTTTGAGTACCAGCGGTACCAGTTCGCTTTCGATCCGCTCGTTGCTGATGCGCATGGTCGGGCCGGAAATGCTGATCGCGCCGACGATACGCCGGGTGTAGTCCTTGATCGGTGCAGCGATGCAGCGGACGCCCAGGTCGAGTTCCTCGTCATCGAAAGCATAGCCGAGTTCGCGAACTTTTTCGATCTCAGCGCGCATAGACTCGACATCGGTGATGGTGGTCGGTGTGTGCTGAATGAATTCGGTGCGGGCCAACAGGCTGTCCAACTCCTCTTCGGTCATGCAGGCCATGTGGACCTTGCCCGAAGCGGTGCAGTAAGCCGGCAGCCGCGAGCCGACCCGGGAGACAACGCGAACGGTCAGGTTGGTCTCGACGACATCCAGGTAGACGATGTGGTTTTCCTTGTAGATGGCGACGTAGGACGTCTCGTTGCTGTCCTCGACGATCTGCTCGAGGATCGGCTTGGCTTGGCGCAGCAGACCCATCTGTTTGATGAAGGTCTGACCCAGTTCCAGGGCCTTGAGGCCGAGGCGATAGTTCTCCGTCGCCTTGTTCTGTTCAATATAACCGCGTGATTCCAGCGTTGCGAGCAGGCGGAAAACATTGTTCTTGTGCAGCTTGAGCCGCTTGCTCAGTTCAGTAACCCCCAACTCGTCTACATCATCGTGAAACTGCTCCAGCAGATCGAGCGCATGGGAAACCGCTTGAATAATATATTCAGATTTATCTTTCTTGACCATGGCCTTGATACCCCTTCTGGATTTTTCTCTTATATTGGGTACATGATATTAGCTGCGGGCGGTTTGGGTGTCAAGTTCATAGGGGCAGCTAAAACCGCTTTTTCAACTTGAATTTATTAACTATAGAATGGCGTTTTATTTCTGTCAAATACTCATTGATCAGTTTGGCAAAATGATCAGAGGTCTAGGTAGCGGAGGCGGGGCGGGAATGGTTCCGTGATCAAGGGGCGAAAAAATCAACCGGTGATGAAAACCGGCCCGTTTATATTTCGAAAACAATTGTAAATCAAGACTTTTATCATCAGCATCATGAGCTCACAGCCGCATCCTCACTGTTAGCACACTTCATGACCTCGTCCAGGACACTGGTCGCGTAGCTGCCTTTGGGCAAGATGAAACTCAATGTTAAATTGCCATCTTCAACGGTAGGGAGTTGAGTGTCGGCGAGGGGAACCCGCAGGGCACGACGTTCTCCGGGCATGGCCAATCCAGGTCCCGGCTCCCAATCTTCGAGTTCGATCCCCGATTTTTTCAGCATTTCCATTTCCCGCTCCCCCGGCTCTCCTTCAGAGCGCATGACTTTTTTGCCGTACAGCGGTGCGGTCGGGCTGATTTCGAAAGCGTCGGCGCGGGGCTGTTCTTCTGCCGCTGCGGTGACCCGGAAGCAGGCGCCGTTGGCGTGCTTGATGGCGACATCGCCATCTTCGAGGAGGCCGAGGTGGGGCAGACGCTCCCTGAGCAGAAGATCGAAGAGCTCCGACTGAGCGGCGGAGAGGAACAGGCGCAGTAGGTTGCGTGGCAGGTCGAGAACCGCCCGGCTCTCAGGTTTTCCGGCAAGCAGTTGATGAACCATGCGCCGTTCATCGCGCATGCGTCCCGGCAACTGGGCGAGAGCCCCTTCAAGGTCACCGGCACGGAAGCAGATTGCTGCCGCTTGCCAGGCCGGGTTGCGGATCTGTCCGGGGTCGCCGAGCAGTTCTCGGCAGAACTCACCGTAGTTGTGCTGTAGCAGCAGGCGGCCGAGGCGGGCCGAGTTGCCGAGGATGCCGTAGCGTTGTTCGCCGAACAGGTTGGGCACCCCCTGTTGTTGTAACCGGTTAAGGATTGCGGTGGCCTGTTCTGCTGCTTCCGGGTGGGTGTCTCTGAGGCGGATGGTGAAGCGGTTCCCGGCCAGATGGCCGAGGCGCAGCTTGTTGCCATGACGGTTGATGGCGAGGATCTGAGCCTTTTCCAATTCCAGCTGTTTGACCTGCTCCGGTGTGACCCCGGATACCGAGACCATTTGGCGGGTCAGGGCGCGGGCGTCCTTGAGACCGGCATAGCCGATTTCACGTTCCTTGATCCGCAGTCCGCGGGCCAACTGGGCGAGCAGGTTACGGGTGGTGATCCCTGCCTTCTCGACCCACAGGTAGAGGTGTTCACCGCTGCCGCTACAGGGGTAGAGGGGGATCTCTTCGACCTGGAAATCCTCCGGAGTCTCCTTGTAGCGGCCGCCGGTTCCGGGCAGATCTTCAGTCAGCCATCTCATGCGTCATCCCTCGGCCAGCGCACACGGAACCCCTTGTCGACGGTCGGTGGCGGAATCTCCAGGCCGCTCTTCTTGCGATAGCGACAGAGGTAGATCGGCTGGCCGAGATCGAGGAAGCGGCGCATGTATTTGGAGACGGGGTAATCGCCGAGTTCATGGGAGTAGGGCTCGCTGAGCAGATTTTCGAAACGTGTGTCGTTGCTGAGCAGTTCGCCGACATTCTCGCCGTAATCGACAAAGTCGGTGGAAAAGTTAAGCTCACCGCCATCCTTCAGACAATAGAGCAGCAGATCGGCAAAGTTGGCGTTGACCAGCCGGCGTTTGCGCTGGCGTTTTTTCGGCCAGGGGTCGGGGCAGTTGATGTAGACCGCCTCCAGGCTGTCCTTGCCCAGGTAGTGATGCATCAGATAGCGTGCCTCGATGCGCATCATGCGAATGTTCTGCAACCCCGATGTCTCGATCCGAGAACAGGTTTGCTGACAGCCGCGGTTAAAGATATCGATGGCGATGAAATTGCGCTCCGGGTGGCGGGCGGCGATCTGGACAATGAAATCGCCGATGCCGCAGCCGATCTCCAGGGCGAGCGGGTTGTCGTTGCCGAACAGAGCAGCGAAGCTGCCGATTTTTCTGAGTTGCGCCTCCGGGACAAAGAAAGGCGAACTGATAAGGGTCATTCTCTGGGACATATGAGGTTTCTTGTGTGATTGATTTTATTTGAGGTTGTAGAGATAGTCGCGAATTCTGGCCCGATCGGTTTCAGGGACACCCCGGTAATCGGGCATGAAAAGGCCTTCGGTTGTCTGTTGGTGCCCGGAGAGGCGGGTTTCGATCTGCTCGGCCGTCAGCCGCTCGCCGATACCGGTCAGCTTGGGCGCGCGCGTGCTCCCTTCACCGTCGATATTGTGACACCCCTTGCAGCCGAGAACGTGGATCAGCTCAAGGGCGGGGTCCTTCGGCTTCGCGGCCGTCTCCTCCTGCCCGTATGCGGAGGAACAGAGTGCTAAAATCAATGCCAGCAGGGCCGGCAGAAGCCGTAATTTCATCGGGTGTCTGTCTCCGGGGTTTGCATCGCCTCTATATACCCTGTGTCAGCAGTTGAATGCAAACGCTTCGGGGCCATTCGTCCGGCAAAAAGGTTGCATTCGCCAAATCCGGGCATTAAGCTTGAGACCAGTTTGTCCCACCCTGTAAGCCGGTGTCATTCCGGGTTGTTCACGGGAGTAATCATATGACCATACCGATGTCGAAACGAGCCCGGCAGATCAAGCCTTTTCTGGCCATGGAGCTGATGGAGCGGGCTAAGGAACTGGAAGCCGCAGGACGCGATGTCATCTATCTCTGCCTCGGCGAACCTGATTTCCCGACACCCCCGGCGATTCTCGCCGCGACCGGCCAGGCGCTGGCCGAAGGGGCGACCTCCTACACCCATTCGTTGGGGCTGCTGGAGTTGCGCCAGGAGATCTGCCGTCACTATCTGGAAAAATACGGTGTCGAGATCGTCCCGGAGCAGGTGATGGTTTCCGCCGGCACCAGCCCGCTGATGCTGCTGCTCTTTTCCGCCCTCCTTGAAGAGGGGGACGAGTTGATCCTCACCGACCCCGGCTATGCCTGCTACCCCGGCTTCGTCAGCTTTTCCGGCGGGGTGCCGGTGCTGCTGAAGACGGCCGCCGAGGATGGCTTTCAGCCGCGCCTCGATCAGGTCGAAGCCCTGCTCAGCGAGCGCACCCGCGGCCTGCTGATCAATTCACCGTCGAATCCGGCCGGCTCGGTGCTTGACGGCGACCGGATGTTCGAGTTGACCAGGCTCCCCTGCCCGATCATCTCCGACGAGATCTACCACGGCCTGACTTACGAGGGGGAAGAGCATTCGATCCTTGAATTCACCGACAACGCCTTCGTCCTCGGCGGCTTCTCCAAGGCCTATGCAATGACCGGCTGGCGGCTCGGCTACCTGATCTCCCCCCTCGAATGCATGCGCACCCTGCAGACCCTGCATCAGAACTTCCTGATCTGCGCCAACCATTTTGTTCAGCGTGCCGGGATCATCGCCCTGCAACAATGCGAAGAGGACGTCGCCGAGATGCGCGCAGTTTACGACAAGCGGCGACTGGAGCTGGTCGCGCGCCTCAAGGAGATGGGTCTCGGAGTGCATTTCACCCCGCAGGGGGCGTTTTATGTTCTCGCCGATGCTCGGCATATCGACGGCGATTCACAGCGCCTGGCCCTCGACATCCTCGAAAAGACCGGGGTCGCGGTGACGCCGGGGATCGATTTTGGTGCCGGGGCCGAAGGCTTCCTGCGCTTCTCCTACACCCGCCCCTTTGCCGAGATCGTCACCGCGCTCGACCGCATCGCCTCCTACCTGCGGCGGCGCGGCTGCTGATGTGCGCCGGAATCGGGCCGCTTGAGCGCGTGTGAGGCCTGCGGTGCCGGGTGAAAAGGCGAAAGCCTAAACAAAACCTCCACCACGGAGACTCAGAGGTACAGAGGACATTCCCGAATTGAGCTTTTCTCTGCGCCACAGCGCCTCTGCGCGAGAAAAGATTTCAGGCTCTTTTCGATACCGATGCCGATACCGATACCGATTTGCTTTTTCTCTACCGTACACTTGCTCCGTGGTTGCTATTCAAGCTTGCCGCAGTCACCTTTTCGGGGCACCCTATCGAAACATGATCCCGCTCAGCCCGTTTTGAGGGGCGGCGGGCTTTTTCTTTTGACAGATGGAACTTCGGGGGCTACAAAGGAGTTGCGCCGATTTGAAGATCAGCTTGCGGGCGCGTTACAAATACAGCTAAAGCGAGGTGAACCCGTTTCAGCTATATTTGAAAGCTGAACGGGTTTTTTTGTTGCCCGGAAGATCGCTGACTCGTGGAACGAGGAGGTTCAAATGAAAGCACTGGTGAAGAAAAAAGCTGAACCCGGGCTCTGGCTCGAAGAAGTTCCCGAACCGCAGATCGGGATCAACGATGTCCTGATCCGGATCAAGCGTACGGCGATCTGCGGGACCGACCTGCATATCTACAATTGGGATTCCTGGGCGCAGAAGACGATTCCGGTGCCGATGACCGTCGGTCACGAATTCGTTGGCGACATTGTCGCCGTTGGCTCCAATGTCAACGACTTCCAGCCGGGGCAACTCGTCTCCGGCGAGGGGCATGTGGTCTGCGGTCGCTGCCGCAACTGCATGGCCGGCCGGCGGCACCTCTGTGCCCACACCAGCGGTGTTGGCGTCAACCGTCCGGGCTGCTTCGCCGAGTATCTGGCCCTGCCGATGTCGAACGTCTGGGAACACCGTCCCGGGATTGATCTTGATGTCGCCTCAATGTTCGATCCTTTTGGAAATGCCGTACACACCGCCCTGCAGTACGACCTGCTCGGTGAGGATATCCTGATCACAGGAGCGGGGCCGATCGGCATCATGGCCGCGGCGGTCTGCCGCCATGCCGGTGCCCGTCATGTCGTCATCACCGATGTCAATCCGCAACGCCTGGAACTGGCGGCGAAGATGGGCGCCAGTCGCACCGTCGATGTGCGCCATGAGCGGATTGCCGATGTCCAGCGCCAGCTGGGGATGGCGGAAGGCTTCGATGTCGGACTCGAAATGTCGGGCAACCCGGTCGCGTTCAACGAACTGCTGGTCAACATGTGCCACGGCGGCAAGGTCGCGATGCTCGGAATCCCCGGTGAGGAGATGGCCATCGACTGGAACCTGGTGATCTTCAACATGCTCACCCTTAAAGGGGTCTACGGCCGCGAGATGTACGAGACCTGGTACAAGATGTCGGTGATGATCGAGTCGGGGCTGGATATCACACCGGTGATCACCCACCGGCTCGCTTACCGCGACTTTGAGCAGGGATTCGCCGCCATGAACGCCGGGGATGCCTGTAAGGTGATTCTGAACTGGGAAGATTAGTCAAAAGCTTATTTATCCGCAGATTACAGCGATTAAATCTGCGTAATCTGCGTAATCTGCGGATGAAGGGTTTCAGCGATGGACGGAGAGCGAATATGTACGGAGACTATCGGGATTATCTCAAAGCGAAACTGGCTGATATCGAGACGGCCGGGCTGTACAAGCGCGAGCGGTTGATCACCGGACCGCAGGGGGCGCATGTCGGGGTGGCGAGCGGCGAGGTGTTGAACCTCTGTGCCAACAACTACCTCGGCCTGGCCCAGCATCCGGAGGTTAACGCCGCCGCCGAACAGGGGGTGCGTGACTGGGGCTTCGGCATGGCCTCGGTGCGTTTCATCTGTGGGACCCAGACCCTGCACAAGCAGCTCGAAGCACAGCTGAGCGCGTTCCTCGGCACCGACGACACCATCCTCTACTCCTCCTGCTTCGATGCCAACGGCGGCCTGTTCGAGACCCTGCTCGGCGAAGTGGATGCGATCATCTCCGACGAGCTGAACCATGCCAGCATCATCGATGGCATCCGCCTGTGCAAGGCGGCCCGCTACCGTTATCGCAACAGTGACATGGCCGACCTGGAAAAACAGCTGCAACTGGCGGATGAACAAGGTGCGCGCTACAAGCTGATTTCGACCGACGGGGTCTTTTCAATGGATGGTTATCTCGCCAGGCTCGATGACATCTGTAACCTGGCGGAAAGATATCGGGCGCTGGTCCATGTCGACGATTCCCACGCCACCGGTTTTATCGGCGCCAACGGGCGCGGTACCCACGAGTATCGCGGCTGCATGGAGCAGGTCGACATTATTACCGGCACCCTGGGGAAGGCCCTCGGCGGCGCCAGCGGCGGTTTCACCAGTGCCCGCAGCGAGATTGTCGAACTGCTGCGCCAGCGCTCGCGCCCCTACCTGTTCTCGAACACGGTCGCCCCGCCGGCCGTCGCCGGGGCGCTCAAAGCCCTGGAGCTGGTCAGTGCGACGGATGAACTGCGTCAACGGTTGCAGGCGAATACCGCCCGTTTCCGCGCCGGGCTGGAGAGCCTTGGCTTCGAACTGCTGCCGGGGGAGCACCCGATCGTTCCGGTCATGCTCCATGACGCCCGGGTCGCCGGTGCCTTTGCCGACGCCATGCTGAAAGAGGGTGTCTACGTCGTTGCCTTTTCTTATCCGGTGGTGCCGGAAGGGAAGGCGCGCATCCGCACCCAGATGTCGGCGGCCCTCACGGACGCGGATATCGATTTCGCTATCGCCGCTTTCTGTCGGGTGAAGAAGCAGTTGGGGGTGTAAGCTCCGGGCGATGCACTTATAATTCTGATCGCTATCGTGAACAGAAGTCCGCAAGAAAAGGCCGATTCCGATAGTGATCCCGATACCGATTTCTATGTTGATTTTGCTATTCTATTGCGAAAAGGAGAGAAGAGATGAACAGTGAATTTTTTCAGGATTATTATCCGGATGACGTCAGTCATTGTTACGGCCGTGGCCGCCTCAATGAACAGGGATTACAGTTGAAGAGCCGCTGGGACGGTGAGGAAACCGTGGCGATCTTCGAACCGCGCCCTTATCACACCGCGATTCCCGGTTTCGTCTACGGTGGCCTGCTCGCCTCGCTGGTTGACTGCCACGGCACCGGCACCGCAGCCGCGGCAGGGTATCGTGCCGCCGGGCGGGACCTGGGAACCGAGCCGCCACTGCGTTACGTGACCGCCAAGCTGCAGGTCGAATACCTGCGCCCGACCCCCCTCGGGGTGCCGCTTGAAGTGCGTGGCAGAATCGTCGAGGTCAAGGGGCGCAAGGTGGTGGTGAGCATTACCGTTGCAGCGAATAATGAGATCTGTGCTCGCGGAGAGGTGATCGCCGTGCAGATGCCGGAGGCGATGACGCCGAAGTAAGGGCATGGCGCTGCATATTAATACAAGTCACCAAAACCGTAGGGGCACGGCACGCCGTGCCCCTACATTTGTTTACGGAGCGCTCTTGCCGGGAGCCGGACAGGTGAACCCGGTGAACTTCAGACACTTGCCGGAGATCTTGTCGACCAGCAGCTGGCGGGCGGCGATGGAGAGTCCAAGCTGATCAAGTTCGTCCTGTAACTGCGCAGGACTGCCGTTACAACCGAGGTAGCCGTTGACCCGCGCTGCCGCGGTCGAGGCGACGAACTGCTGCGGGTCGGGGTAGAGTGACCGGAATTCAGCGAACAGGACGGCGTTGTTGCGCAGGTAGTATTTCTGATGATAGTCCTCGGCCGGGTAAAAGCGGGTCACCGGCTCGATGTCGGTCTTGATCGCGCTGCCGAGTGCTGCTTCCAGGGCGGCACGTGACTGCTCCGCCAGTTGGCGCTGTGCGTCATTCAGGTAGAAGACGGCATTGCGGTACTGGCGCACGCTGCTGTTGTAGAGGGGATTATGGGCCGCCCAGAAGATGTTGAGTAGTTCAGCGTAGCTGACCTGTTGTGGGTCGAACTCCACCTGCACGGTTTCGGTGTGGTCGCGCAGCCAGCGATAGCTTGGATTCTCCGTTGTCCCCCCGGCGTAGCCGACGGTCGTCCGGTAAACACCCGGAATACTCCCGAACCGGGAGTCGAACCCCCAGAATCAGCCGAGGGCGAAAAGCGCCGTCTCCGTCGCCGGAATGTCGCGGTCGAGAGCGGGAATCTGCCCGCTGCTGACTCCGGCTGTCGCCTGTGCCGTTGCTTCCGGCTGTAGTTGCAGCCAGCCATAGAGCCCGACCAGCAACAACAGGGCGCTGAGGGTGGTGCGAAACAGGATTGAGTTCATCTGGACCTCCCTGTCTTGTCGTCTATTGCCTTCTCTTCTCTCGGCAAGATGGTTCCTGTCTGATCATTTTTCTCAGTCTATTTTTCTACAGTAACACGGGCGCGGAAATGAATGCACGGGAGGCGGATGATCTTTGCCATCGAGAAGTGTAAGCGTTTGGTTAATCCTTCAGGTGGCCAGGATTCTTGATGAATTTTCTTGGTTGTGCATGTTATATATGCCGGATATCTTATGTTTTCGATATGTCAAACTTTCTTCATAGTGTGACAGCACTTTCAGGTTCGCTTTTCCTCCACAACAGATCAAAACAATCATGACGCCGCAGAAAAAAATCTCCGGAATCCCGTATTTTGAGCAGACATGCAGGGATATGGCCAACCGTTCGACGATCGGGAACCATTATTACCTGGTCATGCTGCTGCTGCTGATTTTTCCAAACGGTTATCACCATGAGCACCCCGGCTTCACCTATTCCATCCTGATTATCAATATCCTGCTGCTGGTTTACCGTCTGCATCTGACATCGAACTTTGAAGCGCTCTTTGCCCGTGCCGGGCGGCGCTGGCTGATTCTTTTTCGCGGCGGAACACTCGCGGTCGCGACCTGCTGGATCACCTTCTGGACCATCGTTCTTTTTCAGCAGGGGCTCTCTCCACTCCTGGTCATGGGGCTGATTGCCACGGTCGGAGCCTCCGGGGCGGCGACCTCGATCCTCTCCGGCGATTGTTGCCTGTCGCGCATCTATGTCAACGTCATGTTGTGGCCGCTGGCCCTGGCCCTGCTCGTGCGTGATGTTCCCGGGCATATTCCGATGGCGGTCATGTTGATGATCGGTTCCGCCTACATGATGCACCTGGCCAAGGAGTTCAGTCGGGAGTATATCAACCGGCTGACCGCCGAGCAGGAGTTGAAGGCCCGCGCCGAAGAGTTGATGCGGGCACGCAAGGAGGCCCAGGTTGCCAACGAAGCGAAGAGCCGTTTTGTCGCCAACATGAGTCATGACATCCGCACCCCGATGAACGGGATTCTCGGCATGGCGCGGCTGGCCCTCGAAACGGAGCTGACTCCCCGGCAGGAGGAATATCTCAACGGCATCCAGCTCTCGGCCAACAGCCTGCTCGGACTGCTCAACGATATCCTCGATGTGTCCAAGATCGAGGCCGGACAGCTGTTGATCGAAGAGCACGATTTCGAACTGCCGAAGGTTCTGGACGATGTGATCGCCATGATGAAGTTCAGCGCAGCCGAAAAAGGGCTGCTGTTGAGCCTCGGCGGAGAAGTCGTTAACTTGCCGAAATTCGTTCGTGGCGACGAACTGCGGTTGCGCCAGATCCTCCTCAACCTGGTCGGCAACAGCATCAAGTTTACTGAGCATGGCGGGGTCATGCTGCGGGCGGCCGAGGAGCCGAGTGCGCCGGGGACGGTCAGGTTGCACTTCATCGTCAGCGATACCGGGATCGGCATCTCCTTCGCCAAGCAGGAGACGATCTTCAGCAGCTTCAGCCAGGCTGACATCTCCACCACGCGCAAATTCGGCGGCAGTGGTCTGGGGCTGACGATCAGCCGCCAGCTGGTGGAATTGATGGGCGGCGAGATCTGGTGCGAGAGCGTCGTCGGGGGTGGTTCGCGCTTCCATTTCACCGTCGTCTTTGAGCCGGGGAGCGAAGCGGAGAATGAGGGTGAAGGGCTCGACCTCGAACAGGCCTGTTCCCGGCCGTTGAATATCCTGGTCGCCGATGATAATGCCATCAACGGCAAGATCGCCCGTTACACTCTGGAAAAGGATGATCACCATGTGACCGTGGTGAAAAACGGCTTGGAAGCGCTGGAGGTTCTTTCCCGGAACGCCTTTGATATCGTCCTGATGGATGTCCAGATGCCGGTTATGGACGGTCTCTCGGCGGTCACCATTCTACGCCGTGCCGAGTCCGGTGGTGATGTCACGGAGTATGGCCTGGACGCACAATTGCTGAAGCGGCTCGTCAAGCAGTTCCAGGGGCATCACACGCATGTTGTTGCCATGACCGCCAACGCCATGGAAGGGGACCGCGAAACCTGCCTTGCGGGGGGGATGGATGACTACCTGACCAAACCCTTCAATGTTGACCAGGTCCGGGGGATGATCGCCCGTTATTACCGGGATTAATCCGGAGCACCTTCCGCCCCCTTTCCCCACGCCCCTCCCTTCTGCGCTTGCCGCATTCAGCAGGGCAACCTCCTGTCCTGGTTTTTTTTGCTATCGTTTGAATAGCCCCGAACATCCCCTGCTGCTTGAGGAGAGATCATGATCCCCGTATCAAGGATACTGGTCCACTGTTCAACGTTGTTCACTCCGGGCACGGAGCGTCTTTTCATTTTGCGCCGCATGTTTTGGACCCTGCTGCTTACCATCATTACCGTCTGCTTCCTGGGCGGATGTGCACCCAACTACGAACAGATGGTCAGCTCGTTACAGCAGGCGCCTGTATCCTGTCCGTCACTCAGTGCTGTTTCCTGGGAGAAGATCGCCCTCAATGAAGATCGCTACCTGGCGGTCGATGTGGATGATCCGGTCTATCGTTTCCCTGAAGGGAAAAGTTACTTCAAGGCTTTTGAACTGCCTCCTTTCGCGCATCCCTATCATGTCGTGGTCAGCAGCTATGCTCTGGATGATGGCTCCGGCCCGCAGAAGATGTATGCTTTTTCACCGCTGTTGCTGACCCTGAACAGCAATTTCGAAGTCGTACGCCGCAGCCGGCCCCGGCATATTCGCGCCCAGAGGCCGAGCTTCGCCGAGGTGACGAACGTCTCCCTGTCCGCTGCTCCGATCAAGCTCGATACACAACTCCCCTTTACCGCCGCGAACAAAGGGGAGAGATATCTGGTTGTCCTGACTTCGGAAGAACAATTGTCTTCCCACTCGGAATATATCAAGACGGATGTTTACGGTTTTCCGCAGACAACAAGGCTGAAGAATTCACCCACCGGAAGAATCCGCGTCTCACTGGTCGAACCACGAAGAATGTTTACCGACTACATTGGCAACCAGAATCGCAAAGTCTGGTTGAGTGATTACGAGACGGTCGAACGGCAGCGGCGTTATGAAGGGCAGGGCTTTAGTGTTATGTCGCCGCGGGGTGGGAGTTACAAGGTCCAGACCTACATCGAAAAACGCTGGGATTACCTGATGCATTCCTTCGTTGCCTTTGTCAGTTACACTCGGGAAGGGTTCGGTTACGGGATCGTCGAAAGCAGTGAACGGGCGCAGGCTCCGGCGCTGATAGAAAACAGCATCCGGCAGAATTTGCTCGCTGCGGATGTCCGTAGCTCAAACCTGGTCATCGATGGCGCGGCCTGCCGGCGGATCGACTTCTTCGGCCGCGACCCGAACCAGCTTCTCTTTCCGGTACGCGGCTACAGTATCGAGTGTAAATTGCCCGGTCTGAACGCCAACCAGGAGTATCCGCTCTACTACCGCATCAAAATCAGCTACTGGTACGGTCTCAACGAATCCACCGCGACCCTGCCGCATGAACTGCAGGAGTTTTACCAGACGGTGAAATTTACCTACAGGAAGTAGGAATGTTCTAGCAGTTAAAGGGGACCATGCCGACACCGAGGCGTTTCTTGAAGATGACCGGTTTGAGACGCACCTTTTTCCCGTTGAGCAGCAGCTCAGGCAGTTCGATCATGAACCCTTCGCTACTTGTTTCGTTAATGTCGAAATCTGCGGACGCCTTGGTGCGCAGCGGCTCTTTGCCGAGAATCGGTGCGTTGAAGACCGTTGTCATCAGCGTGTTCAGGATTGTATGACTGAACCTGGCCTGATACTCCCGGCCGCTATCCAGATCGACGACACTGAAGGCATCTGAAGAAAAACGCCATTTTTGCTCAGGGGGGAAATGGACCCGGATGGTTCCGCCGAAGGCATCTTTGGGGACCAGGTGCCCGGCGGATATGTACCCTTCAATGCGAAATTCTCCAACCGTGAGCCATGTATCATCATCCTCTCTATCCACAACATCATAGGGCCACGACCAATATCTGGTATCCCCTTCTTCTTCCCGGAGCTTGGCTTCCTTGGCCGTTGCATTCTCTTGCATCCTGATGGCTGGAATCTGGAAGGTCTGTGTCTCGGTCACGATCGGTGGCAGAAGAATATTCACGGCCCGGGGGTAGTAATTATCGATCTTGAAGTTGGCTTCAACATGAACCGACGGGATGTATGCCGCTTCTGTCGCACCACAACTGTTGAAGTCAAAAAACTCTCCGGGGCGTAGAGGGGTGTAGCGCGGGGGCGGGGTGCTGTAGCGGAAAAGAAAGAGTTCGTCCCCCACCAGCAGGCGGCGTTTCCCCGTTTCCAGATTCGTCAGCGCAATCTCGTTGGAAAGGAAGCGTGCTCTGGAACCGGGAGCGACTTCAACATCCAGATCTAGGCGCAGGTTTTTCTTTTTGCCCTCTGTCAGTTGGCAACCGACAGTGCAATCGTCAGCGAGGAGAAACTTGAGAACGGCAGGAGGCCCTGCCACCCCTCCGCACCATTGCCCCTCGTATTTGACCGCTGTCTCCTCGGTGGTCGGATGATAATAATACCCCTGAGGCGCAACCACGCAGGACGTGAGTCCCAGGATGAAAAGCAGGAAAAATAAAGGCTGAAAGCGCATTCGACTGCTCCTGATTCTTTAAGGGTGGAAAGGCCGATGCCGGGATACTCAAACCCCTTTGCCGGCTTTTTTCCGCTCTTTTATTTCGTTACAGTCACGACTTCGCTATGATGCATGGCCTAAATTATATCGTTTCCAAATGTGTTTGCTGCTTTTCCACGCTGTCACGAGTTTTGCCATGACCACCTCCAGCTACCAGGCCCCTTTCCTTTACCGTAACGCCCACATCCACACCATCCTGCCGAACCTGATCCGTAAGGTTGCGAACGTCAGTTACCGGCGCGAACGGATTGCGACGCCGGATGACGATTTTCTCGATCTCGACTGGTCTGAGGTCGGCGGAGAGACCGTGGCGGTGATCGCTCACGGGCTGGAGGGTAACTCGAAACGGTCCTACGTGCTGGGGATGGTACGGACGCTGAACGCGGCGGGGATTTCCGNGATTTCCGCCGTAGCCTGGAATTTTCGCGGCTGCAGCGGGGCGGCGAACCGCCAACTGCGGCTTTACCATAACGGTGCCATCGACGACGTTCACACGGTTGTCGCCCATGCAGCACGGCGCTATCCCAGGGTTGTTCTCGTCGGCTTCAGCATGGGGGGGAACATAAACCTGCTCTACCTCGGCAAGCAGGCGTCGGCTCTGCCGGAGCAGGTCGCCGGCTGCGCGGTCTTTTCCGTCCCCTGTGATCTGACCGATGCGGCGATCGAACTGGAGCGTAGAGCGAACACTATCTACATGAAGCGTTTTCTCAAGCTGCTGCACGAAAAAGTGCGGATGAAGCAGGTCCAGTTTCCGCAGGCGATCGACGATCGTGACTACCGGGCGATCAAAAACTTCAAGCAGTTCGATGATCGCTACACCGCGCCGCTGCACGGCTTCGCCGGGGCCGAGGATTACTGGGAGAAGTGCAGTTGTCGGCCGTGGCTGAGTGAGATCGGCGTGCCGACGCTGATTGTCAACGCGGCAGACGACCCCTTCCTCGGCGGTGGCTGCTACCCGGTCGCCGAATGCGCCGCCAACCCGCAGATTGCCCTGGAGATCCCCCGCCACGGTGGTCACGTCGGCTTCGTCCATGATCGGGTCAACGGCCGTTACTGGTCGGAAGAACGGACGGTGGAGTTCATTCGCGGGCTGGAGTGACGCGGGAAGCTAAAGCGAAGAGACAGCCTCGCGCAGAGGCGCGGAGGCGCAGGGGAAAGATTGAATTTTAAGGGCAAAAACTCTGCGCCACAGCTCTGCGCGAGACATAAATGTTCTTTTTGCAATGTGATGGCGCATCCAGTCCTCCTCGCATCCTTTTTCCCGTAGGGGCGCAATTCATTGCGCCCTGATTCTTTTCAACAACGAAGACTTCCAATGAACCGGATGCGATAGGCCGGGCGCGATGAATCGCGCCCCTACATATTCTAATCCACCTCCACGCTCACGCTTTCCGACGGCGGACCCCAACTGCTGCTCTCATCGAGGTAGACCACGCGGTATTCCAGCTTGCCGCTGCGCGGCGGGTCGGCATCGACAATCTCATCGACCCCGGCGACATCCCTGGCGATGGTGACCCAGGGACCGTCATCGATCTTGCGCATGACTGCGGTGCGCAGGAAATTGTCCGGTTCCTTGAACTTGATGGTCACGCGCAGGAAGGGTTCCTTGCCGAGCTTGGCGACCGGCCGGGCCGGACGTGGGATCTCGGGCGAGCCGACGATAACGAAAAGCTTGTTCCCCAACTCCGAGCGGTTCCCTTCCCTGTCTTCGGCGATCAGGGCATACCAGTAATCCTCCCCCGGTTTGACCAGTCTGTCCGTATAGGCGGTCCCCTTGGCGTCGATCGCGCTGTCGATGATCAGACCGATGTCGTCGGCTGAATTGCCGCGCACGAGCAGCAGGCGCGCGCTGCGCTCCCGCGGCGGCGAGGCTTTGAATTTCAGTTTGACGCTGCCGGCGCTGGTGTCGATCCGTTCCAGGAAGGGGGCGGGGACCGGCGCATGGCCGGGGAGCTTGACGCTGACTTCGCGGCCGGGCATGCTCTTCCGGCTGTCGAAGGCGACGGAGGTTACGCGGTAGCTGCGCTGGCCGTAGTCACCGAGATTGATGGCGTCGTTGAATTCGGGGCGGGTGATCAGCCCGGAGTTGATCCGGACCCAGGTTTTCTCTCCCTCCTGCCGCCGTTCGACGATATATCCGCCGACCGGCAGCGGTTGCGCCTGCCAGTTCAGGATGACCCGGGTCGGCTCGACGGTGGCCTTGAGTTCTGCGGGGGCCTTGGGACTGCCTGAGGTCTCGACGCTGACGGTTTGCACTGCGGAGGGTTCGCCGACATCGCCGCGCGGACCGACGGCACGCAGCCGGTAGTAATAGCTGAAGCCCCCCTGGACATCCCGATCCGTGAATCTGTTGGTCTTAGCCGTCAGGCCGTCAGGCGTCAGGACCTGGTAGATTCCGTCGCTGCGCCGACTGCGTTCGATCACATAACCACTCGTGTAGGGGTTGTCATTGCCGGTCCAGCTGAGATCGACGCGGTCGGGGCCGGGTTTGAGGGTCAGGTTTGCCGGCGGGCGCAGGGCCTCAAGGTCGGCATGCCAGACGCTGACCTCGGCGGCCGGCGAGAGCCGGCCGAACAGGTCGCGCAGGCGCACACTGTAGGTCAGGCGGCTCTCCAGCGGCGCGTTGCTGTCGACCCAGGCGGGAGCGTCGGGGGTGCGCTCCGGACCTAGCCAGAGTGGTTCCGGGGTGAGCAGCTCCTCTCCCCCCAACCCCGTGCGTCTGCTGACCAGGAAGAAGGGTGTCGGCACGTCGGCCGGGGTCTGTGACCAGTAAAGCTCCAGCCCCGTGGGACCGCTTACGCCATGCAGCTCAGCGGGTGCTGCGGGAAGTTCGGTCGCCCGGGCGCTGTCGAGGAGGGCTGTTTTCGCTCCCCTGCCGAGCGCTTTGCCGCGGGCATCGACGATCGTCAGGGTGTAGGCGTGGCGCCCCGCGGGGATATTCTCAAGCAGGCAGCCCATGCCGAGGGTGCGCGCCAGGGCGAAATCGCTCATACCGCCGACCATCAACCAGCCGACCTGGCCGCTGGCGGTGCTCTCGGGTGCTGTCGCGAGGGATTCGATGAAGGGGCGCAGCCGTTCCTGCTGTTCCGTCGGCAGGGCGGCCAGTCCGCGTTCCAGCTCTGCCGGACCCCAGCTGGCGACGATTGCACCGCTGGTGCTGTCGCTGAGGCGCCAGCCACCGCCGTTGTAGAGCTGCGGGGTCGGCGCCCAGAAGAAGGCGATTCTGCCATCGCCGAAGGAGGCGGCGCGAATGGCCTCCCCCTGCTCAGCAGCGCTCGCCGGAACGACGAGGAGCAGCAACAGGGCACAGGCGAGCAGCAGGCGGGTGATGGGCGCGGGAATCGCTATTTTTTTGATCCGTATCATAAGGGCCTCGAATTTCTGTGCGGATTCACTCATATCATCAGAACCAGTCGCGCGGGTCGCAGCAGGTGCATTCCGCGTATGGATCGAAACCGGCGCCCGGCAGCACCGTCACGGTTGCCCCCCCTTTGACGCAGCAGCAGGAGACGCTGAAGCCGAAGCTTGCCGAGGTCGGGCTGCAACAGCCGATGGAGAGGTGGGTGTTGGCGCCGAGGCCGACATCCTTGACCGGATTGACGAACTTGCCTTCGATCCGTCCTCCCAATTTGCCGCTGAAACGCATTGGGTCGAGCGCCAGAGTCACTTCGCCATCGACTGTCAGGGTGCCACTGAGGCCAAAACCGCCGGCGGTCCGGCTGTAATAATGTTCCGAGCCGGCTCCAATGATGAAGCCGGTCTTGTTGCCGAGGGTCAGCCAGGTATCCCCGGAGACGGCATCGGAGAGATGACCGCTGACGGGCTGATCCTTGGTCCCCATGTAGAATCTCCATTCGTTTGCATCGACATGCACACCACAGCTGTGCTCCGGGGCGCTGATGGCGATCTGGTCGCCGAGCAGGGAGACATCGCCCCAGATCTCGCCATCAAAGGCCGAGCCGTGGTAACGCAGGCGGCTGTAGAGGTCGGCCGTGTTGAAGAGCACGGCGTGGCCGACCAGTTCATAGAAGCTGTCGGCGGGGTGGACCGTCAGCACGCCGTCGGCGCGGATCACATTTTCAGACCCGATCGACAGCCCGAGGCCGGAGGAGAAGAGCAGCCCCTTGCCGGCTGACGGGCAGGCGTTGAAGCCGCCGGCGTGATTGAAGGCGTCGTGAGCGAAATTGTAGGCGAGCCCCCCGCGGAGCATTTCGATATAGATGTTGGCGTAGACCGGGATATGCAGGTTGTCGCCGTTGAAGAAGGTCAGCCAGTATTTGCTGCCGTTGGTCTCGCCGAAACGGAAGGTTCCTTCGATGACCTTCGACTGGCCGCCGAACATCTGTGTATTCACATGGCCCCCGAAAGTATCGTTACCGCAACCGCCCCCCGTGACACCGACATCGCCAGCGAGCAGCAGCCTGCCCGAGCCGCTGTCGTTCACCCGCGGCAGGCAGTCGTTATAGGCGTAGACCCGCTGCGCTCCCTGGCCCGCGGTCTGGACCGCGCCGCTCAGGTAGTTGATGCGCAGCTCGTTGCTGCTCAGCGGGTCGGCTGCGTCGGGGAAGTCGAAGCGCAGAACGATCTCCGCCGGGTGCTCCGGGCCGGTTGAGAAGGCATCCTGGGTCGGGTACTTGTCGATACCGTAGAGGATATGGACCGTTTCGGTCGCTGCGGGCATCCCTTCGAGGGAGAACTCGGTGGTGAAGTCGAAGCCGATCTTGTTGTCGCTCCCTTCGTCGCCGGTGCTGATGGCGAGCCCGGTGATCGTCTCGGTCGCGCCGCCGAGCTGGCCGGCGATATTGAGCGGGATGCTCGGACCGGAATAATCCACCTTGCTGTGGATGGTGAAAAAGAGGTCGTTGACGGTGATCCCATCGGCGAACAGCCCCCCCTGCTGGTCGCGGAAGCTCAGCTCGGCGTCGGCCGTCAACCCCCAGCCGGCTTCGGTGTGGGCAAAGCTCTTGGGTAGAACTTTCATGGTCATGACATCGTACTCCTGCTCGCTGGTCGGCAGGTTGTCCATCCCCAGCTGAACGTCGACCGTGCTGCCGGGGGCGTAGCTGTAGTGGGCATCCTCGGCTTCGAGACGCATCTTCGGCCAGGCCAGGTCGACGTAAAAGCCGTTGTACTTGGCGTTGAGAGCGCTCTTGTAGGCGTTGATGGTCAGCTTGTCCCAGCCGATGGCGCCGTCGCCGAAGGCATGGCTGAAACCGCTGCTCTCCGCATGGCCGGTCAGCCCCGCGCCGGTCAGACACCAGCCGTCGACGCTGAGCGGAATTTCATCGAGGTCGAAGAGGAAGGGGTAGAGGGTGGCGCGGCCGAGATTGATGCCGACCCAGCCCGCGTCACCGTACTGCCCTGCGGGAGCCTCACCGGCGCTACGGCTGAGGTCGAGGCGCACATCATCCGACTCGATGGCGGTCATGCTCCAGCCGATCAGGCTGCGCCCGAGGCTGAGGTTGTCGGCGTACCAGTCGCCGGCCGGGGTCAGCGGCGCGGAGACCCCCGACCAGGTCTGGGGTTCTTCGGCCCCGACCAGGCGGATTGTCGTGTCCTGGATGCTGACATCGAGCACTGCCGAGAGCCGGTCGCCGGCGTCTCCTTCCAGGCGGGTCAGGGTCGCCAGCATCCCGGGGAGTTCATCGAGGGTTTCGTTGGCCGCTGCGTCCAGCCGCCCCTGTTCGACCCGCTCCCCCTTGGGAATGAGCCAGTCGCTGAAAGCGATCGGGACGTAATGTTCGCTGGTCGAACCCGGTCCGCCGTCGGGCAGCTTGTAGATCAGCAGACCCTTACCGCTGTAGGTGGTGCTCTGCTGCTGGACGTCGCTCAAACCGGCGATTTCAAAATCGCCGTCCTGGGTCGGAAAGGCGAGCTTGCAGAGGGTGCCCGGAGCCTGCTCCTCGACCAGGTAGCGTTTTTCTGGCGCGATTACCGAGTAAGGGGGCAGGTAGAGATTCTGCACCAGCGTAGCGCCCGGGCTCTCGCTCAGGGTCGCCTGTAACGACTGGGCACTGAGTTTGATGTCTGCGGAGGAAGTCGCCGCAGTGACCGGCAGGAAGGCGGGTTTTAGTCCGCCGCTGCTGGTCAGTGGCAGGGCCGGGGTCGCTGATTTCGCGCCTGCCGTTGCCGTGCTGCTCTGGATGGCGGCGACGGAGCTTTTCAGTGAAATGGCGTTGACGAACGACCAGGTCGGGTCGGCAATGACCCGGGCGTTGACCTGAACCCGGTGCAGCCCGAGGTCGCTGATCGGCAGGCGCGGGGAATCGAGTATGATGTCGCTGAGCAGCGGCTCGCCCCAGCTTTCCGGATCGAGGGTCAGATCCTTGCGCAGTTCGGACGGGCCGACCTTGATCTCCTTGCTGCCGACGACGACGCCGTCGACCAGCCACTGAATCCGTGCATACCCCTGGCCGACGTAGCGCAGCTGTCCGCGCGCCCAGAGCCCGCCGGCGCAGCTGGAAACGGTGGTGTTTTCCAGGTGAAAGTTGGGCTGGGCCTGGGCCGCTTCGCTGAATTGCGCCGGACTCCCGGTCGCCGGAGCGACCTGGAGCATCCCCGACTGGGCGGGGAGTTTGTCGGTCTGCGCACTGGCGCCTTTGCCTGCGCTGCCGGTTTTACTCAGGTCGGCCTTCACGGCCGGCGCTGTGGTCGCCGGTTGGGCGTCCGATGAGAAGGAGACGATCTCGATCGAATTGAGCTGCAGCGGCCCGGTGGCCGCCGTGTCCTGAACGATGGTGACGGTCATCGGGTTGCAGTAAAGCATGAAGACCCGGCTGCCCGGCAGTTCGAGATCGGCGACCGCAGAAACTCCCCCGCTTTCCGAGAAGGCGTAACCGGGCGCGGCGTCGGAGATGCTGAGATTGGTCGCGGCAAACATCAATGGCCGCTGTTTCTTCGTTCTGGCGGCCATGGCGTCCGTTGCCGGTTGCGCCCGGTGGGCGTTGACGATCGCCTCGATCTGCCCCATCTGATCCTGTGGGACGACATAGAAGCGGATCTTGAAGATGGCCGGATAACTGTACTGGTGCTGCTGGTCAAACTCCATCAGGTCGGCATTGCTCCAGCCGGGGAGTTGCGATTCGACCGCCGTCGCCTGCAGCCTGTCCCAGCTGCCGTCCCCCCAGTCGACGATGATGTTGTTGAAGCTGTAGGACTCGTCGCTGATGATCGGGGTCGCGTTGACATAGCCGTCCTGTTGCTGTCCCTCCGGCGGTTCGTATTCACTCGTTGTGTAGGTGGTCTCGGCGCTGATCGCCCAGGGGGCGTTTTTGATCGAGAACCTGCCGCTCAGGCGCAGGGTATCGCCCGGATAGTGGTTTTCGTCTTCCGGGTCGACCCCGCCGGGGTGCGACCACTCCGGAGTGAGGGTGTCGATCTGGTTGGTGGCGTCACAGGTGACCCCGGTCGGCCAGGAATCGGACATCCGCAGCGGCCACTGTTCGGAGATCTCGATCTCCACCATTTCGGTCGCCTGGATCGCTGCCGCGCTGCTTGTTGTCGTGGCGTTGAACTTGGGCGTGCTGCCCTGCAGGCCGACCTGCTGAACGCTGCTTGTCGGCGCGCTCTGGTCGGCAGCGACCTCCGGGGGGATCGTGACCTGCTTGAAACCGACCACCTGCCAGAACAGGTTGATCTGATCGGCGTTGTCGCGCAGGTAGAGCTCCAGGTCGCTCATCTGGTGAAGCCCGTCAAGAGCGTTCTCGGCTTCGGCCACCGAGAAGGTCGGCGGGATCATGCTCAAGCCGCTGGCCATCCCCGTGATGGTGGCACTCTGTCCGCCGGACTGGGGCTCGGCCGCACCTGTGTTGATCACGCCGATCGTCCCCGTTTTCTTCGCCGACAGCGTGCCGGGGGTGGTCTGCTGGAGCTGGACGTTTTTCATTGTGGCCGCGACGTATTTTTCGAACAGCTCGGCGAGAAAGGCGCTGTCGGGTTTGTACGAGGTGGTGTAGATCAGCGGATTGATCAGGCTGATCGACTTGCTGTGAATCAGGGTTCCCCTGGGGGTCAGGAAGCGGATCTCGAAGCGGTCGGCGAGTCCGGGGGTCCCTTCTTTCCAGTTAAAGACGGTTTCGTCATTCAGTCGTGGAACCGGGTGCTTGCTGCTGACATCGCCGGTATAGGACCACTCCGGGTCGACGAGGTAGATCGCCCCCTGCTGCAGGCTGACCTCTTCGACCGGTTTCCAGACCAGCTCGGGAACCTTGCTCAGTTGTGGCGGTGGGCTGATGATCCAACCACGCAATTGCGACTGCATCAAGCGTGCGTTCTGCCCGACGAGCGCTGTGCGCACGCCCGGTTGGGCGTTTTTATCGATGTTCAGAGTGAAGGTGAGGATCTTCTCCCCCTGATGCTTGAGCTTGTCGACGCGAGTGCCGGAGCCGAAAGAGATCTCCTCGACCCCGGCGAGGCGATCTCCGATCACGGTGACGCTGTATTTTTGCCCCGGCTTCCAGCGCGAGGGGGTCATGGAGGTCAGGGTCGCCGCGGCAGCCGGCCGCTCGGGGTGGTCGGGTGTGAGGGGGATCATGCTCCGCGTAATCTCGGTTGGTTGGGGCGTGTGAGTCACGTCGGCCGACAGTGTGGTCCTGATGGTCAGGGTCGGGCGTTGGAGACGGCTTTCCGTCCCGAGGCGCAGGTTGATCAGCCGGAGTCCGGGGGTGGCGTTCTCATCCACCCGAACCGGAGCCAGGATCAGGTTCCTTGCGCTGTTGCTGATGTCGAGCAGGGCCGCTGTTGGCGTCGTACTGCCGCCGCTCGCCTGCAGCGGGCCGGTCAGCTGAATCCCCTGGCCAAAGTCGGGAATCATTGTGGTGGTCAGGTCGTTCCCCTGCAGCTCCAGTGTGTAGCTGCGCCCCTTGTCCAGCGTTTTCGGAGAGACCCCGGTGAGAACCGGAAAGGGGGTGGTCGGTGTCGTCGGGGAGATAGGCGTGAGGTCGGTTGCTGGCGCCAGCGACTGCGGGCTGGCCAGCGGGGTCGGCAGTGTGGCGGCGTTGACGATGACCCGTGAGGTTTGGGTGTTGTTGGTGTAGTTGGTCTCCGGCAGTTCATTGTGAAGCGGGTTGACCTCGACCTTGACCGGTCGTACGCCGGTCGGTGCACTGATGATCAACTCGGTTTCGACCCGTATCGGCTGCCGGGGGATCAGGTTGACATGGATATCTTTCAGCTGTGTGCCGCAGGTGAAGCGCACGCGGACATTATTGCGTGTCGTCGTGCTGAGGTTCTGCAGGTTGGCCCAGATGACGAGCGTTTCGCCAACCTTGATGGTCTGCTTGCTCACTCCGACGCTGCCGGTGACGACCGCCAGATCGGTCGGCAGGGCGACCGTCGGCATGCTGCTCGTGGTGGTCGGGCTCAGGGTCGGGGTCGTGCGCTGCAGCGACAGGGCGGCCCCAGCCGGTCCGGACCAGGAGAGTATGACCAGCAACAGCAGCAACAGGGTGAAAAAGTGACGGCTCAACCGGCAACGATCTGCTCGCATAACCTCTCCCCGGACGGCGTTCGCCGACCTCAGCAACGGGTGGCTTCTGAATCTGCGGGCGCCCTTAAAAAAAACAACAGGCCGGCCTCCGGAGTCTGCTCCGGTTGCCAGCCTGTTGTTGGTGTCTGCGTCGCGAGGTTCATGATTCCCCCAGAATTTTCATCACATTTACCGCAATTTAGCGCTCGCATTGGAGCATGTCAAAAGTATAGTTCATCACCTCGCTAGCGGGGATTGAAAGGATAAAAAAATCTGTTTTTTGTTCGGCGGGGGAAAGGGCTCGGGGAACGGGCCGAATGTTAACCACTGAGTTGACGAGGCCTAGAGTTACGAACAACGATTCGCTATCGCTATCGCTATCGGCATCGAAAAGGCCTTTAAATCTTTTGTTCTCTCGCAGAGGCGCGGAGACGCGGAGAGAATCTCCCGTAGGGGCGCGATTCATCGCGCCCGTCTTCCGTCAAGAAATCGGGTAGGGGCACGGCGCGCCGTGCCCCTACGGAAAATGTCCCCTGTGCCTGTTGAGCAAATCATTGTGTCTCTGAACACCAAAAAAGGGGCGCGGCGTGATGCCGCTCCCCTTTTGGGAATTACTGTGTGAGTCCGGGCCGAATTAT
>PKUG01000158.1 GCA_002869665.1 Desulfuromonas sp. | reverse complement strand
CGGACAGGAACTTGGCCGGGACTTCGCGCAGGGCCGCGCGACCATAGCTGATATCCGTTCCGTCGCAGCGGATAACCTTGATACGTAATACCATTTTCCCCGGGGTTTGACCACCATGACCGGTGAAAACGATGTAGTAGGCACAGCTTAACGCAAAGGTGAAAAGTTCCACCAGCGACATCAGGAACAGCCCCGATTCCTGCCCCCCACCACTGCTCATCATACCCGCTGTCGCAAGGGCAAAGCCGAGGAACGTTTGCAGCGCGAGCAGGATGGCGCCGTCGATCAGGCTGGCGACGACGCGCATCCAGAAGCCGGCTTTGGGCAGGGCTGCGGCAGCAACCTTGCGTTTCAGTTCCTCCTGCTTGTGCAGTTGCATCTTGTTGAGAACCGGAGCTTCTGCTTGTTCCTGCACCGGTGCGGCTGTGGCTGTCTGTCCAGCGGCGTCCGCCTGCTGGGCAAGCTCCGGTTTCAGGGCATTATCCTCATCATCTGGGCGCTGTAGTCTGAAGGTCTCCTTGCATTTCGGGCAGGAAACCTTGACAGTAGCTGCCGGCAGTTGCCGGTCGCCGAGGTCTTTACTAAAGCCGCAGTGAGGGCAGGTGATCCGCATGATATCAGCGGGCCATCAGGGTCGCCATAATCGCCTTCTGGGCGTGCAGGCGGTTTTCAGCCTCATCGAAGATGATCGAATGGGGGCCTTCGATCACTTCATCGGTGATCTCCTCGTTGCGGTGGGCCGGGAGGCAGTGCATGACCACGGCCTCGGGCGCCGCCAACTTGAGCAGCTCGCCATTGATCTGGAAACCGGCGAAGGCTTTTTCGCGCTCCTTCTGCTCCGCTTCCTGCCCCATGCTTGCCCAGACATCGGTGTTCAGGACATCGACACCTTCCGCTGCTTCACGGGGATCGTTGGTCAGGATCAGCTTGGCGCCAGCCTTGTTCGCCCGCTCAAGAACGCCGGCATCCGGTTCGTATCCCTTGGGGGTGGCGATCCGCAGTTCGAAGCCGAAGACGGTCGCGGCATTGATCCAGCTGTTGGCCATGTTGTTGCCGTCGCCGATCCAGCAGTAGGACAAGCCGTCGAGCGTTCCCTTATGTTCGCGGACGGTCATCAGGTCGGCCATCAGCTGGCATGGGTGGGAGAGGTCGGTCAGGCCATTGATGACCGGGACATAGCTCCACTCGGCGAATTCCTCGACAATCCGGTGTTCGAAGGTCCTGATCATCACCCCGTCGCAGTACCTGGCCATGACCCGGGCGGTGTCCTTAATCGGTTCGCCGCGCCCCATCTGGGTTGCCCCGGACGACAGGAAGAGGCCGTGACCGCCGAGCTGAAACATGCCGACCTCGAAAGAGACGCGGGTCCGCGTTGAACTCTTTTCAAAAATCATCCCCAGGGTCTGCCCTTCGAGCAGGCGGTGCGGCGTTCCTTCCTTCTGCTTCTGCTTCAGTTCTGCAGCAAGATCGAGCAGGCTATAGAGGTCTTCACGCGACCAGTCCGCCAGGGTCAAAAAATCTTTTGTCATGTTTTTTCCTCCGGAAAAACAGGCCAAAGGCGAAAGGTTAAAGATGAAGGGCCAACGCTGGCCCCCCTTAATCTTTTTTCCTTTATCCTTTCTCCTGATGTTCAGCAAAGATCCCGTCCAGGATCTCAATCATTTGGTCGATCTCTTTTTCTGTCACGATCAGCGGCGGAACGAAACGCAGCACCGTGCCGACCGTGCAGTTGATCAGCAGTCCGCGCTGCAGAGCTGTCTTGACGATCTCCCCGCCCTCGCAACTCAGTTCCATGCCGAGCATCAGACCGCGGCCACGCACCTCTTTGACAAAGTTGTATCTGCTCTGCAGCTGTTCGAGTCGGTCGCGCAGGTACGCGCCCATGGCCCGGCAGTTGTCGAGCACGCCGTCTTCAATGACGGTGGTCAGGGCGGCCAGACCTGCAGCTGTCATGAGCGGGTTGCCGCCGAAGGTAGAGCCGTGGGTGCCGGGTCCGAGGGCGGCGGCATGCTTTTCGCGGGCAACCATGGCGCCGATCGGCGGGCCGCCGGCCAGTCCCTTGGCGAGAGTCATGACATCGGGCTCGACATTGTCGTGCTGATAGGCAAACAGATGGCCTGTCCGGCCGATCCCCGACTGGATCTCGTCAAAGATCAGGGTCAGCAGATGCCGGTCGCAGAGTTCGCGCACTGTCCGCAGGTAGCCCGCGGGGGGGACGTTGATGCCGCCTTCCCCCTGGACCGGCTCGAGCATGATGGCGCAGGTGGCCGGGGTAATGGCTGCCGCCAGGGCGTCGCTGTCGCCGAAGGGGACGTACTTGAAGCCCGGGGTCAGCGGAGCGAATCCGGCCTGGATTCTTTCCTGCCCGGTGGCGCTGATCGTCGTCATTGTCCGGCCGTGAAAGGAGGCCTTGGCGGTGATGATCTCGAAACGCTCATTGTGCCCCTGGTCGCGACTATATTTGCGGGCCAGCTTGATCGCCGCTTCATTCGCTTCGGCTCCGGAGTTGCAAAAGAACACCCGGTCGCCGAAGGAAAACTGGCACAGCTTCTCCGCCAGCTCGATCTGGCTCGGAATATGGTAATAGTTCGAACAGTGAATCAGGGTTGCCGCCTGCTCCTGCAGGGCCTTGACAACCTTGGGATGGCAGTGGCCGAGGTTGTTGACCGCGACTCCGGCCAGGAAGTCGAGATACGTCTTGCCGTCAATATCCGTCAACCAGCACCCTTCACCGCTGGCCGCAACCAGCGGATAGCGGCCGTATGTCGACGCGACGTGGGTCAGACCCCGGTCGATCCAGCTTTCGCTCGTGCTCATCAGTTGTACCTCGCTACGGCCGTGCCGATCCCTTTGTTGGTGAACATTTCCAGCAGACAGGCGTGCTCCATCCGGCCATCGATGATGTGGGCCTTGGTGACCCCCTCTTCGATGGCGTCGACACAACAGTTGACCTTCGGGATCATGCCGCCGGAGATGGTGCCGTCGTTGATCAGATCGGGCACCCGCTGAATGTCGATGGTCGAGATCAGCTTCCCCTGCTTGTCCTTGACCCCTTCGATGTCGGTCAGCAGGATCAGTTTCTCCGCCTTCAGCGCCCCGGCCAGCTTGCCGGCGACGAGGTCGGCGTTGATGTTGTAGGTTTCGCCGTCGAGGCCGCTGCCGATGGGGGCGATCACCGGAATAAAATTCTGTTGCTCCAGACTCCGGATGACGGCCGGATCAACCATTTCGACCTCACCGACCATGCCGATGTCGATAATCTCGGGAGTCAGGTTGTCGGGGTTGACCGCCGTCATCTCCAGCTTGCGGGCACGGATCAGGCCACCATCCTTGCCGGTGATGCCGACCGCCTTGCCACCCTGCCGGTTGATGTTGGCGACGATCTCCTTATTGACCTTGCCACCGAGAACCATCTCCACAACATCCATGGTCGCGCTGTCGGTGACCCGCATCCCCTGGACGAAGTGGCTCTCGATCTGCATGGCGTCGAGTACCCGACCAATCTGCGGACCGCCGCCGTGAACGACAACCGGATTCAGACCGATGTATTTCATCATGATGATATCGCGAGCGAACCCTTCCTTGAGCCGCTCCTCGACCATGGCGTTGCCGCCGTACTTGATAACGATGGTTTTGCCGTAGAAGTTCTTGATCCACGGGAGGGCTTCCATCAGCACCTTTGCTTTTCCGATAAGCTCTTCCATTGAAACCTCCAAAAAACAAGGTTTCAGGTGAAAGGTGAAAAGGCCAAAGGTCAAAGGTAAATTCCCTTTTTCCTTTTTCCCTTTTTCCTTTTTCCTGAATTATAAAATGTAACGCGACAGATCTTCGTTTTGTGAGATGTCGGCCAGTCGTCGTCGGACCTCCTCCGCCGTGATCTCGATGCCGCTCTGCGGCAGTTCGGGCGCGTTGAAGGAGAGCTCTTCAAGGAGCTTCTCCATCACCGTGTGCAGGCGGCGGGCGCCGATATTCTCGGTACGCTCATTGACCGTCTTTGCTATGCGGGCGATTTCGCGAATGGCTTCGTCGGTGTAGGTCAGGTTGATTCCTTCCGTCTTCATCAGTGCCTCGTACTGCCGGGTCAGGGCGTTCTTCGGTTCGGTCAGGATACGGAAAAACTCCTCTTCACCGAGGCTGTTGAGTTCGACCCGGATCGGGAAGCGCCCCTGTAACTCCGGGATCAGGTCAGACGGCTTGCTGACGTGAAAGGCTCCGGCAGCAATGAAGAGGATATGATCGGTCTTGACCGGCCCGTGCTTGGTATTGACCGTACTCCCTTCGACAATCGGCAGAATGTCGCGCTGAACCCCTTCGCGCGAGACTTCCGGACCGCTCATCCCTTCGCGGCTGGCGATCTTGTCGATCTCATCGATGAAGATGATGCCGCTCTGCTCGGTCCGCTCGCGGGCGAGGCTGGTGACATTCTCCATGTCGACCAGTTTTTCCGCCTCAATCTCGTTGAGCATCTCACGGGCTTCGCTGACCTTGACCCGCTTGCGCTTGGTCTTCTTCGGAAACAGGTTGCCGAACATCTCCTTGAAGTCCATCCCCATGTCGTTTCCGCCGGCCGGGGTGAGGATGTTCATCTGCGGCATGTTGGTTTCCGTGGTCTCCAGCTCGACGAAGCGGTCTTCCAGCTCTCCGAGGCGCAGCAGTTTGCGCAGCTTTTCGCGGGTGCTACTCTGTTGTTCCAGTTTGTCTGGTGATGTGTCGGCGTCACCGGGAAGGAGCAGGTCGAGCAGACGTTCCTCGGCGTTGGCCTCGGCTTTGACATGCTGCTTCTTCGCCTCTTCTTCCTTGATCATGATGATCGCCAGTTCAAGCAGGTCGCGGACCATGCTTTCGACATCGCGACCGACATAGCCGACCTCGGTGAATTTGCTTGCTTCGACCTTGATGAAGGGGGCCTGAGCCAGCTTGGCCAGCCGCCGGGCGATCTCGGTCTTGCCGACCCCGGTCGGGCCGATCATGATGATGTTTTTCGGCACGATCTCGTCACGCAGGTCGCTGTTCTCCAACTGCTGGCGCCGCCAGCGGTTGCGCAGGGCAACGGCGACGGCACGTTTGGCCTCATTCTGACCGATGATATAGCGATCCAGTTCGGATACGATTTCGCGCGGGGTAAAATTGGTCACGCCAGTACCTCGACGGCAATGTGATTGTTGGTGTAGATACAGATCTCTGCAGCGATCTCCAACGCCTGGTTGGCGATCTGCTCGGCTTTCAGGTCCGAATGGGCGACCATGGCCCGGGCCGCAGCCAGGGCGTAGCTGCCGCCGGAGCCGATTGCGGCGATGCCGTCATCCGGTTCGATGACGTCGCCGGCTCCGGAGATGATCAGCGACACGTCGCGATCGGCGACGATCAGCAGCGCTTCCAGGCGGCGCAGAACCCGGTCGGTGCGCCAGTCCTTGGCCAAAGCCACTGCGGCGCGCGGCAGGTTGCCGCGAAACTCCTGCAGTTTGGCTTCAAACTTCTCGAACAGGGTAAAGGCGTCCGCAGTGCTGCCGGCAAATCCCGCCAGAATCTGATCCTGGTAGAGGCGGCGGATTTTGCGCGCGCTATGCTTCATTACCGTGTTGCCGAGGCTGACCTGGCCATCCCCGGCAAGGGCGACCTGGCCAGCGTGGCGAACACAGCAGATTGTCGTTCCTTTGAACATTTCAAACTCCCCCGTGAAACGGGTCATCTTCGATCTGGAAAAAAGAGATAAAATACCACAAATAAGGCATGCTAAAAAAGAAATTATCAGTAAATTTCTTGTTCGGAATGCTGATTTTTAGCGTAGTTTGAGGGGGTTCCGGGCTGAAGTTCAGCTCGGTCGCGGAAAGCTGATGCGGACGCGGGTGCCATGCTCCGGTTCGCTCTCGATTTCAAGCAGGCCGCCCATGTCGCGGATGAAATCGCGGGCGTAGAACAGGCCGAGGCCGAAGCCACGCACCTGACCGGTATGGTGAGGGTCGATCTGGTAGAATTTATTGAATATTTTCGGCAACTCCGAGGCTGGAATGCCGACGCCGGTATCGCTGATCGTCAAGCTGAGTTGGTGCTCTTCGACACGCCCCTCGATGCTGACTGACCCGCCGGCGGGGGTGAACTTGAGGGCGTTGTCGAGCAGAGCACGGATGGCGAAGTTGATGCGCTGCGGATTGAGCGGCAGGGGCTCGCGAGCCAGATCCGGAGCCAGTTCGATCCTCAGGGTGATATCGCGCTCGGCGGCTTTTGTTTTCAGGGCTACGGCAATCTGGCCGGCAAGTTGTCCCAGGTCGAGCTCTTCGAGCGGCATATCCTCGCTTTCGAGGGTCGCTTCGCTGAAGTAGAGCAGGTCCTGGATCAGCTGTTCCAGATGTTCCGTTTCCGCCTGAACCAGGCTGAGCATCTGTTTGAAATTCTCGTCATGCGGGCTTTCGACGCCATCGGCGATGTTCTGAATGAACAGGGAAATGGCCGTGGTCGGGGTTTTCAGTTTGTGGGAAATCAGGCCGAGGAAGTCGCTCTTGAGCCGGTCGATCCGTTTCAGGTTGCTCAGCTCCTGGCGAATCTTCTGTTTCTCAAAGGTTTTATCGACGGTGGTGCAGAGCTGGAGGATGTTGATCGGTTTGTTGATGAAATCGTCGGCGCCCGCCTTGAGCGCTTCAAGGATGGTGTTCTTGTCGGAATAGCCGGTCATCAGGATGACGGCTTGGTCAGGTTGCTGTTCTTTTATCTTCTTCAGCAGTTCCAGGCCGCTGACGTTGGGCATGATGATATCACTGAGGACGATATCGACATGCTCATTCTCGAGCAGTTTCAGCGCTTCCTGGGCGCTGTCGACGGTTAACACCCGGTAGTCTTCGAGGGCGCTGGCGCAGAGTCCGCGGATGATCGCTTCGTCATCGACACACAGAACGGTACGTTGTTCTTGGGGGCTATGGCTGAAATCGGCTGTCATCTAGAGGCCGTTGGCTTCTGGAGGTTGTTTTGCCCGGCTTACAGAGTGCGTTTCACACCAGTTTGTGAGCAGCGTCCGGTTGCAGCACCCCCCCCCTTCAATAGCTGTCGATACCGCGGTAAAAAATGATTGTTCAAATATAGCGAAGCAACCGGGGTTGTCCACCGGTTGCTTCGCTTTTTCGGGTGAAATTGTTTTACTGAGACTTACGGCTGGAAAATCAGGCGAGCAACGCCGCCAATTGCTGCGGGGCGGCCTGAAGCAGAGCTTCAATCTTCGCGACATCGGCACCACCGGCCTGGGCCAGTTCCGGTTTGCCACCACCACGGCCGCCGACGATTGCCGCCAGCGGTTTGATCAGATCTCCGGCTTTGACTTTGGCGGTCAAGTCCTTGGTGACGGCGACGAGCAGGGCTACTTTGCCGTCGGCTTCGGCAACCAGAACCAGGACACCGGAGCCGAGCTTGTCGCGCAGCTGGTCGGAGAATTCACGCAGCCCTTTGCCGTCGACACCGGGAACCTTGACGGCGAGCAGATTGACCCCGGCAATATCCTGAGCCTGATTGAGCAGTTCCCCGCTACGGGCGGCATTGACCTTGTCCTGCAGACGAGCAAGTTCCTTCTCCAGTTCCTTCTGCTGTTCGAGCATCTTCTCAACCCGTTGTTCCAGTTTCTGCGGGTCGGACTTCACCAGATCGGCCAGGCGCTGGAGGGTCTGCTGTTGTTGCTGAACCAGGGCCAGGGCTGCGGCCCCGGTGACCGCCTCGATCCGGCGGACGCCGGCGGCGATACCCCCTTCGCTGATGATACGGAACAGGCCGATATCCCCGGCTGCTTCGGCGTGTGTACCACCGCAGAGTTCCATGCTGTAATCGCCGACATTGATGACGCGGACGACATCGCCGTATTTCTCACCAAACAGGGCCATGGCACCGGCGGCCTGGGCATCGGCCGCAGCCATTTCCCGGGAACCGACATCGGCATTGACCCGGATCTGGGTGTTAACCTCCTCTTCGATGGCCAGCAGTTCTGAAGGCGTCACCGGAGAGAAGTGGGTAAAGTCGAAACGCAGGCGTTCCGGAGTGACGAGCGAGCCGGCCTGCTTGACATGATCACCAAGAATCTTCTGCATGGCCGCCTGGAGCAGGTGGGTGGCAGTGTGGTTGAGGACCGTGCGCTGGCGCCGGTCGACATCGACCTTAATCTCTGCTGTCGCTCCGACCTTGATGGCTCCGGTGACGACTTCGCAGACATGGACAATCAGGTTCTCAAGCGGCTTCCTGGTATCGGTGATGCGCAGAGTCGCTTCAGCTGTGGTCAGCTCACCGTGGTCGCCAACCTGGCCGCCCGACTCCCCATAGCAGGGAGTTGCCGCAGTGATAACTTCGACTGTTTCGCCACAAACGGCCTCATCGGTCAGTTCTCCCTGGCGGATCAGGGCGAGGACCTCTCCCTGGTCGACCAGTTTCTCGTAGCCGCTGAAGCAGGTTTTGACCCCTTTTTCGACGAGCTGCTTGTAGATGGTTGAAACCTTCTCCTCGCCGGAGCCTTTCCAATGCTCCCGGGCTTTGGCGCGCTGGGCGTCCATGCAGGTCTCGAACCCTTCTTCGTCGAGGCTGTAGCCGTCTTTCTCGACGATATCGGCGGTCAGGTCAACCGGAAAGCCGTAGGTGTCGTAGAGCTTGAAAACGGTTTCGCCGGGGATGGTCTTCTCGCCGTTTTCCGCCAGCCGGGCGACCTCGTCCTGGAGAATCCGCAGACCGTTGCCGAGGGTCTGAATGAAACGCTCTTCTTCGTTCTGAACGACCTTGGCGACAAAATCCTTGCGTGCCGCTTCGGTCGGATAGGCTTTGGCCATGAAGTCAAGGACGAATCCGGCGGTCTTGAACAGGACCGGATTCTCGAACCCGAGCATCTTGGCGTGGCGCATCGCCCGGCGCATGATCCGCCGCAGGACGTAGCCGCGCCCCTCGTTGCTCGGCAGCACGCCGTCGGCGATCAGGTAGGCGGTAGCCCGGCTGTGATCGGCCATAACACGCATGGAGACGTCATTCTCCTCGTTACCGCCGTAGGTTTTGCCGGAGAGTTCTTCGATGTAGGCGATGATGTCGCGCAGCAGGTCGGTGTCGTAGTTGGAGTGAACCTTCTGCATGACCGTCGACAGGCGCTCAAGCCCCATCCCGGTGTCGACCGCCGGCTTCGGCAGCGGAATCAGTTCGCCGCCGGGCTGGCGATCAAACTGCATGAAGACGTTATTCCAGATTTCCATAAAGCGGTCACAGTCGCAGCCGACTTCACAATCCGGTGAGTCGCAACCAACCTCGGGGCCGTTGTCGTAGAAGATTTCCGAGCAGGGGCCGCAGGGGCCGGTATCGCCCATCGACCAGAAGTTGTCTTCCTCGAAACGATAAATCCGCTCACGCGGGACACCTTCCTGCTTGTGCCAGATGTCAGCTGCTTCGTCATCGTCGGTATAGACCGAGACATAGAGGCGATCGATGTCGAGTTGCATTTCTTTGGTGAGGAATTCCCAGGCGTAGGCAATCGCCTCTTTCTTGAAGTAATCGCCGAAGGAGAAGTTGCCGAGCATCTCGAAGAAGGTATGGTGACGGGCGGTGCGACCGACATTCTCCAGGTCGTTGTGCTTCCCCCCGGCGCGGACACATTTTTGCGAGGTTGTCGCGCGCACGTAGTCGCGTTTCTCGTCGCCGAGGAAACAGTCCTTGAACTGGTTCATCCCCGCGTTGGTGAACAGCAGGGTCGGGTCGTTGTGGGGAACGAGCGAAGAGGAGGAGACGACGGTGTGACCCCGATCTTCGAAGTATTTGAGAAACCGGGCGCGAATTTCATTTCCAGTCATGATGAAACCTCTCGGATGAAACTATATGAAAAGGATGCCGAAACGAGATTGAAAGACGGATAATAGTGCAACTGTGCGGCCTTGAAAAGAGCAAATGAGCCGAAAATGCGGGGAAAATGTATTTGTGGACAGCTCCTTGCCGCCGGGGATGACGAATCGGGGGGCTGAAATTCAGTCGCGGGATTTCAGAATTGAGAAGATCTGGTCGAGGGGGAACCCCCGGCGCTGGAAGAATGAGACCACCCGGCGGCGTTCCCGGTCGTCGGCCGTAGTATAGTCGAAGTTGGGGAAGCGCCGCTCAAGCAGGTCGCTCAGGATTTCGGTGGAAGAATATTCCTGCTCCGCATCTTCAAGCGCCTGATGGGCAATCTCTGCCGAAATCCCACGGGACTTCAGGTCAAGGGCAATTTTGCGTCCGACCCCGCGGCCGTTACGCAGCAGGCTGCGGGCGCGTTCCCGGGCGTAACGTTCGTCGTTGAGATAGTTCAACTCGCGGCATCTGGCGATGGCTGCGTCGATGGCGGATACGGAAAAACCGAACTGCGCCAGTTTGCTGCGCAGTTCGGTTTCACTACGATCGCGTTTGGTGAGCAGCCGCAAGGCTGCAGCGAAGGGATCAGAAGCGCTCAATTTTCGCTGATTTGGTGGACTCTTTCAACTCTTCTTCGCTGGTGATGACCTTATCGTTCTGGCGCCCTTCTTCGAAGGCGTCCCAGGACGAGTCGGAAGAGTCGATGCCGGAATACTTGAGCTTGAAGTCGTCGGGGTTGGAGCTCTGACGCAGGGCTTCTTCGTAGGTGATGTCCTCGCTCTTGACCAGGTTCATCAGGGCCTGGTCGAAGGTCTGCATGCCGTAGGTGGTGTAGCCCTGGGCGATGGCGTCCTTGAGATAGACGGTCTTCTCCCGGTCGTCGATCAACTCGCGGACGCGGGCCGTGGAGATCATGACTTCGACGGCGGCAACCCGCCCCTTACCACCGATCCGTGGCACGAGCCGTTGGGAGATGACCCCTTTGAGAACATTTGACAATTGCAGGCGGATCTGGCGCTGCTGGTGCGGCGGGAACATGGAGATGATCCGGGTGATCGTCTCCGGCGCGTCGATCGTGTGCAGGGTCGAGAGAACGAGGTGGCCGGTCTCGGCTGCCGCGAGGGCGGTTTCCGTGGTTTCGAGATCACGCATCTCGCCGACGAGGATAACATCGGGGTCCTGGCGCAGGGCGCTCTTGAGGGCCGGAGCGAAACCGTGGGTGTCGAAACCGACTTCGCGCTGGTTGATAATGCACTTGCGGTCCCGGTGCAGGTACTCGATCGGGTCTTCGACGGTGACGATGTGGGCGGTCCGGGTGGTGTTGATATGGTCGATCATGGCCGCCAGAGTCGTCGACTTACCGCTACCGGTGGCCCCGGTGACCAGGACCAGGCCGCGCGGTTCACTGGCGATTTTCTTCAAGACCGGTGGCATGACCAGGTCGTCGAGGGTCGCCACTTTATAAGGGATGGCACGGAATACTGCGGAGACCGAGTTACGCTGCAGGAAGACGTTGACCCGGAAACGCCCCAGACCGGGGACGCCGTAGGCCAGGTCGACTTCGCCGAGTTCATCGAACTTGACCCGCTGGCGTTCGTTCATGATCGCTTCGCACATACTGCGCACGGCATCGGCAGTCAGGCGTGGCGCTTTCGGCAACGGGCGCAGGTTGCCGTCGATCCGGAACACCGGGGGGAGCCCCGCCTTGATGTGGATGTCCGAGGTGTTGGCCTGCAGCGCAAGGCCGAGAATTTCGTTGAGCGTCATAAATCCATCCCTGTTCGACTTCTCAGTTTGTCATGCCGGCGAGCTGCCGGTCGCATGCCTTCGGCGTTGCTTAGTCCTGCTCTTCGGCGGTCGCCGGGCCGTCGCCGATGCCGTAGAGCTCTCTCAGCTTGGCCTCGATTTCGTTGGTTGTCTCCGGGTGTTCCCTGAGGAACTGCTTGGCGTTTTCGCGCCCCTGGCCGACCCGTTCGCCGGCGTAGGAGTACCAGGAGCCGCTCTTCTCTACGATATCATTATCGACGCCAAGATCAAGGACATCTCCTTCGCGGGAGATCCCGGTGCCGTACATGATGTCAAATTCGGCCTGTTTGAACGGCGGTGCGACCTTGTTCTTGACCACTTTGACCCGGGTCCTCCCGCCGATGACTTCGTCCCCCTGCTTGAGGGCCGAGATGCGACGGATATCGAGCCGGACCGAGGCGTAGAACTTGAGCGCGTTGCCGCCGGTGGTGGTTTCCGGGTTGCCGAACATGACGCCGATCTTCATGCGGATCTGGTTGATGAAGATGATGCAGCAGTGCGACTTGCTGACGATACCGGTCAGTTTGCGCAGCGCCTGGGACATCAGCCGGGCCTGGAGACCCATGTGGGAATCGCCCATCTCCCCTTCGATCTCGGCGCGCGGCGTCAGGGCGGCGACGGAGTCGACGACGAGGACATCGATGGCGCCGCTGCGGACGAGCATTTCGGTGATCTCCAGGGCCTGTTCGCCGGTGTCCGGCTGGCTGACGAGCAGGTCATCCGCCTTGACGCCGAGGCGCTGGGCGTACTGGATGTCGAGGGCGTGCTCGGCGTCAACGAAGGCTGCGACCCCGCCGCGTTTCTGCGCTTCGGCCACGAGATGCAGGGCCAGGGTGGTTTTACCGGAGGACTCCGGGCCGAAGATTTCGATGATGCGCCCCTTGGGAATCCCGCCGACGCCGAGGGCCAGGTCGAGGCTGATCGACCCGGTTGGAATGATCTCTACGGCCGGCATTTGATAGTCGGACCCGAGGCGCATGATGCTCCCCTTGCCGAACTGTTTTTCGATCTGACTCATGGCTAGGTCGAGTGCGCGTTTACGGTTGTCGTCGGACATCTGTCTCCTCCAGTGTGCTCTATCGAATCACTTTAAAATGGATTGGAAAATACGGGCTTCGCTGATCAGCACGATGACACATGCCTGTGTCGGAAAATGACATATGCCTGTGCTGCCATCGGTGGAAAGTTCCCCCGAATGCCCCCTCGCAAGCGAAATATAAGATTAAAACTTTTTGTTACTTCTGTCGAGGGTTATTAAAGTATGACAATCTTGGCTTTGTTCATAAACGACTGCCGTGCTGATCCCGCTCGCGTTCCATGTGTTGCAGGGCAAAGCGCCGGATCCATTCCAGCGACATGAAGGCGCTCATGCGTTGAACCCGGTTGCGGTCGCCGGAGAACTGGTAGCGTTTGGCGTGGACGCCATTTTCGGCGGCGAGGGCGATGTAGACCGTGCCGACCGGCTTGTCCACTGTCGCGCCGTCGGGGCCGGCGATCCCGGTGATCGCTACAGCGAGATCGGTGCCGCTCGCTTTGCGTAGCCCGGCTGCCATGGCCCGGGCGCACTGTTCGCTGACCGCACCGTATTGTTGAAGGATCTGGGGTGGAACCTTCAGCCAGTCCTGCTTGGCGCTGTCGGCGTAGGTGACGGCTCCGCGTTCGAGGAAGGCCGAGGCTCCCGGTTGGCTGGTGAGCATGGCGGCGAGCAGACCGCCGGTGCATGATTCGGCCAGGGCAAGGGTGAGGCCGGCGCCGGTCAGCATTTTTCCGACCATCCCTTCCGGGGTTTCGCCGTCGCGGGCCATGATGTGATCCCCCAGTTCGCGGATCAGCAGGGCTTCGGCCTGGTCGAGCAGATCGTTTGCCTCGCGGCCACCGGCCCGCAGCTTGACCAGCACCAGCGGGTAGTCGAGGCCGAAGGCGACGTTGACCCCCGGCGGCAACCGGTGATGGGGGATCATCCGGTCGATACGCGGTTCCGCCAGTCCGAATAGCTTGTAGATCCGTTGCTGCAGCGGCACGGCATCGCGAACCCGGCGCCGCAGGAGGGGCAGGACCTCCTGCTCGAACATCGGTTTCATCTCCTTCGGCACTCCGGGGAGAAAAAAGAGTTCGCAGCCCTGGTGAGACAGGTAAAAGCCGGGAGCGGTGCCCTGGCGGTTGCGCAGCGGCTGCGCCTGTTGTGGCAGCAACGCCTGGCGTTCGTTATTCGGTTCCATCTGAAGATTACGGGCAGCGAACCAGGCACGGACCATCGCCAGCGCTTCTTCGTTGATGACCAGCGGCTGACCAAGGGTGCGGGCGGCGGCACGGGCGGTCAGGTCGTCGACCGTCGAACCGAGGCCGCCGGTGACGATAACGAAACGCGCATGTCCAACCAGGTAGCTGAGGGCGGCGGATATCTCTTTCTCCTGGTCTGGAACCGAAAGCGAGCAGCGCAGGCGGAAACCGTTCAGGGCGAGAATTTCGGCGATGGTGCCGGTATTGGTATCGGTCAGTTCGCCGCTCAGGAGCTCGTCGCCGGTGGTCAGCACGGCAATATCGTAATCGTTCATGGTCAATCCGTTTCAGCTGAACAGGGCCAGGCAGAGGCGCAGGCCGATCGCCGCGTAGATGCCGGCAGCGGCGTCATCCAGGGTGACGCCGATACCGTTCTTCATTTCGCGGTCGAACCAGCTGACCGGCGGCGGCTTGAGGATGTCGAAGATGCGAAACCAGAAAAAAGCGACAATCGCCGTGCCCCAGGAGAAGGGGAGGAAGGCAACCGTGATCAGGTAGCCGACCAGTTCATCGATGACAATCCGGCCATCGTCCGCTTCCGCGTAGATCCGTCCTGCCAGGTCGCAGACCCAGAAACTGAGGAAGAGCAGGGCGACCAGGGTGAAGAGCTGGAGCACCCAGGGGAAACGTGAGATGTAGTAAAACGCCGGGATCCCGGCCAGGGTCCCGAAGGTCCCTGAGGCGACCGGCGCATAGCCGAGGCCGGCATTGCTGGCAAGGAACAGGATCGGCTGGCGATAGCGGACGTAGTCCTCGGGCAATGGTTCAGTCATGGTTTTCCCCCGTGTTGGACAGGTCGAGCTGGGCCTGGGCCGCAGCCTCCACCTGGTGATAAATCTGGTGCAGCGCCAGCCCGCTGCTGCGGGCCAGCAGGCGGCAGTCTTCGTACTCTGGTGTCAGGCGCAGGAACTCGTTACCGGCATAGATCAGCTTGACCCGTGCGCTCCCCCACTTGGTCGTTACCGTGGCGCTACGGCGTTCGAGGATGTAGCGCTCGCAGGAGCTGCTGCGGACGCCGATAGCGCTGCTCTGGCGCAGGATTAAACCGGCCAGTTCGGGCGCCCGCTCCGGGTTGCTGACCACGGTCAGCCGTTGTCCGGGGCGGTTCTTTTTCATCTGCAATGGGCTGTACCCGGCATCCAGGGCTCCGGCGGCGAAGAGCTGCTCAAGCAGATCCCCCAGCTCTTCCGCCGTGCTGTCGTCGATGTGGGTTTCCAGCAGGGTGATCCGGTCGCTCAGGGTTTCCGCCAGCGTGTCCTCTTCGTAAAGAATCCCGCGCAGCAGGTTGGGGCGATCCTCGAGTTCCCAGCCGCCGACACCGTAACCGACGCGCCCGAGCGGGCGGGCGGGGAAGGCGCCGAATTCGGCCAGTTCGGCGACGATGGTCGCGCCGGTCGGAGTCACCAGCTCCTTTTCACAGCCGCTGTCGACGACCGGTTTGCCGCCAAGGATTTCCAGCGTCGCCGGGGCGGGAAGGGGGAGCATGCCGTGGGCGCAGCGGCTCATACCGCGCGAGAACGGCAGGGGGGAACAGAGAATTCGGTCGATGCCGAGCAGCTCAAGGCCGATGGCCGCACCGGTCAGGTCGACGATGGCGTCGACGGCGCCGACTTCATGGAAATGGACCTTGTCGATGTTGATGCCGTGGACCTTGGCCTCTGCTTCGCCGAGACGGCGGAAGAAGTTGCGTGCCCGTTGTTTGGTCAGCGGTGCCAGCTCGCTGTCGGCCAGCATGCGGTCGATTCCGCTCCAGTGCCGATGATGATGGGTCTCTTCGCAATGAACCTGCAGGCGGCAGCCGGCGATGCCGTGGCGCTGTTCACGCCTGGTTTCGAGCCGGTAGCCGGAAATCGGCAGCTTGGCCAGTTCCGTCTCAAGCTGCTGCAGGTCGAGGCCGAGGTCGACAAGCAGGCCGAGGAACATGTCACCGGAGATGCCGGAGAAGGTATCGAGGTAGAGGGTTTTCATATCAAATCCCTATGAAGCAGGTTCTCGGCTCCAGGTCCTAGGTCAGACCTTGTTCCTCGGGCCTCGCTCCTAAAGCCTATTGTTTATTAATCCGATTTGCGGCAAAGGCGGCACCGAAGCCGTTGTCGATATTGACCACGGTGACTCCGCTGGCGCAGGAGTTGAGCATCCCGAGCAGGGCCGCCACCCCGCCGAAGGCGGCGCCGTAGCCTACCGAGGTGG
>PKUG01000173.1 GCA_002869665.1 Desulfuromonas sp. | reverse complement strand
CAACCCGGTCATAGACGTTGCGGACAAAGAGCGGCATCGCCAGGGCAAAAAGGCTGAGGAAGAAAGCTGTCAGCATGACATCGCGATAAAGCGCAAAGTTTTCTCTCAGCACGCCCCAGAACCAGTGGCGGCTCTTCACCTTGCCGACTTCGGGAACCCGGCTGTCAAACTTGAACCGCTGCTGCAGGTAAAGTACCCGCCCGGTGTAGAGTTGACGCAACGTATTCAGGGGTATTTCGACCCGGGCGTCTGGATGTTCGGGGAAGATGACTGTCGCTTCAGCTTTCTTGCTATCATAGCCGACGACGACACAAGCTTTATGCTCTTTGAGCACCAATAGCGCGGGGAAAAGATGGGTGTTCAGGCGCTGCAAAGGTTGACGTACGATACGGCAGGACAACCCGCCTTTCAACGCAGCACGATCAACAAGAGACGGGGTTAGCCGACCATTCTCGAGGGGCAAACCGGCAAGCGCGGCCTCCCGGCTCAACACACCACCAGAGAGGGAAACAACAATCAGTAGCGATTCCAACAACGGATCAAAGCCGTCAAAGGCCTCGGAAATTGTTGCCGGCTCAGTTTGAGTCACTTCAGGTGTTGGAATTTCAGCGTTTTGAGACATCAGCACAACGTCCTTGTCAGCCTGATAAATCCAGTAATTTTCTGTCTCTTCCTGAGTGTTCCTCTTTCCGACTTTTCAATTTGCTGACTTTTAAAATTTGCCCGTTAAAGAATTATTTACCTGGTGAACTTTATCGATAATCAATCATACCTTATTTGGTTATATTTTATTGCCATCACGTCACAAAAATAAAAGAAGTTATCTCGTTACCAAAACCGCTCGTTTCAATTCTAACACACAAAACTACGCGGATTAGGTCATGAGAAAACTATCTCGCACGATTATTTACAAAGAAAAACGGCCCGATTCAGATGAATCGGGCCGTTTCCATTGCGAAGGAGATTGCTAGCGGAAGGTCATTAAAAAAGCCTGGCGCTGGTGACCGACAATGCCTAAACTCACTGCTGCCATTGCTGCAGGACGGTGCGAACGATTTCAAAGTAACCCGGCATCCGCACGACCTCCTGATATCCCGGCACGACACCCACCCACTTGCCCAGACGGACGTTAGGCTCCCGGGTAAGATAAATGGTCGGCAACCCCATCAGCGCCGGGCCATCCATGCCGGCAGTCGTCACACCAATCTGGCCCACCAGTCCATGGCGACATTTCAACTCTTCAAACAGTTGCAGTTGCGCCCGGCGCATATCCGCCCCCTGGAAGAGCGGCTCTTTCCAGCACAGGGTCAGGTTGACTGCATTTGTGGGAACAAGATCCGCAGGAACGGCATCACCGAAAAAAACAGGGGTAAGTCCGGCGTTCATAACCAGTTCAGCCAGCTGCTGCAACTCGTCGAAACAAGTATTGCGTTCAGTATCGTGATCACCCGTTCGGACCCAAAGCAGTAGCTTCGGCTCTGGTCGCCCTCCTGCCTTGCCATCGACCCATGATGATAAAGATGCCGCTGGCTCATCATCACCAAGAAACGCTGCACGCAGGGTGGTCTGCGCTGACGAGGCGTCATTACGAAAAGCCTCAGCAATAATATGCGTCAGATGCTTGGGACTCGCAGGACGAGGTCGATAAGGGCGCAGGGAGCCTTCCAACCCGGCATCAAGAAGAAACCGCCTGGCCTGCAATTCCTGGGCAGCACCGGGTTTGATCTGGATAGGAAGGCTGGCAAGCCCGCTTTTCTCACAACGATCGTCGCGAGATGGTGGCAAGTGCTGTAGATGCCAGGCGCGATCGGAAAAACACTCGCAGGCATACGGGTCAGTCTGTCTAGAACGTTTTTCCGGTTGCAACGCGGCAGATAGAGTGCTTGCCGCTTTCGCAGTAGATTGCATGTGAGGAATGCGGGCTAACAATGCCGCGGCAGCCAGGTACCAGCCTTCACCAAAGGAAAAACCGGGATCAGCATGAAAGGTATAGGCGCGGTTCCGCTCTGTGACGATTTGCCTGGCGGCTTGTGCGGCGACCTCAGCTCTGCGGGCAAATTCTCTCGCTCTGGCCGTATCAAGTCGCCGGGCCAGCCGTGCGGCATCCACTGCCGCCTCTTCAGCAGTGCAAACAATCTCCTCAACACGTTGCCAACCGTCTTCACAGTCTGCCAATGTCGGTGCCCGCTGAGATCCACGCGAAAGCTGCCCGGCACCATAGCGCGCATCCTCCGCACGAGCCGCCTGGGCCTGGAGCAACACCGATTGGAGGAGCTCAACCTCCCGGCTTTCCATTACGCTGTCCAGAGCATTTTTAGCCAACCGAACGACATGCTCCAGTCGAGCACGATAGTCATCGCGTACGCCGGGCAGATGCAGCCGCCCCTCCAGGGCTTTGGCCTCTGCCAAAAGTGTGGCGGCCCTTGTTACAGGATTTTCTTCGACCATGTTTTCGGCGCCAGCGGCCCGTCTATTTCCAGGTCCACATTGTGTAAAAATGGACGGGGTCCGCGAGACTTTATCCAGTCGATCATAATGGCCAACCCCTCTTCGAGTTTCACCTTCGGCTGGTAAGCAAGGAGTCGCCGGGCTTTG
>PKUG01000197.1 GCA_002869665.1 Desulfuromonas sp. | reverse complement strand
GCTGTAGCGAGATCTCCTTGCTGAAGAACAGGGTCTGAAACTTCATCAGGTTCAGGGCGAAGAGGATCAACGCGATCGGCATGGTCGGAAAGAAATTCGAGGCGATCGGATGATTGAAGTCCTTGCGCACGCTCGCTGGATAAAGAAAGAATTTGGCTGTCCAGGGGATCATGAACAGCAGGAAGACAAGCACCGAAAACAGCACGCAGGCAAAGGCAAAGGGTTGAACCCATGAGGCCTTGACGAATGAGAGTGCCAGTGGGATGACTGCAGTACCCATGACCGCGGCAAACCAGGCTGGGTTGAAATGTTCTGTCAGGCTGCTGGGGGTGAGTTTAAATGGCTCGGCCATCGGTTCCTCCGTGAATAACTTTAGTCGTTGTCAAACCTGCGCATGGTAATGCTTCAGGTAGAAAATCACAACGATAATATATGAAAAACAATATATAGGGAAGGTGTTTTTCGAGCAAATGCACAAAATGGGATGTTAGACCCTTTTATTGCATCAAGCAAGGGGGGAATTGGTCTGGATAGTGATGTTGAAGATGGTGGCTGGGGGGGGGCGTTAATCGTCAGCCGGCGGAATGGCGCTCGCGATAGCTTCTGGCAAAATCTTCCAGGCGCTGAACGTGGATCTCATCGGCCCGGGCCAGGCTTTTGAAGAGTTTCAACAGTTCCGGTTCTTTGAACAGCAGCACGTAAACGGCATGGATCTTCAGCAGGCGGTTTTCAATTTCCAGAGCGGCGTCGAGCATCTCCTGCGGCGTTTGCGTACCGAGCAGAGCTTTGTTGTAGGCGGCATCGACAAAACACTTGGCCTCCTCGGGATTCGGGCAGCGGTCGGAAAAACCGTCGAAGGTCTGATAGAAGGGGAGGCGCAGGGCAAACTTCAGTTGCATCGCATGGTCGTGTTCGTCCTTCGCCATCTCCTGCCAGACCCGCTCCAGGTTCGGGTCGCAGCTGCCGTTCCTGGCGAACTCCTCATAGGTCAGGGCAGCGATCTCCTCGACCTCGATGAATTTAGTGATGATTTGTCTCATGTCTGCTCTCCTTAATGGTGCCGGAGCCGCTGGTCTGTAACATAAATTTAATCAGCGATTCGAAAAAATATAGTGAAATTCATATGCTAGAGTTTTTTCTGATAATTTAATCATGCCAGAAATGCTCATCGGGGGGAAGGGGGGGTGGAATTGCACTTTCACCACTGGTTCGGGAGTCGGTTGAAAGGGCTGACGACTCGAACGGGGCCATGAAAATACTGGTTTTGTTTGTCGGTGCACGGGCGGTGCTTGTCCGGAGCTTTGTGGCAATGTTATTATTCGATGTTGCATATAATATGCGATTTGGCATAATGGCTGCGTCTTCATTTTTCCCCGAGGTGTCCCCATGCTCGATTTTCACAAGCTTGATGTTGATGCGCTCGCCTTTCTGCGCAAGATATTCGATGCGGCTGGCCGCGGATTGCTGCTGGTCGACTGCGCCGGCCGGGCGGTTCTGGTCAACCGGTTGGCGCGTAAATGGCTCAACCTGGCGGACAACACCCTGCTCACGACCACACTTCCAGCGCTCTGGAACATGGCGAATCCCGTTGTCAGTGCCAAACAGGCGTCAAATGAAGCGCCTCTGGTTATCAATAACAGGGAGATTCTGGTTCAGATCAATCCGATTCTGCAGGGTGAAAAGCGCACAGGGGCGGTTTGCGTGTTGGTGGAAAGTCGACTGGTCGAGAGTATGAGTCGCCGGCTTCCATCCCTGACTTCGCTTTCGCGGGAACTTGATGCCATTATCGACTCCTCTTCAGACGGTCTCTTCGTCTGTGATGGCGCGGCAAACGTCATCCGTATGAATCCGGCTTCAGAAAGGATTCACCAGGTCAGCTCCGGTGATATTGTCGGACGCAACATGAGTGAGCTGATTGATGCCGGGTTTATCGATCGTTCGGCAGCTCTGGAAACCAGTCGGACGGGGGACGTCGTGACCCTGATGCAGAACAAGGCCGGACGTAAATTGATGTCGATCGCTACTCCGGTGTGCAACGATGTCGGGGAGCTGGAACGTATCGTCGTCAGTGAGCGTGATATCACTGAAATCGACCGTTTGCAGCGCGAAATCGAAGAGCAGGAGGCGAAAGCCAACATCTTTCGCGACCAGATTCTGGAGCAACAGCAGGCTGCCCTTGAAGCACGCCGTGTGATCGCCCGTAGCCCGTCCATGGTCAAGGCTCTTGAACAGGCGATCAAAGTCAGCGCCGCGGATTCCAGTGTTCTTATCCTTGGAGAGTCGGGGGTGGGTAAGGGCTTGATCGCCGATCTCATTCATCAGCATTCAACACGCAGTGACAGCCCGCTGATCAAGATCAACTGTGGTGCGATCCCCGAATCCCTGATCGAAGCGGAGTTGTTCGGTTACGAAAAAGGGGCTTTTACCGGCGCTCGTGACAAGGGAAAGCCGGGCCACTTTGAACTGGCCGACGGCGGCATTCTTTTTCTCGATGAAATCGCCGAGCTGCCGCTGGCCTCGCAGGTTAAGCTGCTGCGTTTCCTCGAAGATGGTCAGGTTGTTCGCCTCGGTGGGACCAGCAGTCGTCGGGTGGATGTCCGGATTCTGGCCGCGACTCACCGTGATCTGAAGGAGATGGTCGCCGCCGGGCGTTTCCGTCTCGATCTCTACTATCGCCTCAACGTCATTCCGCTCAGCGTACCGCCGCTGCGCCAGCGGGGGGAGTGCCTGGTGCCGCTGCTGCGTCACTATATCGAACAGTTCAGTGTCGCCAGCGGCCAACCGAAACGCCTGACCCGGGCGGCCCTGGACGTGTTGACTCATTACGATTATCCAGGCAATGTCCGCGAACTGATGAACCTCTGTGAACGCTTGGTCGTCATGACCGAGACCGAGATGATCGGTTTGACCGATCTGCCTGCCGAGCTGGTTGCCGGCGGTCTGGAGCAGACCATTCAGCAGCTGCAGTGGCAGGGGGATAAAACTTTGCAGGAGGTCCTTGACGATGTCGAGAAGCAGCTGTTGAGCGAGGCCCGCGAGCGTTTCTGCAACCAGACCGACATGGCCGCTGCCCTCGGGGTTAACCAATCGACGATCGCCCGGAAACTGAAAAAGCACAATCTCAACTAATCTCCAACATGTCCGGATAGGCACTGACGAAAATTGGTCGTCCCGCCCACGGCCGATTCGGGCGTTATGCTTCCGCCGCAGGATTTTATAGAGCCTCATTATGCGTATTTGCATAACGAGGCTCTCCGCACAATCGTATCTGGACGGTAAGGGCGGAAAGAATAGAGAGTCTCCAAGTTTCTCACCTTTTTTAACTAGCTAAAATAATTATTTTAATTGTTATTCCAATTGTGGGGATGGCGCATTGTCATTAATTGGATAGGAGGTTTGGCATTTTATTTGCTGCTTGGGTATCAGCAGGCAAAAGACTACGTAGCGCCCTTGTCGGCGCGGAATTACCCAACCAGGATCAATGGAGTCAACTATGAATCTATTAAACAACGCTGCCATCACCATTCCGTTTCCGCAGAACGAGCCGGTCCTGTCCTATGCTCCCGGCTCCCCGGAACGGGGTAAACTGAAGGACGCGCTGGAAGAGCTTAAATCACGTCAGATCGAGGTTCCGCTGATCATCGGCGGCAAAGAGGTCCGGACGGGCAACACCGCCAAGATAGCCTGCCCGCATGATCACAGCATCACCCTTGGAACCTACCACAAGGCCGGTGCCGCTGAAGTACAGTTGGCGATCGACGCGGCCATGGCGGCCAAACCTGTCTGGGAAGCGTTACGCTGGGAAGAGCGCGCGGCCATCTTTCTGAAAGCCGCTGACCTGCTTGCTGGACCTTACCGTTTTCTGATCAATGCCGCGACCATGCTCAATATCAGCAAGAACCCGTTCCAGGCCGAGATCGACTCCGCCTGCGAGCTGATCGATTTCCTCCGTTTCAACGTCTTCTTCGCCGGCCAGATCTATGCCGAGCAGCCGCTGCACTCTCCGCCGCCGATCTGGAACTATGTCCAGCATCGTCCGCTCGAGGGGTTTGTCTTTGCCGTGGCTCCGTTCAATTTCACCGCCATTGCCGGAAACCTGCCGACTTCGCCGGCGATCATGGGTAATACCGTCGTCTGGAAGCCGGCCTCATCCGCCGTCTTTGCACCCTACTACTTCATGAAATTGCTTCAGGAAGCCGGTCTGCCTGACGGCGTCATCAATTTCGTTCCCGGCTCCGGTAGCGACGTTGGCAATGTTTGCCTCGACAGCCCCGACTTCAACGGCATTCACTTTACCGGGAGCACCGCGGTATTCCAGAGCATGTGGAAGCAGATCGGTGCCAACATTGCCGCTGACAAGTACAAGACCTATCCGCGGATCGTCGGCGAAACCGGCGGCAAGGATTTTATTTTCGCTCACAACTCGGCCAATGTCGCGGCCCTGGCGACAGCCATCGTGCGCGGCGCCTTTGAATATCAGGGGCAGAAATGCTCCGCGGCCTCGCGTGCCTATATTCCGGAATCTCTGTGGGAACCGGTGCTGGCTGAATTGAACGCCCAGATCGGCCGGATCAAGAGTGGGGATGTCTGCGACTTTGGTAATTTCTGCAATGCCGTTATCGATCGGGGCGCTTACAGTACGATTACCGAATATATCGATTATGCCGCCGCGGCCGAAGATGCCGAGATCGTTATCGGTGGCGGTTACGACGACAGCAAGGGCTTCTTTGTCGAGCCGACGGTGATCGTCACCAGCAACCCGAATTTCAAAACCATGGAAGAGGAGATTTTCGGTCCGGTGATGACCATGTACTGCTACAAGGACGACGATTATGAGGCAACCCTTGAGCTGTGTGATCAGACCTCTCCCTACAGTTTGACCGGCGCGATTTTCGGCGAGGACCGTCCGGCTGTCAGCCTGGCGATGGCCAAACTGGAAAACGCCTCGGGCAATTTCTATATCAATGATAAACCGACCGGCGCGGTGGTCGGTCAGCAGCCCTTCGGTGGTGCCCGCGCCTCCGGAACGAACGATAAGGCGGGCAGTAAGCAGAACCTGATGCGCTGGGCCTCTGTCCGGGCGATCAAGGAAAATTTTGTTCCGCCGACCAGCTTCGAATATCCGTTCATGGACGCGGAATAGTTTTTCAGTTATCCCGCGTCAGGAAAAAGGGCAAAGGAGAAAGGCTAAAGGTTTTGACTCACCTTTTTCCTTTTTCCTTGAACCTTTAACCTCCTTTTTTCGGAGAAAAAATCGTGCCACTTTTTAACTACGCCGTATCCAAGACGATCATGCATGTTCCCAAACCGATCGTCAGTCATTTTGCCAAGGGGTATATTGCCGGACCGGCCCTGGCCGACGCTGTGCGGGTTAGTCGCGAGTTGAATCAACAGGGGATGATGACAACGATCGACATCCTCGGTGAGTTCATTACCCGCTTCGACCAGGCGGTCGGCTTCAAGGATGATGCTCTCGGAATCCTCAGGACCATCGCGGCAGAGGAGCTCAATGCCAACCTGTCGATCAAGCCGACCCAGATGGGGCTGCTCCTCGACAAGGAGGGTTGTTTCGGGCTGATTCACGAGATCGTCAGCGAGGCCGCCGCGTTGAATAACTTTGTGCGCATCGATATGGAAGATATCACCACGACCGACGATACCCTTAATTTCTTCCGCCGCCTGCGTGAAGACTTCCGTGGTCATGTCGGTACCGTGCTGCAATCTTACCTGCGCCGTACCCCCTTCGATGTCGCCGACCTTAATGACGGTTATCAGAACTATCGCCTGTGCAAGGGGATCTACGTCGAGCCCAGAACTCACGCCTGGAAGCACCCGGCCGCCATCAACCGCAACTTCACTGAATCGTTGCAGTTGCTCTTCGAGCAGGGTGCCTATGTCGGGATCGCCACCCACGACGAGCTGCTGGTCTTTGAAGCGATGAACCTGATCCGTAAAATGGGGCTGAAGCCTGATCAGTATGAATTCCAGATGCTCCTCGGGGTCGATGAAGAGCTGCGCGAGGTGATTCTCGGCGCCGGTAACCGCCTGCGCATCTACGTGCCGTTCGGTCAGGACTGGCTCCCCTACTCGAAGCGCCGTCTTAAGGAAAATCCCAGTATCGCCAGCCATGCCCTGAAACAGATGTTGGGGCTCAGCAAGCACTGAAAACGATTTTCTGCTATCGTATGGAAGGGTTCCGAGCCAGGCGGACATTTTCGTTGACCGTCCGTGAAGGCAAGGGTTAACCTTCGACAAAACGCTGTTTACTATAACCAAACAAGGAGGCACCACATGAAAAAAGCGTTCCGCAATATCCTCTTGACCCTCTGCGCCGTGGCCCTGACGGCAGGACTTTCTACCGCAGAGACGCTGAAGGTCGGCGTCCAGGCGCCGATTACCGGCAGCTATGCCAATGAAGGGCAAGGGATTGAAAACGGCGTTCGGCTGCTCGCCGAGCAGATCAATGCCAAGGGCGGCGTCATGGGTCAGCAGATCGAAGTGATCGCCTGTGACGACCAGGGCACCGCCATGGCCGCCGCTATCTGTGCCAAGGACCTGGTCAACCAGGGGGTCAAGATGGTCATCGGTTCCTACACCTCGACCTGTGCCGAAGCGGCCCAGAAGACCTATTTTGACGCCGGTGTGCTTCAGACCTCCGACGGCACCGCCGACGCCCTGACCGAGAAAGGCTACTGGACTTTCCTGCGTAACTCCTTCCCGAACAGCGCCGAAGCCCAGTTCGCCGCCAACTACATGGTCAAGGTCAAAGGTTACAAGCGGATTGTTGTTATCTCCGACTTCTCCACCTACGCCGATGGCCTCGGTAACGCCACTGAAGCAGCGGTCAAAGCCCTGGGTGGCAACGTCGTTTCGCGCGACAAGATCAAGGCCGACTCCCAGAACTTCACCCCGGTCCTGACCAACATCAAATCGAAGAACCCCGATGCCATCTTCTTCGCCGGTTACTATTCCGACGGCGGCCAGCTGCGTGCTCAGCAGGCGGCTCTCGGCATCAAGGCCGACTTCATCGGTGGTGACGCCAACGACAACCCGGACTTCGTCAAGCTGGCCGGTTCGGCGGCCACCGGCGCGTTCATCATCAACGTTCCGTCCCCTGATGTCCTCCCCTACGACATCGCTAAAAGCTTCATCGCCGATTACCAGGCCAAGTATGGTGAAATGCCGCCGTCGATCTGGGGTCTGATGAACATCGACGGCATGCGCGCCATCATCGCCGCCATGGAAGCCAACCAGAGCTTTGATACCAAGAAAGCCGTTGACTANCCGTTGACTACCTGCAGAACCTGAGCGAGCCGCTGCCGGGGATCACCGGGCCGATCGCCTTCGCCAAGGACGGCAACCGCAAGGGCGGTTCTTACGTCGTCAAGATGGTTCAGGCTGACGGCAGCTATTCCCACGAGTATGTTCAGTAAGCTGTAGAACGCAAAACAGGGGCGGGGGAGTTTTTCTCCCGCCCTTTTTGCGCCCTGTGGCAGGCGCTCCCGGTCCCGCGGGGGCTATCCCCTGCCCTGCAGAGGCGAGTTCAGGACAGCTGGTCGGAGGCTGAAATCTCTTTCATCCTCCCTCTGGTCCTCGCCTGGCTTGTGCAAGGCAGTTCGAAAAACACTTCCGGAGACATTTTTATGGACATTTTTCTGCAACAGCTCGCCAACGGCCTGACCATCGGCAGCATGTTCGCCCTGGTGGCGCTCGGTTACACCATGGTCTACGGCGTCATGAAGCTGATCAACTTCGCCCATGGCGACATGGTCGCGGCCTCGGCCTTCGTCGGTCTGACCGTTTACACCCAGGTGATGGGGCAGGCGACCTCGCTGGCGGCGGTGGTTGTGATCTTCCTGCTCACCGCGGCGATCATGGCCTGTGTCGGGATTGTGCTTGAGCGGGTTGCCTATCGCCCGCTGCGTGAGGCCCCGCGGCTTTCGGCCGTCGTTTCGGCCCTCGGCGCCAGCCTCGTTATCCAGAACGGCATCATGCTGATCTGGGGCCCGCGGATGAAGATCTTTCCCGAACTGGTGCCGCAGGTCTACTGGGACCTCGGCGGTGTGGTCATCAGCCTGATCCAGGTCTTGATCCTGGGGCTGTCGCTGGTCCTGATGGTCGGCCTTTACCTGTTCGTCGAGAAGACGCGCATGGGTGCGGCAGTCCGCGCCAGTTCCATCGACCAGGATGCGGCCCGGCTGATGGGGATCAACGTCAACAGCATTATCGCCCTGATCTTTATCATCGGCTCGTCACTCGGGGCGATCGGCGGCCTTTTTATCGGCCTCTACTACCGCGGCATCACCTTCAATATGGGGTGGCAGTACGGACTTTACGCTTTTATCGCCGCGATCCTCGGCGGCATCGGCAACATCCCCGGTGCCATGCTCGGCGGCATGCTCCTCGGCCTCTTCAACGCCTTCATCGCCGGCTACGTGTCGAGTACCTGGGCCGATGCCTTCACCTTTATCCTTTTGATCGTGATCCTGATCGTCCGGCCGACCGGACTGCTCGGTGAGCGGGTTGCGGAGAAAGTCTGATGAATAATTACCAACGCATAGTCTTTCCGCTCTTTGTTGTTGTGATGGCGGTCCTGCCGACGCTGCTCAACCCGCGCTGGCAGGCGGTAGCGATCACCTTTCTGATCTTCTCGGTCGTCGCCCTGTCGCAGGATATCGTCCTCGGCAAGGCCGGCATGTTCAACATGGGGCAGGCGCTGTTTTTCGGCATGGGCGCCTATATCACGGCGATCCTTAACTACAAGTTCGGCTGGCCGATCCTCGCGACCATTCCGCTGGCAATCCTGCTGCCGGCGCTGTTCGGAATCATCCTCGCCGGGCCGATCGTTCACCTGCGCGGCGATTACCTGCTGGTTGTCACCATCGGCTTTAATATCGTTTTCGTCCAGGTGCTGCAGAACAACCTCGGCGGTGTTACCGGCGGGCCGAACGGCATCTTCGGGCTCGACTCCCTGAGCCTGTTCGGGGCCAAGTTGACCAGCCAACTGGCGGTTTACTATTTTGCCTTCGCCGTGCTGCTGCTCACCCTCTGGGTGATGCGCAACCTGGAAAAGAGCAAGGCCGGCCGCGCCCTCCACTACCTGCGAGAGGATCAGCTGGCGGCTGAGAGTATCGGCATCAATACCCGCATCTACAAGGTCTTCGCCTTTGGCCTCGGCGCCGGGATCTCCGGCCTGGCCGTGACGGTCTACGCCACCCAGTACGCGGCGGTTAGCCCCGAAGCTTTTGAATTCATCGTTTCGGTCCTCTTCTTCAGTATCGTCCTGGTCGGCGGCTCCTCGATTCCCGGCGTCATGCTCGGGGTCTTCGTCATGTTCGTTGTTCCGGAGATCTTCCGCGAGTTCGCCACCTGGCGCTACTTCGTCTTCGGTTTCGCCATGATCCTGGCGATGATTCTGCGGCCGCGCGGCATCTGGCCCGCCACCTTCGGCAAGATCCCGAAGTACCTGATCAAGGGAGGCAGCCATGGCGCGTAACGAACTGATCCTGAAGAACGTCACCAAGCGCTTCGGTGGCCTGACGGCGGTCGACGACCTCAGCTTCAAGGTCGAGGACGGCCAGATCTACGGCATCATCGGTCCGAACGGCGCCGGCAAAACCACCGTCTTCAACTGCATCACCGGCATCTATAAATCGGAAGAGGGCTCGGTCAACTGGCGCGGCGAAGAGATCCGCGGCATGACCCCCTATCAGATTGTCGATCGCGGGATCGTCCGGACCTTCCAGACGATCCGCCTGTTCGGCCAGATGAGCGTCGCCGAGAACATCATGAGCGGGCGCCACATCAAGAGTGCGCAGAAGTGGTGGCACGGCATCGTCCCGACCCCCGGCTCGCTGCGTGATGAGAAGGAGAACTGGCTGAAGGTTCAGGAACAGCTGGAATTCTTCAACCTGGGGGAATTCGCCGCGACCCCGACCAACAGTTTGCCGTACGGGATTCAGCGCCGGGTCGAGATGGCGCGGGCGATGGCGGTCGAGCCGACCCTGTTGATTCTCGATGAACCGGCGGCCGGTCTCAATGACAAGGAGACCCTCGGGCTGGTTGAAACCATTTACAAGATCCGCGAAAAGGGGGTGACCGTGCTCCTGATCGAGCACGATATGGACATGGTCATGGAGATCACCGACTACCTGACAGTTATCAACTTCGGCAAGAAGATCGCCGAGGGGACTCCGGCCGAGGTCCAGGCCAATCCGGCTGTTATTGAAGCCTACCTGGGCAGCGAGGATGAAGACGATGAGTGAGCGCGAGGTGTTTTTCGAAATCAAGGACCTGGAGGTTTCCTACGGCAGTATCGACGCCATCAAGGGGATCTCTCTCGAAGTCCGCAAAGGGGAGATCGTCACCATCCTCGGCGCCAACGGCGCCGGCAAGACGACGACCATGCGGACCATCAGCCAACTGCTCAAGGCGAAGGCGGGTTCGATCATGTTCAAGGGGGTCGACCTGACCAAGGTGCCGGCGCACAAGATCGTCTCCATGGGGGTCAGCCAGTCGCCCGAGGGGCGGCGGGTGTTCGGTATCCTGACTGTCGAGGAGAACCTGCTGCTCGGGGCCTATACCCAGAAGAAGGTCAATCGCGAAACGCTCAAATGGGTTTACGAACTCTTCCCGCGCCTGGAAGAGCGGCGCAAGCAGCTGGCCGGGACGCTCTCCGGCGGCGAGCAGCAGATGCTCGCCATCGGTCGCGCGCTGATGAGCGACCCCGAGGTGCTGCTTCTCGATGAGCCGAGCCTCGGCCTGGCGCCGATCCTGGTCAAGGCGATCTTCAAGCAGATCCGCGAGATCGCCAACAAGGGGGTGACCGTCCTGCTCGTTGAGCAGAACGCCAAGGCCGCGCTTCAGCTCGCGGATCGCGGCTATGTCCTCGACGTCGGCAAGATCGTTCTCACCGGCACCTCGGCCGAACTGCTCGCCTCGGAAAAGGTCCAGGAGGCCTACCTCGGCAAGAAACACTGACCCTGTCGATGTGCCCGTGCGGGCGACAGCCCTGCGCCGGGCGCGAGAAGGAGTGACAGATGAATTTCAAGGATATTCTCGTTCATGTCGATGACCGCCCGACCTGCGCCTCGCGTCTTGAGGTCGCAACCCATCTGGCCAGACACCAGGGGGCGCAGTTGACCGGCATCTACATCATCACCCAGCCCCGGCAGTCGTCGGCGAAGGCCGAAAAGGCCTTCCGTAAGGCGGCAAGTGATGCTGGCTTGAGCTGCGAGTGGATCTGCTTCGACAGCATCGGGTCCCGCCTCGATGTCGTCAACGCCATCAACCTGCACGCCCATTACCACGACCTGCTGGTCCTCAGCCAGACCGACGAGGACGACCCGGATCGCAGTATCCCCGCCACCCTGCCGGAGAAAGCCGTCCTCGGTTCCGGGCGCCCGGTCCTGATCGTCCCCTATGCGGGGAGTTTCCCGCGCGACTTCAAACGGATTCTGCTGACCTGGCGCGGTGGCTCGGAATCGTCTCGGGCCCTGCACGACGCCATGCCGATTCTGCGCAAAGCCGAGCAGATCAACGTCATCAGCGTTCAGGGGCGCGAGGGGGATGAGCTGTACCAGTTGCACAGCAAAGATATCGCCAAGCACCTGGCGCTCTACCAGCTTGCCCCGGTCTGTGAAAAACGGGTGACGGGGCGTGAGCTGAGCGTCGGCGATCTGCTGCTCAATCGCTGTGCCGAGGCCGGTGTCGATCTGCTGGTGATGGGCGCGACCTCACAGCTGCGGCGCGGGACCCAGACCCTGGGAGAGACGGGGCGCTACATGCTCCACAGCATGACCGTTCCGGTGCTGATGTCTCACTGATCCTGCCGTTTCCGGCAAAAAGGCTTCGCCCCGAACGACATTTTTCCCCGGCTCTTGTCCTGAGTGAAACCCCCGACATATAATCAGCGGATATGTGGTCGCTTCTGACCTCTCTCCAAGGATGGTTCCATGGCAACACCGATAAACAGCACTGATAAGCCCCAGCGGCAGGCCGCCGCCGAGGGAAATTTTTACACCGAGAAACCGGGTCAGCTCGGCCCCGGCATGAACCCGCGCATCCAGCGCCTGCGCAAGTTGAGCGTCGACACCGAGCCGTCATTGTCGATCGAGCGCGCCCTGCACGAGACCGCCTTTTACCGTGAGAACTACGGCAAGTATTCGATCCCGGTGCTGCGCTCCCTTAACTTTCTCGATCACTGCGAAAAGAAGACCCTTTACCTCGGTGATGACGAGCTGATCGTTGGTGAGCGCGGCCCCGCACCCAAGGTGGTGCCGACCTTCCCGGAGCTGACCTGTCACAGTGTCGAGGACTTCGAGGTCCTTAACACCCGCGATCAGCAGCGCTACACCATCAGCGAAGACGATATCGCCACCTACGCCCGCGAGGTTATCCCCTACTGGCAGGGGCGCACCGTGCGTGAACGGATTTTCGGCCACGTGCCGCAGGAGTGGCAGGCGGCCTACGAGGCCGGACTGTTCACCGAGTTCATGGAGCAGCGCGCCCCCGGCCATACCGCCCTCGACGGCAAGATCTACCGGACCGGGATGCTCGACTTCAAGCAGCGGATCGCCGAGAAGATCGCTGCCCTCGACTACCTCAACGATCCCGAGGCGACCGACAAGTTCGAAGAACTCAAGGCGATGGATATCTCCTGCGACGCGGTGATCCTCTTCGCCGAGCGTCATGCTGAACTGGCAGAAGAGAAGGCGGCGACGGAGAACGATCCGCAGCGTGCCGCCGAGCTGAGCACGATTGCCGAGGTCTGCCGCCGGGTTCCGGCCCATGCGCCGCGCACCTTCCACGAAGCGATCCAGATGTACTGGTTCGTCCACCTCGGCACCATCACCGAGCTGAACGGCTGGGATGCTATGAACCCCGGTCACTTCGACCAGCACCTGGCTCCCTTCTACGCCGCCGAGATCAAGGCCGGCACCCTGACCCGCGAACAGGCCAAGGAGCTGATCAGCTGTTTCTGGATCAAGGTCAACAACCACCCGGCGCCCCCCAAGGTCGGGATCACCGCGCGTGAGAGCGGCACCTACAACGACTTCACCAACATCAACATCGGCGGGATCACCGCCGACGGTCGCGACGGGGTGAGCGAGGTCTCCTACATCATGCTCGAAGTGATCGAGGAGCTGCACATCCTCCAGCCGGGGAACTCGGTGCACATCAGTGCCAAGACCCCGGATCGGTTCCTCAACGCCGCCTGCCGCGTTATCCGCCAGGGGCACGGTTACCCGTCGATCTTCAACCCGGATGTTTATGTCCTCGAACTGATGCGCCAGGGGAAGAGCCTGCGCGACGCCCGTGAAGGAGGATGTAGCGGCTGTATCGAGGTCGGCGCCTTCGGCAAGGAAGCCTATATCCTGACCGGCTACCTCAACGTGCCCAAGGTTTTCGAAGTCACCCTCAACAACGGGATCGATCCCGTCACCGGTAAAATCGCGGGGATCGCGACCGGCGATCCGTGCAGCTTCAACAGTTATGAAGAGCTTTACCAGGCCTTCCTGAAGCAGCTCAATTTCATCGTCGATACCAAGGTGCGGGTGAGCAATTACATCGACCGGATGTTCGCCAAGTACGCCCCGGCCCCCTTCCTCTCGGTGGTCATCGAAGACTGTATCGAGAAGGGGAAGGACTATTACGACGGCGGGCCGCGCTACAACACCAACTACATCCAGTGCACCGGGCTGGGGACGGTGACCGACAGCCTCTCGGCACTCAAGACCCACGTCTTCGAGCAGCAGACCTTCACCATGGAGCGCGTGCTCGACGCAGTGGCGAAGGATTTCGCCGGCGAGGAGTTCCTGCGCCAGACGATCGTCAACAAGACCCCCTTCTTCGGCAACGACGACGAAGCCGCCGATGCCATTGCTGGCCGGGTCTACCAGGACCTGCTGGCCGCCATCGAAGGGCAGCCGAACGTCAAGGGGGAGTGTTTTCACCTCAATATGCTCTCGACCACCTGTCATATCTATTTCGGCAAAGTGCTCGGGGCGACTCCGAACGGGCGCTTCGCCGGCAAGTCGATTTCCGACGGCACCTCGCCGTCGCACGGCGCCGACACCAACGGCCCGCCGGCGGTGATCCGCTCCCTGAGCAAGCTCGACCAGACCATGTCGGGCGGTACCCTGCTCAACCTGCGCTTCCTGCCGAGCCTGCTCAAGCGCGACGAGGACATTGCCAAACTCGGCCAACTGGTGCGCAGCTACTTCACCCTCGGCGGGCACCACATCCAGTTCAACATCGTCGATACCGCGACCCTGCGCGCCGCCCAGTGCAGCCCGGAGGATTACAAGGATCTCCTCGTGCGCATGGCCGGCTACAGCGACTATTTCAACGACATGAACAACGACCTGCAGCAGGAGATCATCGAGCGGACCCAGAACGAAGAGCTGTAGCCGAAAGGCAAATTAGCGTGTCTGTTTCCCGTGTGACGTTGCCGGAACGCAGCCGCGCGCTTTCTTTTGGTTACTTTTCTGGAGCGCGTCAGAAAAGTAACTCGCCGGGCGGGGCGAAACCCGCCGGTTTTCGTTGGTTCGAATAAAGATGGTTGGTTTTTGTCGATTTGATCGTAAAATGCCAATTGCTGATTTCGTTCCGGCTGCGTCACATGGAGGTCTGAGGCCAGACCTTCGATAAAGGACAGACCTTGCACCAACCACTTGTTTTCGACATCAAGCGCTACTGCATCAACGACGGGCCGGGCATCCGCATCACCATCTTTTTCAAGGGGTGCCCACTCTCCTGCCACTGGTGTCACAATCCGGAAAGCATCTCCCCCAAGGTCGAGAAGCTCTACACCGTCGGCCGCTGTATCCACTGCAACGCCTGTGTCTACGTCTGTCCGGAAAAAGCCTGCGATCTGACCAACGGCGGGATTGTCACCGATCCCGATCTCTGTACCCTGTGTGGCAAGTGCGCCGATATCTGCCCGACCCGGGCGATCGAGATGTCGGGGCGCCCGTACAGCGTGCATGAACTGCTGCTCGAAATCGAGAAGGAGGTCCCCTTCTTCGACAGTTCCGGCGGCGGGGTGACCTTCTCCGGCGGCGAGCCGCTGTTGCACCCGGAGTTTCTCATCGCCATCCTCGATGAATGCGGTGAACACGGTATCCATCGGGCGGTCGACACCTACGGCTGTGTCGCCCGCGAGGTGCTGCTGGAGGTGGCGCGGCATACCGACCTGTTCCTCTACGATCTCAAGTTGATGGACCCGGAGCGCCATCGCCAGTGGACCGGTGTCAGCAACGAAAAAATTCTCGCCAACCTGGTTGCCCTCGCCGAAACGGCGGTGGAAATCCAGATTCGCGTGCCGCTGATCGCCGGGGTCAATGACGATGAGGCCAATATCACAGCCATGGCTGATTTTATCGCCGCCCTGCCCGGTGGCCCCCGCCCGCTCAGCCTGCTCCCCTATCATGGCATCGCCGCGGGCAAGCACGCCAAGTTGGGGCGGATCTATGATGAGCAGGGGCTGGCCGAGCCGAGCCCGCAGGATATCGGCCGGGTGTCGGCGATCTTTGCGGCCCGTGGCATCAGGGTTTCGATCGGCGGCTGAACTCAGCTGTCGACAAACAGAGGTAACGCTCGCCCCCGGTGTCGCCGGGGGCGGTTTTTTTGCGGAAAAATTCTCCGGGTCGCCGGTTGTCTCAACGCCGGTGAACGCGGCTGACGAGTTTCAGATAGCTTATGAGCGAGAGACCGGCTCAACTGAGCCAACGAAAAATTTTCCTCTTCTGGCTGCCGCTGGCGCTGACCTGGCTGATGATGTCGGTCGAGGGGCCGCTGCTGGCGGCGCTGATCGCGCGCCTGCCGAACGAGGTCGTCAACCTGGCGGCTTACGGTGTCGCCTACGCTTTTGCTCTGGTTGCCGAAGCCCCGGTGATCATGCTTTTAAGCGCCTCGACATCACTCTGTCGCGGGGCCGAATCCTATCGTCGCCTGCGCCTGTTCACCTTCGTCCTCAGTTTCGGTGTCATCCTCCTGCTGGTGCTGCTGGCGTTGGAGCCGGTGTTCGAACTGGTCGGCGTGCGCCTGCTCGGATTGCATCCAGAGGTCGCCGCCGAAACCCGGATGGCGCTCTGGTTCCTGCTCCCCTGGCCGGGGGCGATCGGGTTGCGACGTTTTTACCAGGGGGTGCTGATCGCCGACGGCCGGACCCGGCGGGTGACCCTGGGGACCCTGATGCGGGTGACGGTGATCGCCCTGGTCGGTGTTATGCTGACCTTTTCAGGTCTGATCCCCGGTGCCGTGGCCGGCGCCACCGCGCTCTCCTGCGGGGTGACCGCCGAAGCGCTGGCGACGCGCTTTCTGGCCCGCCCCTCGATCGCCACGATGCTCAAACGCGACGACGCGGACAGCGCGCCGGGGCTGGGTGAGATCTGGAATTTCTATCTGCCGCTGGCGCTGACCCCGTTCATCGGCCTGGCGGCCCAGCCGCTGATCGTCTTTTTTCTCGGCAATGCCGTGGCTTCGCTCGAATCGCTGGCCGTGCTACCGGTCCTTTACGGTCTGACCTTCGTCTTCCGCGCCCTCGGCCTCTCCTATCAGGAGGCGGCTATCGCTCTGATCGGAGACAAGCTGGAGCAGCGACCGGCGATCGGCTGTTTCGCCCGCCGGTTGGCCGTGACCGTCGGTATTGTCCTTGGCCTAATCGCTTTGACACCGCTGGCTGAACTCTGGCTGGAAGGGGTGTCCGGGCTCTCGCCGCAGCTGGCGCAGTTCTCCCGTTTGCCGCTGATCCTGATGATCCCGATGCCGTTGCTGACGGTCTGGATCACCTGGCAGCGCGCCCTGCTCGTCAAGGTGCGGGTGACGCGGCCGATCTCGATCGCGACCGCCGTCGAGGCTGTAGCGATCTTTCTGCTGCTGGCGGCGACCGTGACTACGCTGGAGTTGCCGGGAATCACTCTGGTGGCGGCGACACTGGTACTCAGCCGCCTGCTTGCTATTCTTTATCTGGCGCCCTATTGTCGGCGCGTTGCCTGATTCAGGAGTTTTGCTGGTGTCGTCAGAAAAAAAAGTTAATTCAGGGGCCTGGTTCGTCCTCGGCGCGGCCCTGTTGTGGGGGACGACCGGGACGGCTCAGTCGTTCGCTCCGGTCGGGTTCGATCCGGTGGTGATCGGTTTTCTGCGCCTACTGGTCGGCGGGATCGCCCTGATGGGGCTGGCGCTGAGCCGGCACGAACTGGGGAGTCTGCGCAACTGGGCGCTGCGGCCGACGCTGCTCGCGGCATTGTTTACCGCCGCCTACCAGGTCTGTTTCTTCGCTGCAGTTGCACGAACCGGTGTCGCCGTGGGAACGATTGTCGGCATCGGCAGCGCGCCGATCCTCGGTGGGCTGCTCGGGTTTCTCTTCCGTGGCGAGCGGCCGGGAAGGCGCTGGGGCGGCGCGACCCTGGTGGCGATCATCGGCTGCGCCCTGTTGGTGCTCAGTGGCAGCCGGGGGGATGTGCAGGTCGATTTTCTCGGGCTGCTCCTGGCCGTCGGTGCCGGTGCGGCTTATGCCGCCTATACCCTGATGATCAAAGGGTTGCTTGAGAAGCACACACCGAATGCGGTGATGGCGGTCGTCGTCTGTATCGGTGCGCTGATCCTGCTGCCGACGCTGTGGGGGCGTGAGCTGGCCTGGCTGGCCCACCCGCGCTCCATTGCTGTGGTCCTGCATCTCGGGTTGGCGAGCATGGCGCTCTCCTACTGGCTCTTCGCCCGCGGGCTGCAGACCGTTCAGGTCGCGACCGCGGTGACCCTGTCGCTGGCCGAACCGATGACCGCAGCGTTGCTCGGAGTGGTTGTCGTCGGCGAGCGCCTGCCTTTATCTGCCTGGAGCGGGTTGGCCCTGATCCTCTCCGGCTTGCTGATTCTTGCCCTGCCGGCCCGGCGTATCCGTCTGGAGCCCGCCGGATGAAGAACCAGCGCCTCGCCTATGTTTACGGCCTCGCTGCCGTACTCCTCTGGTCGACCATGGCGAGCGCCTTCAAACTCTCACTGCGCGTCCTGACCCCGGTCGAACTGCTGCTCTATGCGGTACTGACCTCCTGCGGCGTGCTCTTTGCCATGCTCTGCCTGCAGGGTAAGCTGACGCTGCTCAAGCAGCTGAGCTGGCGCGACCTGCGCCCGTCGCTCGGGCTCGGGCTGCTCAATCCGGTGCTCTACTACCTGATCCTGTTCAAGGCTTACGACCTGCTCCCGGCCCAACAGGCCCAGCCGCTCAACTACACCTGGGCGATCACCCTCAGCCTGCTCTCCATCCCCCTGCTCGGCCAGAAGGTCAGCCGCCGCGAACTGCTGGCAATCGCCATCAGCTATCTCGGCGTGGTGGTTATTTCGACCAAGGGGAGCCTGCTGGCGTTACGCTTCGAGAGCCCCTTCGGCGTCGCCCTGGCGCTGATTTCGACGATCTTCTGGGCGCTCTACTGGATCTACAACGCCCGCGACGAGCGCGATCCCGTCCTCGGCCTGTTTCTCAATTTTATCTGCGGCCTGCCGCTGATCTTCCTCTCCCTGCTGGTGACCGAACCGTTGCGTCTGCCCCCCGTGAGCGGTCTGCTCGGCGCTGGCTATATCGGCCTGTTCGAAATGGGAATCACCTTCGTCTTCTGGCTCAAGGCGATGAAGCTGTCAATCAACTCCGCCCGCATCGCCAACCTGATCTTCCTCTCCCCCTTCCTTTCGCTGGTCTTTATCCACTTCCTCGTCGGCGAAGAGATCCTCCCCGCCACCCTTGTCGGCCTGGCGTTGATTGTCTGCGGGGTGCTGGTGCAGCAGTGGCGGGGGAAGCGGCATGTTAACGACTGATAGGTCTGGCACTAATGGGAAACGGAGCAGACAGGCCGGGATTTGATGGGATTCTGCGGGCGGCTGCGGGATTTTCTTTTATTTATAATACTTTAACTCGGCGATTAGGAAAGCTTTAACGGGTTTGACGCAAAGATGCCGCTTTCATGAGGTTTGGCACTATTTTTTAGATTTGACAGGTTTGTGGTGATTGGTTTGGCACTAAATTTTAAAGAGAATGATAAGTTTTGCAGTCAGGGCAAAATGCTTTTTTTCGTTCTGAATTTTTTTTATATTTGATTTTACCACCACAGCTGCAGTGAGCAATATTATTAAAAAAACCAACGTCAGTTTTAATGATTTCGAACTGTCTTTGCATTATAAATATATTGTTACACGATGGGCATTTAACTTTTTCACCAATTTTACTAATTGGACTTAGAAACCCTGCTCCACACTTGCAGTAGGCAAAAGCTTTTTTTTGTTCGTGCTCTTCAGGTTTTACATCTTTAAATATTCCAGGATTATATTTTTTAATATCTTGTCCACAATGACAACACTTTATCGCTTCATCTTTAATTTGTTTCGAACATTTACTGCATTTTTTCACTCACCCCTCCATTAATTGTTAAATTTTTCCACCGCTCCAAACGACTCTGCCTATTATGTCCAGCAGCTCAACCTGGTCTTTCTCGGCTTTTATTTCTTGGTAGATGGGGTTGTCGCTCTTTACCAGGATTGCGCCGTCCAGGAGGCGCTGCAGGCGTTTTGCGAGTAGCGCTCCATCCCATCTTAAAACATAGATACCGTCTCGTATTGATTGATCTTTTCTTGTGTCAATAAGCATCAGGCATCCGTCCTTGATGGTCGGATACATGCTATCGCCCTTCGCGGTGATCAGCGCCAGGTGCTCGGCCTGGAGATCCATTTCCTTCAGCCATGTACGCTTGAACGCTAGATGATCGACAACCTGCTCACTGTGAACATCAGCACCTCCCCCCATGCTGGCCTGAACGTTGTATCGTGGAACCAACACAAATTCGCTAATTATTTTATATTCTTCTGATTTCTCTGTAACGCCTTCTGCTATGGAAATATTATTTTTCTTATTATTAGAAAACGAATGAGCATCATCTGTTTCGCCGAAAAGCGCACCACCACTGCCTGACGCAAGCCATTCTAATTGGGTTCTGTACTCTATTGCTATCCTGTATAGCCATTCCAGCGGGAATAATGAACGTTTTTTCGCTCCAGATACAGAAGACGGTTTTATTTTAAGAAAATCAGCAAGTTGAGTGTAGTTTTCCCATCCCGTTATTTTTACAACCCTCCTCCAGGCCTCATTAAATGGGATTTTGAATTCGTTTGACATTTTTCGGATTCCTTTTCATCGAATCCGAACTAAACCAGAAATGGTCTTCTTTTAGTTCGGGTATTCACAAACAGCTAATACCTAAAGAAAAATTAGAATTGCCGTAATTTATTAGCTAAAAGCAAAACGAACTAGAAAATATCGTTGACATGCGATTAGCCTGAAGCTAACATTAGCCTAAACCTAATTACTAAATAGGCTGAACAATTTCAAAAAAAGGAGATCAGCAAGATGATCCCGTGCGACCCCAACGGCACCACCCGGAACAGCAGCAAATCGATAATGTCTGAATTCAGTAAAACTATCGATTTGGCAATACGTGATCGATGGGAGATCGCGCGACTACGTTTCGAATTAGCAGAGCTGTTTTCTCGCTATCCGTCGCCGATCGCGAAACCTTTTCCGGCATTGGTTTCCTGGGATCAGCTTTGGCTATACCAGACAAGAGAAACAGGCTCTGCGTGAACATCTCGTAAATAAGTTTTTGAACCTGCGGCTGTAGATGTTCAACCCCCTTTTCCTGGTTGTCCGCCAACCAGAGAACGGCCTTTCTCGCGTCGGGTTCAACCAGTGGCTCAACGGCAACAGACTGCAGGCTTTCAGAGACACGGCCAAATGTCTTTTGCACGAAATTAAAAAGCAATTCTTGTGCCTCAGCGGCCTGTAGCTCTTTTTTGAAGAACATGATTCCCCCCTGAAGGAGCCCCGATGGATAGATCGAAGCTCAAAAAGTTAAGAACAATAATACGGCAACATGCAGAGGCCTGGAGAGGGGTTGATATGGATGTTTTCAGCAACCTCGAACTGGCGGCCAAACATATAGATGAGGCCATTTCTGCAAGCACTATGAAGACCTCGAAGCCCCCTACAAACTCCACATCTATTGCCGAATTGCTACGGAGCCGGTGAATGAAAAACTATCTGCAAAAACTTCTCGATCTGCGCGATATCACGGTGCTGCAGATCGCCCAGGCGACCGGGGCCAACTACCATTCGATCCAGAAGACGGTCAAAGGGACACGACTTGTGAAAACGGTTAAGCCGGTCATCGCTCAATATCTCGGGATCGATGAGACCCGCACCTGGGGTGCAGGCTCTCAGGCTTACCTGCGCCGCCTGGTAGAGAAAGAGATCGCCAAGAAAGCCGCAGCCGAGCGCAGAAAGCTGGAGTCTAAATATCTACGCGGACATAACCAAAGACTAACAGAAGAGAAAGTCGTCATCAATGCCTAAACAGGGTGGGAAGGTAGGCAAGCAAGACCCCAGACAGATGAGTTTGCTCGATCTGTTACAGCAGGCCCAGGAACGTCCTGAGCCGGATGATGAGGGGAGCCTGAATATCCACGGTCGTTTATGCCGTGCCCTGACCCGCTCTATCAATTCCAGCGGGTTATCCCGTTGGGAGGTTGCCGGGCGCATGTCTCACCTGCTCGGCACGGAAATCACAAAATTTATGCTCGATGGTTATACCGCAGAAAGTAAAGATGGGCACCGCATGCCGGCAGAGTTTGTGCCCGCATTCTGCCAGGTAACCGGAAGCCGAGAGCCGCTTGCGATCATGGCCGAAGCCGCCGGCATGTTTACCCTGCCCGGCCCGGATGCCCTGCGCGCTGAGATTCAAAAATTAAGCGAGCAGGAACGCAAACTTAAAGCCGAAAAACGCAAGCGTGAACTGTTTCTGAAAGAGATGGAGGGCTAACCGAATGGTACAAGAATGGTACTCCGCATCTGAATTGACAGGCCTCCATGGATTGCCAGGAACAGAAAGAGGCGTCCAATTAAGGTCAAAGCGTGAAGCGTGGCTATCGCGCAAGCGCCAAGGGTCGAAGGCAATTGAATACCATATCGACAGCCTGCCTAAAGAAGCCAAAGCTGCCCTGCTTGATCAGGCGATTGCCTCCCTGCCTGAAGCAACCTGCGCCCTGGTGCTGAAAGACAAACAGGAGATCGCCACCGCAGCAGACCTCCCCGCGCCGGCCAGTCTGGCCAAGTGGCAACGCGACACCATGGACGCCCGGCTGCAGATCCTGCAGCTGATCGATCAGCTGACTCAAACGGTCAAGCTCACCACGGCCATTGAACGCGTTGTCGACCACGCCAAAAACGGCACACTCCCCGAGCATATCCAGGCTCTGGTTCCCGTTGCCAACGCCCGCAGCGGAGGCACAAGCGGAAAACAAACCCTCAGCCGCCGCACGCTGTTCCGCTGGCGTGAACTGCGCGGTATCGGAACGACAGCCCTGGCGCAGGCCGAGGCCCCAAAAAAGCCGATCCCGGCCTGGGCCCCGTATTTCCTTAAATGCTGGCAAAAACCACAGGGAGTATCGATTCCCGCCGCCCTTGAAGAATTGGCCATGATCCTTCCCAAAGGGATTGATATGCCGAGCCCCAGCCAGGCCGACCGGTTCGTGCGCAAGATGTCCGCTGTCGATCGCGAGCGCGGTCGCCGCAGCCCCAAGGAACTGAAAGCACTTAAGCCATTCCGTCGTCGCAGTACAGACGAGCTGCAACCTCTCGATGTCGTGCTGTGCGATGGTCACAGCTTCAAAGCCCGTGTTGCTCACCCCATCCATCAGAAGCCTTTCCACCCCGAAGTCTGCGCCGTGATTGACGCCTGCACCCGCATGGTCACCGGTTGGAGCGCTGGTCTGGCTGAATCAGCGGAAACCGTAGCTGATGCCTTGCGCCATTCGATATCGATTGGTCCGCACAAGGAATTTGGTGGCATCCCGGCCATTTTTTATACCGATCCGGGTTCAGGAAATATCGCCAAGGTCAATTCAGATCCTGTGTTCGGACGCTACGCAAGGCTCGGCATTACTTTCAAGACCGGCATCGTCGGCAACAGCCAGGCCCGCGGCCTGGTCGAGCGACTGCAAAGCTCTTTGTGGGTCAAGGCAGCCAAGCAGCTCGAGACCTACACCGGGCACGGCATGGACCCCAGCGCCGAGCACAGAAACTACCGCATTTTGATGAAAGACATCAAAGCACTGGGCCGCAGCAATATGCTGCCGAGCTGGATGCAATTTCTCGATATGTGCCGGCAGGCTGTCGACCGTTATAACAATCGACCGCACAGCGAGTTGCCGAAAATTCAAGATCCGCAAACCGGCCGCACACGCCATATGACCCCCACAGAAGTGTGGTCGGTGTTTGCCAATAATGGCTGGACGCCAGACACCGTCACCCAACAAGAGCTTGAAGACCTCTTCCGCCCGCGCATCCAGGTCAAAACCCGGCGCGGAGAAGTACGGCTGTTCGGGAATATCTATTTCAACGCCAACCTGCAGCACCATCACGGCGAACAGGTGTTCGTCGAATATGAGTCACAGGACGGCCAATACGTCT
>PKUG01000092.1 GCA_002869665.1 Desulfuromonas sp. | reverse complement strand
GATCAGGTCGAAATAGAGCATCACCCCGACCCCGGCGGGAACGAAGAACAGCGCCAGATATGAGAGCAGCAGCTCGGACGCCTCGCGGATCGCCTCTTCGCGCACCCAGCCGACGCTCAACGCCAGCAACAGCAACGCCATGCCGATGACATTCCCCGGAATCGGCAGATCAAGAACACGGGAAAACCCTTCTCCGACAAGCTGAAATACCAGCAACAACACCAGTCCCTGCAGCATGAAACCTCCTTGGTCACGCAACACTCTTAAATTCCGACTATAATAGAGGAGAGCGCGGACGCCAAAAAAAACCTTATTGACAGCCGCCTGTTTTTAAATAATCATATATATGATTTTATATATACCATAAACACGAAGGAGCCAAGCCATGACGATAAATCGCTACTTACGTATGATCGCCGGATTCATGATCATCCTGACCGTTGTTCTTTCCAAGGTTCATTCCCCCTACTGGATCTACTTTACCGCCTTCATCGGCCTGAACCTGCTCCAGAGCGCCTTCACCGACTGGTGCCCGATGATCACCATCCTGCGCAAGATGGGGATCAAGGAAGGTTGATTGGAGAGTATCGATATGAGGTTTCACGTCGGAGCACGGCGCACCGTGCCCCGACACATCAGAGCCAACAGCGTAACAAAAAGGCCGCTCCATCCGGAGCGGCCTTTGACGTTTTTTATCCGGCAAGGAGGCTGAATCTCTCCCTACTTTGTCCGGCTCTCTTTCTCGTCGATTCCGGAAATACCGAAGCGGCGACGCAGCTCGGCGTAGATCGTTTCCGGCGGAATCTCGTAATAACCGAGCAACACCAGGACATGGAAGAATAGATCGGCAACCTCGTAAACCAGCTCATCCTTATCCCCCCCCTTGCCGGCGACAGCGGTCTCGGTGGCTTCCTCGCCGACCTTGCTGAGGATCTTGTCGAGCCCCTTGTCGAACAGCGACTTGACGTAGGACTTCTCCCCTTCCCCCAGCTGCTTGCGCTCAAGAACGATGCGGTAGACGGCGTCGAGGATATCCTGAGAGGGTACGGGCTGATCAGTGGTCGATGTCACAGGCGCCTCCAGCGGCCGGCCGTGCGGGGACTCCATGCTGCTTCAGGTAGTCCTTGCATTCGGCGATGGTGTATTCCTTGAAGTGGAAGATCGAAGCCGCCAGGGCCGCATCCGCCCCCCCTTCGACCAGCCCCTCGCGAATATGCTCCAGGTTGCCGACCCCGCCCGAGGCGATAACCGGGATACCGACGGCGTCGCTGATCGCCCGGGTCAGGGCGATATCGTAACCGTCCTTGGTGCCGTCGCAGTCCATCGAGGTCAACAGGATCTCGCCGCAGCCGAAGTCTTCCATCTTCTTCGCCCACGCGATGGCGTCAATCCCGGTCGGCTTGCGCCCGCCGTGGGTGTAGACCTCCCAGGCTTGGGGATTTGAATCGGGAACCCGCCGGGCGTCGATGGCGACAACGATGCACTGGCTGCCGAAGCGCTCGGCGGCCTCGCGGACAAACTCGGGATTATAGACGGCTGCGGTGTTGATCGACACCTTGTCCGCCCCGGCGTTGAGCAGGTTGCGGATATCGGCGATCTCGCGCACGCCGCCACCGACGGTCAGCGGCATAAAAACCCGCTCGGCGGTCTTGGCAACGACATCGAGAATGATGCCGCGGTTATCGCTGCTGGCGGTGATGTCGAGAAAGGTCAGCTCGTCCGCCCCCTGGGCGCAGTAGGCCTCGGCCGCTTCAACCGGATCGCCGGCGTCGCGCAGGCCGACGAAGTTGACCCCCTTCACAACCCGCCCGTCCTTGACATCGAGACAGGGAATGATTCTTTTTGTCAGCATGAAAACTCCGTTTTCGAGGAGAAAGGCAAAAGGAAGCACTCCAGGCTTTCCTTTCTTTCTCCTTTATCCTTTTACCTTTGTCCTGATTTAGCCAACTCCACCGCTTCGCGCAGATCGAGCGAGCCGGTGTAGATCGCCTTGCCGGTGATAACACCGGTGACGCCCGTGGCTTCGATGGTCAGCAGTCGGCGGATATCATCCAGCGACGAGACGCCGCCGGAGGCGATGACCGGGATGCTGATCGCTTCGGCGAGGGCCTTGGTCGCTTCGATGTTCGGCCCCTGCATCATGCCGTCGCGGGAGATATCGGTGTAGATGATCGCCTCGACGCCGAACCCTTCGAGTTCCTTGGCCAGGTCGGTCGCCGTCTTTTCCGTCACGTCGGCCCAGCCGCGTACGGCCACCAGCCCGTTCTTGGCGTCGATACCGACGACGATCCGGCCGGGAAACGCCCGGCAGGCTTCGGCGACGAATTCCGGCTGTTCCTTGGCGATGGTTCCGAGGATGACCCGGTCGACGCCGAGGGCCAGGTAGGCCTCGATGGTCGCCATGTCACGGATACCGCCGCCGATTTCACAGGGGATGTCGATCGCCTTGACGATCGCCTCGATCGCGGCGCCATTCTTCGGCACGCCGGCAAAGGCCCCGTCAAGGTCGACGATGTGAAGGTATTCCCCCCCCTGCTGCTGCCAGATCAGCGCCTGGGCTGCCGGATCGTCATGGTAAACCGTATCCTTCTCCATCAGCCCCTGCTCCAGGCGGACGCAGTGACCGTCTTTCAAATCGATTGCCGGTAAAATGATCATAAATTTAAAATCCTTTAAGAGCCAATGCCCGAAGACCTAAAGCGTTCAAATCCCCCTCAATCCCCCTTTACTAAAGAGGGAAGTTCTGCCCTCCCCTTTGATAAAGGGGAGATGGAGGGGATTTTATTCACCCAGCCTTTCTCTGTGACTCAGTGTTTCTGTGGTTCGATAATTATTTACAGTTCGCCGAAATTTTTAAAAATCTGCAGGCCGATGTCCTGGCTCTTTTCCGGGTGGAACTGGGTTGCCATGATGTTATCGCGCCAGAGCGAGGCGCAGAACTCGATATCGCCATAGCGGCAGCTGGCGGCGACATCGGCCGGGTTCTCGGCCGCGCAATAGTAGGAGTGGACGAAGTAGACAAAGCTGCCGTCGTCAATCCCCTTGAAGAGCGGCGAGTCCTGCTTCAGGCTGATGTTGTTCCAGCCCATGTGCGGGACCTTGAGGCGTGAACCGCCTTCAACCATCCCGGCGGGGAAACGCACCACACGGCCGGGGATCAGCCCCAGTCCTTTATGGACGCCGAACTCCTCGCTTTCGTCAAAGAGCATCTGCATGCCGACGCAGATGCCGAGCATCGGCTTGCCGGCGGCAATATGCTCCAGCAGCGGCTCGACAAAACCGCCTGCGCGCAGGTTGTCGACACAGTCGCGGAAGGCACCGACCCCGGGGAGAACAACCTTGTCGGCGGTGCGGATATCCTCCGCCTTTGCGCTCACCCGGGCCGCGAAACCGAGGCTCTCGAACGCCTTGGCCACGCTGCGCAGGTTACCCATTTCGTAATCGATGATATTGATCATTGTCAGTCTCTTACATCCCCTCCCCCACCGGGAGAGGGCTAGGGTGAGGGGAGCCTTCTGAAAAGCCCCCTCATCCGGCCCCTGGCCACCTTCTCCCGTGGGGAGAAGGGAGTGCCAGCTATTCCAGCTTGCCCTTCGTTGACAGAACCCCCTGGATGCGCGGGTCGATACTCGTCGCCTCGTCCAGCGCCCGACCGAAGGCCTTGAAGATCCCCTCGATAATGTGATGCAGGTTGTCGCCGTAAGCCAGGTTGACGTGGATATTGGCCCCGGAGTGGTTGCAGAAGGCGACGAAGAACTCCTGCACCAGCTCGGTATCGAACTCGCCGACCTTGGCCTTGGGCAGATCGACGTTGAACACCAGGAAGGGGCGCCCGGAGAAGTCGAGCACCACGGAAGCAAGCGCCTCATGCATCGGCATGGTCGCGCGCCCGAAGCGGCGCACACCGGCCTTGTCGCCGAGCGCCTGCTTGAAGGCCTCACCGAGGACGATGCCGAGATCCTCGACCGTGTGGTGGGCATCGATCTCGATATCTCCGGTCGCCTTGACGGTCAGGTCGAAAAAGCCGTGCCGCGCCAGCGCCGAGAGCATGTGGTTGAAGAACGGCACCGGGCTCTCGATGTGATGCTGCCCCGAACCGTCGAGATTCAACTCGATGCTGATGTTGGTTTCCTTGGTTTCGCGTGCGACCTTGGCAGTGCGTGACATGTTCAACTCCTTAACTAAACAATAAGACACTGAGGCACGGGACAAATCCCCCTCGATCCCCCTTTTCCAAAGGGGGAAGAAAAACCCTCCTCTTTAACAAAGGGGAGTTGGAGGGGATTTTTCTTTAAAATGCTTCTCGGTATCTCTGTGTTGAAATCATTTCCCCAAGCGGATCGATACCGAACGGGCGTGGGCTTCGAGCCCTTCCAGTTCGGCGATGCGGACGATCTCGTCACCGAGCCGCTGCAGCCCCTGCTCCGAGAAGGAGATAATGCTCGATTTCTTGACGAAATCGTCGAGCGACAGCGGCGAGAAGAAGCGCGCCGTCCCGCCCGTCGGCAGGGTGTGGTTCGGTCCGGCGAGATAATCGCCGGCGGCCTCCGGGGTATGATGCCCCATGAAAATTGCCCCGGCGTGGCGGATCTTCGCGAGGATGGCGAAGGGGTTCTCGACCGCCAACTCAAGGTGTTCGGGAGCGATGCGGTTGGAGAAATCGATCGCCTCATCCAGATCACGGGCGAGAATGATCGCGCTGTAGTCCTCGATCGCCTTGCGCGCAATCGCCTCGCGGCTGAGTTGCTGAAGCTGCTTCTCCACCTCGTCCCGCACCGCCAGGGCCATCGCCTCGCTGCTGGTCGCCAGCACGGCCGAAGCCAGTTCGTCGTGCTCGGCCTGGGAGAGTAGATCGGCGGCGATATGGGCGGCGTTGCCGCTGCCGTCGTTGATGACGAGGATCTCGCTCGGCCCGGCGATCATGTCGATATCGACCTGGCCGAACACCAGGCGCTTGGCCGTGGCAACATAGATATTCCCCGGGCCGGTGATCTTGTCGACCCGCGGTACGCTCTGCGTCCCGTAGGCCAGCGCAGCCACGGCCTGGGCGCCACCGAGCTTAAAAATCCGGTCGACACCGGCGATATGCGCGGCAGCCAGGACGTGCGGGTTGACCTCACCCCCCGGCATCGGTACGACCATGATCACTTCGCCAACACCCGCGACTTTGGCCGGTATGGCGTTCATCAGAACCGAGGAAGGATAGGCGGCCTTGCCGCCGGGAACGTAGATGCCGACGCGATCGAGCGGGCGGATCATCTGACCGAGCAGAACATCATCCTCATCCGTCGACAGCCAGGTCTCCTGCTTCTGCTTGGCATGATAGGTCGCGACACGATCGGCAGCAAGTTGCAGCGCCGCCAGTTCCTTGTCACTGACTTTGGCCAGGGCGGCATCGATCTCCGCAGCCGTGACTTCAAGTGAAGTAGCATCGAGCTCCAGACGGTCGAAGCGGGCAGTCAGCTCAAAGAGCGCGGCATCGCCACGCTCACGGACCGCCGCGATGATCTCCTTGACCGTCTCTTCGATATTGGCCGGAATCTCCTCGGCTCGTTGCTCGATCTTGCGAAACTGCTCGGCAAAATCGGAATCGGAAAATTTCAAAATGCGCATGACTCGTTCCTCGTCAGGCAAAAGGAAAAAGATCAAAGGATAAAGGTTTTCTTTCGCCTTTTTCCTTTTACCTTTAGCCTCTCATTTATTGCGAAATTCTTACCTCATCGCCACCGATAATCTCTTCCAGGCCGCTGATGATCTTGCTGATGCGCTGATGCTTGGTCTTCAGGCTGGCGCGGTTGACGATCAGGCGAGTGGTGATCTCGGCGATGGTCTCGACCTCGACCAGGTTATTGGCCTTCATGGTGCCACCGGTCGAGACCAGGTCGACGATCCGTTCGGAGAGACCGACCAGCGGCGCCAGCTCGATGGAGCCGTAAAGTTTGATCAGTTCGACCTGAACCCCCTTGGCGGCGAAATAGCGCTCGGTGATGTTCGGATACTTGGTCGCGACCCGGATATTCGACCAGTTGAGCGGATTGTCCGACTCCTTCAGCGCTTTTGGTTCGGCCACCACCAGGCGACAGTAACCGAACTTGAGGTCGAGGGGCTCATAAAGGCTTTTTCCCTGCTCCAGCAGGGTGTCCTTACCAACCACGCCGAGGTCGGCACAGCCGTATTCGACATAGGTCGGGACGTCCGTCGCCCGCACCGCCATGAAACGGAATTTCTGCTCCGGATTCTCGAAAACGAGTTTGCGGCTCTCTTCGGTCATCTCCGGACAGGTGATGCCGATCCGCCCGAACAGCTCCATGGAATCCTGCATGATCCGCCCTTTCGGCAGGGCAAAGGTGATCCAGTCACTCATAGTCTCGCTATCCACTCCTGTACATCCACAATTCTAGCGATGGATGGCTAAGCAAAAATTTCGGCTGGTAAGGCACCGCGATTCTTCAACGCCGCAGGGCAGACATTTTGCACCGCCATCATTCCTGTTCGCGCCAGATACGCGCCCCGAGTGCAGCCAGTTTTTCTTCGATTCTCTCATAACCGCGATCCAGGTGGTAGATGCGCGAAATCTCCGACGTGTTCTCTGCCGCCAGCCCGGCCAGCACCAGCGACGCGCTGGCGCGCAGGTCAGTGGCCATGACCGGTGCTCCGGTGAGCTGCTCGCAGCCGCGAATGATGGCACTGTGACCGTCGATATGAATGTCGGCCCCCATCCTCTGCAACTCGCAGACATGCATGAAGCGGTTCTCGAAGACCGTCTCGGAGATCCGGCTGGTTCCCGTGGCACGGGTCATCAGGGCCATGAACTGGGCCTGCATATCGGTCGGAAAGCCGGGAAAGACACTGGTGCGGATATCGACTGCCTTGAGGGTTTCCGGCGCGATCACCCGCAGGCCACCTTCCTCTTCACGAATTTCAGTACCGGTCTCGCTCAGCTTGCCGATCAGGGCCTCCATGTCTTCGCGAATCGCGTCCCGCACGAGGACATTCCCACCGGTGATCGCCGCCGCGATCATGAAGGTTCCGGCTTCGATCCGATCAGGAATCACCCGGCATTTGAGCGGCTGGAGTTCATCCACCCCCTGGATCTGGATAACCGCCGTTCCGGCCCCTTCGATCTTCGCCCCCATACTGTTGAGCGCTGCGGCCAACTGGACGATTTCCGGCTCGCGCGCGGCATTTTCGAGGACGGTCTCCCCCTCTGCCAGCGCCGCGGCCATCAGCAGATTTTCCGTCCCGCCGACCGTCGGCAGGTCGAGATAGATCCGTGCGCCGCGCAAGCGATCGGCCCGGGCATCGACATAGCCGTGATCGAGGTTGATCGTCGCCCCCATGGCTTCAAGCCCCTTCAGATGCAGATCGATGGGGCGGGCACCGATGGCACAGCCACCGGGGAGGCTGACCCGGGCCCGGCCACAGCGGGCCAGCAGTGGACCGAGGGCGAGGACCGAGGCGCGCATGGTCTTGACCAGATCGTACGGCGCTTCGATTCCGGCGATCTGACGCGCATCGACCCGACAGATATCCCCTTCGCGGGTCACCAGAGCGCCGAACTCGCCAAGCAGTTTGACCGTGGTATTGATATCCCGCAGCTGCGGAACGTTACCGATCTCGCTCTCTCCTGCCGCCAGCAGGGTTGCAAAGAGCAGCGGCAGCGCCGAGTTTTTCGCCCCGCTGACCAGCACCGTGCCCGTGAGCGGCACACCACCTTTAATGACTATCTTTTCCAAAATCGATCTGCTTCCCTATGTCAAAACCCCTCTGTTCCCCGTGGGTCACGGGGAAGGGCATTTGTTATTTTTTTCGTTGACCGCCGACAACCCGCGGCTGGCCGGCGTAATCCTCACGCAGGAAAATCTCCTGCAAACCTGCGGCACTGAAAATCTCACGCACCGCATCACCTTGCTGATAGCCGATCTCCACCAGCAACCAACCGCCGGGGTTCAATCGCTCACTCGCCTGGGCCGCCAGTTGACAGTAACAGACCAACCCTTCATCCACCGCAACCAGCGCCAGGCGCGGTTCGTAGCAGCGGACTTCCGGCATCAACGTCTCCCACTCTGCGGCCGCGATATAGGGTGGATTGGAGACGATCAGGTCATAGCTCTCGCGCGGCAGTTCGGCGAGATCTCCGTTCCGGAAGAGAATCTGCCCCGCGACGCCGTTGGCCATGGCGTTCTCGCTCGCGATGGTCAGCGCCACCGGGGAGATATCCAGTCCCTCCAGCTGCCAGCCGGGAAGCTCGCTCGCCAAACTGACGACAATCGCCCCACTGCCACAGCCGACATCGAGCAGGCGCCCGTTCTCTCCGGCTCGGGCCAGCGCCTCTTCGACAAGGATTTCGGTATCAGCCCGCGGTATCAGCACATCCGGCGTCACCTTGAAGGGGAGCGACCAGAACTCCGTCTCGCCGATCAGGTACTGCAACGGTTCCCGTTGGGCCCGGCGCTTGACCAAGGGGCGGATCAGATCGAGCTCTTCAGCGTTGAGCGGGCGGTCATAATTCATGTAGAGGCCGACCCGATCGAGCTTCAGGGCATGAGCGAGCAGCAGTTCGGCATTCAGCCTGGGGCTGTCGATCCCCTTGCCGGAAAAGAAGTCGGTCGCCCAGCGCAGCAGTTTCAGCAGCGTCCAGATTTCGGTCAATGATCAACCCTCTTGCTGGCTCATCAACCGGGATTGGTGATCGGTCACCAGGGCTTCGATAATCTCGTCGATATCCCCCTGCATGATCGCGTCGAGCCGATACAGGGTAAGGCCGATGCGGTGATCTGTACAGCGTCCCTGCGGGTAATTGTAGGTACGAATCCGCTCGCTGCGGTCACCACTGCCAACCTGGTTCTTGCGATCGGCGGCCATCTCGGCCTGCTGAGCAGCCAGCATCTGGTCAAAGATACGTGATTTGAGAACCTTGAGGGCCTTGGCCTTGTTCTTGTGCTGGGATTTCTCGTCCTGACAGGCGACCACAACCCCGGTCGGGATATGGGTCAGGCGTACCGCCGATTCAGTCTTGTTGACGTGCTGACCACCGGACCCTGAAGCCCGATAGAGGTCGACACGCAGATCCGCCGGATTGATTTCGAGGTCGACATCTTCCGCCTCCGGCAGCACCGCCACAGTACAGGCCGACGTGTGAATCCGCCCCTGAGCCTCGGTCTCCGGCACGCGTTGAACTCGGTGGGTCCCACTTTCGAACTTGAGGCGCGAATAAACCCGTTCGCCGCTGATCAGGGCGATAACCTCTTTGAAGCCGCCACCATCGGTCTCGGAGGCGCTCATCATCTCGACCTTCCAGCGGTTGCGATCGGCGTAGCGGGTGTACATGCGGAACAGGTCGGCCGCAAACAGGGCGGCCTCATCGCCGCCGGTTCCAGCCCGGATTTCCAGGATGATGTTCTTTTCGTCGTTGGGATCTTTCGGCAACAGCAGGATTTTCAACTCCTGCGCCAGAGTCTCCTGCTCCTCCTCCAGTTCAGGCAGTTCGGCCTTGGCCAGCTCCCGCATCTCGGGATCGCTCTCCTGCAGTAGTTCACGGTTCCCGTCGATATCGCTGCAGACTTGCTTGTAGCGGCCGTAAACCTTGACCACTTCGCTCAGGTCGGCGTGCTCCTTGGTCAGCTCACGGTAACGCTTCTGATCCGCAATCACTGCAGGATTGGAGAGCAGACTTTCGATTTCTTTGAAGCGTTCGACGACTTCTTCAAGATTATTGAACATAGAGATTTTCCACTACGGGAGACGGAGCGCTCAACCGCGAGCGCAGACAGCACAACAAACAAAAAAAGGCGGCCACAACGGGCCGCCTTTTCCAGTTCCTGCCCGGTTACTTCTGGGCGTACTTTTTGCGGAAACGCTCGATCCGACCTGCGGTATCGATCAGCTTCTGCTTGCCCGTGTAGAACGGGTGGCACGCCGAGCAAATTTCGGTATGGATTTCACCGCCGATCGTCGAGCGGGTTTCAAACGTGTTCCCGCAGTCGCAACGAACGGTGCTGACTTCGTACTTGGGATGGATTCCTTCTCTCATCTGTTGGCTCCTTGACGGCCTGGCTTGCGTACAGGCCCGGTTAGTGAATTGAACAAACCGGTTTATTAACACTTTTAGCGTTGCCGAGCAAGTTAATATTTCGGCAAAAAACCGGTTGTTTTACTGGTTCATCGAGTCGAGGAACTGCTGGTTGCTCTCCGTCTCGGTCAGCTTCTCAAGCAGGAACTCCATGCTGTCGACCGTATTCATCGACGACAGAACCTTGCGCAGCAGCCAGGTGCGCTGCAACTGGGTCTGATCGACGAGCAGATCCTCTTTCCGCGTACCGGAACGATTGATGTCCATCGCCGGGAACGTCCGCTTGTCGGCCAGACGCCGGTCGAGGTGCAGTTCCATATTACCGGTACCTTTGAACTCCTCGAAAATAACCTCGTCCATCTTGCTGCCGGTATCGATCAGGGCGGTGGCGATGATCGTCAGGCTGCCGCCTTCCTCGATGTTCCGCGCTGCGCCGAAGAAACGTTTCGGCTTGTGCAGGGCGTGGGCATCGACACCACCGGAGAGGATCTTGCCGCTCGACGGGATGATGGTGTTGTAGGCGCGGGCCAGACGGGTGATCGAATCGAGAAGAATAACGACGTCACGCTTGTGCTCAACCAGGCGGCGGGCTTTCTCGATAACCATCTCGGCGACCTGGACGTGACGGCTGGCCGGCTCGTCGAAGGTCGAGGAGATCACCTCGCCGTTGACGTTGCGCTGCATATCGGTGACCTCTTCCGGACGTTCATCAATCAGCAGGACAATCAGGTAGACTTCAGGGTGGTTGGTCGAAATGGAGTTGGCAATGTTCTGCAACAGGACGGTTTTACCGGTCCGCGGCGGGGCGACGATCAGGCCGCGCTGCCCCTTGCCGATCGGAGCGACCAGGTCCATGACCCGGGTCGAATAGTTGCTGGGATCGGTTTCGAGCTTGAGCTGCTCTTCCGGATAGAGCGGGGTCAGGTTGTCGAAGAAGGTCTTTTCACGGGCATTGGCCGGATCTTCGAAGTTGACCTCGGAAACCTTGAGCAGGGCGAAATAACGCTCCCCTTCCTTGGGCGGTCGGATCTGGCCGGAGACGGTATCACCGGTCCGCAGGGCAAAGCGGCGGATCTGCGACGGAGAGATGTAGATATCATCCGGCCCCGGCAGGTAGTTGGCATCCGGCGCTCGCAGGAACCCGAAACCGTCGGGAAGAATCTCCAGAACCCCCTCGCCGAAAATGGCTTTTTTCTGGGCTGCCGTGGCCTTGAGGATATTGAAGATCAGGTCTTGCCGGCGCATTCCCCCGATCTCTTCCAGCCCCAGGTCTTTCCCCAGGTTGATAAGTTCGGAAATCTTCATCTGTTTCAGGTCTTTCAGGTTCATAATTTCTCCAGCCCGCTAATAGGACAGATAGCAGAATGCGCAGCCGCACTCACTGGTCAAATGACAGGACATCGATTGATTTGCTGTTGTATTTGATAATTGAAAAGGAAACGGTGTCTAAATTTTTATATTATTGGACAATCCGGAGCTCTGGTTGCGGAGGTCATTTATATTTGAATGGTAATTGGAATCTTGTCTTTGAAAGGTTATCTGCCTGACTCTGGGTCGAAGCGACAGACTTCGTCGGGAGGTTTCATTCACCGAATAAATTGCTTGTACCCGCTTTACTTTCTCCTGTCAACTACGAAGCGGGAAAAAATCTGCGAAACATGTATTTTTCTCTCAGTCATCAATTCCGCTGAAAGTCAAAACGTCACCGGCCTGTTGTGCGGCGGAATTCGAGCGGGATGAAAATGATCCAAAGCCCAGCGCAATAATTCGGGAGCCGCCAGACCGCGCAGTTCGGGCGGCGGGCTCTGGCCGAGGAAGTCGAGAGCGCCCCAGAGCATCCGAGCAGCGTTCTCACTGTCAACGAGGCCGCGATCCCCATGACGCTTGCTGATCTTTTCCCCGTCCTCACCCAACGCCAGGGGGAGGTGCAGGTAGCCGGGCTCCGACTGACCCAGGCAGCGATAAAGGTAAATCTGGCGCGCTGTGGAAAAGAGCAGATCTGCACCACGCACGACCTGGGTCACTCCGCTGTCGATATCGTCAACGACAACAGCCAGCTGATACGCAAACATGCCATCGGCACGGTGGAGAACAAAATCCCCGACCTGGCTTTCGAGATTCTGAACCTGCTCGCCGAAAACCCCATCATGGAAAACGATCGGCCGGTCATCGACCCGCAAGCGAATTGCCCGTTCTTTACGCGTTCCGCGCGCGCCGTTCCGGCAGGTTCCCGGATAAATCGGCCCCTCTTCCCCCGGATGGGGGGCACTGGCGAGGATTTCACTACGCGAACAGCTGCAGGCAAAGGTGCGCCCTTCGCCATCCAGAACATCCAGAATCTCCCGGTAACGGGAAAATCTTTCACTCTGGTAGACAACCTCCCCATCCCATTCAAACCCGACCTTTTCGAGCAGGCACAACATGGTGTCAGCAGCTCCGGCCACCACGCGAGGAGCATCAAGGTCCTCGATACGCAGCAGCCAGCGGCCACCAACGGCCCTGGCTGCCAGATAGCTGCCCAAGGCAGCGATCAGGGTGCCGAAATGCAACGGCCCGGTCGGGCTGGGGGCGAAGCGACCGACCGGCTTGCTGACGATCTGGTGGTTATGAGCTCTGTCCATGGCATCCCTTTTCAACCGAAAATCAGCAGGATAATGCGACTGTGATGGCCACCTGTCAAGGGTTCCTGACCAAATCAGTCATTGACACAGGCTCTTCTTCCGTGTATTCATTACCTGAAAAGTTACAATTTTTATGGAGGTCAGCGTGGTTATAACACGAGCAACGGAATACGCAGTCAGAACAGTGGTGTTTCTTGCCCAACAGGAAAAAAATGAAATTGTCCTGAAAAAGGACATCTGCCGGACCCAGGATGTTACCCCGGCGTTTCTCACCAAGATCCTGCAACCGCTGATCAAGGCAGGCATTGTCAGCTCGCAACGTGGCGTCGGCGGCGGTTTTCTACTGGCCAAGGATCCCGAGCAGATCACCCTTCTTGACATTTTTCAGGCTGAGGAAGGTCAGCTGAAGCTGAACCACTGCCTCGTCGATGTCGATGTCTGCCATCGCGATGCCTACTGCTCAGCCCATGAAGTCTGGTACGAGGCACAGATGCAGATGGCCCAGGTGCTGAAAAGCTACAGCGTCTCCGATCTGGTCAAACGCCAGCACGAGAAGCTGACCCAGCTGAAAAAGTGTGCGCCCTGATCAACAAATATAGACAGATGACAAAAGGCGTCGGGTGACTACCCCGACGCCTTTTTTGTTTTGCCTGCCCCGCACAAAAAATACCCTGGCGTCCAGGAGGGATTAGGACGTCAGGGCGAAGACAGGAAGCTGCCACAGCCTCCTGTAATATTGCCTGTTCACATTAACAGTTTACCCGATCATTCCGAATGGACAACCGGATCGAAAAAGTTTTTCGCTTAATGATCGATGATTTCGGCAGCAGGGAAAAAGCGGTTGCAAGAAGCAGAACATTTGACAACTCCATAGCTGTGGGCTAGAGTCGATTTCACAGTTTATCAATACGTCTTTATCCAGAGTGGTGGAGGGAAAGGCCCTTTGAAGCCACGGCAACCGGGTTCCGTTGCAGACGGAATGTCCGGTGCCAATTCCTGCCCCGACGATGTTCGGGGACAGATGGGGACGGTGCCGGAGAACAACCACTTGTGATTTAAGTGTCTCGAGGCCCTTCCCGAAAAAGAGGAAGGGCCTTTTTATCTTTCGAGGAGATCCGGCTTGAACGACAGTGTCGGCATTGTCAAAACTGAATATGCTCACTTCGATACCGAACTGCGTCTCGAAAGCGGCCGACTGCTCGGTCCACTGACCTTGGCTTACGAGACCTATGGTAGCCTGAATGCCGAACGGGATAATGCCATCCTGGCGACCCACGCCTGGACCGGCGATGCCCATGCCGCCGGCTACCATTCAGAGGATGAGCGCAAACCTGGCTGGTGGGACAACATGATCGGACCGGGCAAAGTCCTCGACACCGATCGTTATTTCGTCATCTGCAGCAACACCATCGGTTCCTGCAAAGGATCGACCGGCCCGACCAGCATTAACCCGAAAACCAAACGTCCCTACCGCCTGACCTTCCCGGCCCTGATGGTCCGCGACATGGTTCGGGCCCAGAAACTATTGATCGACCACCTGAAGATCAAGTCACTGGTGGCCGTTGTCGGCGGCTCTATGGGGGCGATGCAGGCCATCGAATGGGGAATCCACTACCCGGAGAGGGTTCGTTCGATCGTGCCGATTGCCGGAACGGGTCGTACTTCGCCCATGGCCATCGCCCTCAATGCCCTGGCGCGCCAGGCGATCTTCAACGACCCCTTGTGGAAAAAAGGCAATTATCCGCTTGAACACCCGCCGGCAGACGGACTGGCGCTAGCCCGGGCCGTTGGCCACATCTCATTCCTCTCCGATGCCTCGATGTGGCTGAAGTTCGGTCGCCGCTTCTCGATCCGCGACGGCATGTTCGACTTCTTCGGAAAATTCGAGATCGAGCGTTATCTCGATTACAACGGCGGGAATTTTGTTGAACGCTTTGACACCAATTCCTTCCTCTACCTGGCGAAAGCCCTCGACCTTTACGACGTAGCCTGGAACTTCGACTCCCTGAGTGAAGCCCTTGAGCGCCTGTGTTGCCCGTCACTCTGGTTTGCCTTCTCCTCGGACTGGCTTTACCAGCCATCACAGACGGAGGAACTGGTCGCCGAGTTGCAGCGGCTGAACAAGCCGGTCGAATATCATCTGATCGAATCGGATTATGGACACGATTCCTTCCTGGTCGAACCCGAGAAGTTCATCCCCATGTTACGGGACTTCCTCACAAGGATCGACGCCTGAATCAGGACTGACGCCGGCAGGGGATCAAAGCAACAAAGCTGGGTGGGACATAGATGGAATCAATCGGGCTGAAACAGGTCCAGCTGGGTAAATTTCAAGTCTTCCGATTTGAACGGGCGGGGTTGAAAACGGGGGCATTCAAGCATAACGACACTATCGTTCTGCTTGCAGTGGCGAATGCAGCGACGGCAAAGTTTGTTCAGATTGTCCGGGAGTTCTTCTTTCATAAAGCCTTCCTTGAGTCTCTCTCAGTCTACCCCTTTCGCCGCTTCGACCTCCAGATAAAAAATCAATCCGTTACTCGCAGACGACGGAAATTTAAAACTGTTGTCTCAAGCAAAAACAAAGTGCTAAATTACTAAACCGATTGTAGTATTTCAATTTTCAGCTGGCCAGATCATGCAGAAGGACACCCTGACATTTACTATTCTCGGCTCAGGAACCAGCACCGGCATTCCGGTTATCGGCTGTCGCTGCCCGGTTTGTCAGTCCCGCGATCCTCACAACCAGCGTACCCGCTGCAGCGCCCTGATCAGCTACAATGGTCGCAACATCCTCTTTGACACCTCGACCGACCTGCGCCAGCAGGCTCTGAGGGAAGGACTCGACCATGTTGATGCGGTCTTTTACACCCATGCTCACGCCGACCACCTGCATGGCATCGATGACCTGCGCGGGTTCAACATGAAGTCGAAGATCCCGATTCCGCTCTACGGTTCGCACCAGACCCTGGACAAGGTCAAAACCAGCTTCGCCTACATATTTGACCACAACGCACCAGAAGGATACACGCCGAACCTGTGCCTGTTTCCGATCTCCGAGACCGTTGAGCTTTTTGGCCTGGATATCCGCCCGATTCCACTGCGTCACGGCAGCATGGAAAGCTATGGCTACCGCTGCGGACCGGTCGCCTACCTGACCGATTGCAATGCCATCCCGCAGGAATCGCTGGACCTGCTAGCGAACCTTGAACTGCTGGTCCTGGACGGACTGCGTTTCACCCCGCATAAAACGCATTTTAACATCCTCCAGGCGGTCGAAATGGCCCAGAAGATCGGCGCAAAACAAACCCTCCTGACTCACCTGAGTCACGAGGTTGACCACCGGATTCACGATCAACAGCTGCCGGGCGGCATTCACCTTGCCCACGACGGCCAACGCGTTAGCTTTCCTTTCCCCCCGCGGAGCAACACATGAGCACCGAACTCCGATTACACGGAAAAATCACTGACGAAATCGAGTATTTCGCAACAGCAGCAGGCAACCGCAACGCCCATCAGCATTTCTTTGAAATGTCCGATACCGGTCTGCGGTTTTTCGCACCGGGTAACGAGCTGGTCTTGTTGCCGGATCGCCTGCGCCAGACGGGGACGGGGGGAACCTTCTGCGCGTACATGTTCGGCGTCGACCAGCCATTTTCAGACCTGACCAAACCGGGCATTCTCAATCGCCTGATTCTGCTTGGGGCGACCTAAAACGACAGTGGCCAACTGGAGATCAATGGGAGCAACAAAACAGAACAGACTTACGAGGAAATCTTCCAGTTCG
>PKUG01000014.1 GCA_002869665.1 Desulfuromonas sp. | reverse complement strand
GCTCAACCAAGCTCGACGGTGAGAGTATTGAGGACCCGGAGATTTCCGCCGACGTGCGAACCCTGATCTTCCAGCTCGGCGACCTGCCGGCCGGAGAAACGATCGAGCTGCGCTACGTTGTCGAAATCACCGCCGGGGCTAAAGCCGGGACCGCCATCAACCAGGCACAGGCGGCGGACGGCTACGATGGGCACTCGAACATCGCCAAAAAATCGGTCCGGGTCGAGAAGGTTTTCTTCAACGACAAGCTGATCCTGGCCGGTCGCGTGCTGACCGGAAGCTGTGAGCAGGAAGATACGGAGCTGCCGGGGCTGCCCGGGGTACGCATCTTCCTCGAAGACGGCTCTTTCGTCGTGACCGACGACCACGGCAAATACCATTTTGAAGGCGTTGATCCGGGAACCCACGTAGTTCAGATCGACCTGCCGACCCTCCCCCCGGGGTACGTGATGATCCCCTGCGAGGATTCGAGCCAGTCGGCCGGCCGCAACTTCTCCCGTTTCGTCGACCTTAAAGGGGGCACCCTCTGGCGGGTGAACTTCCACACCACCACCCTCCCGCCGCCAACCGGCGAGGTCAGCCTGCAGCTATTCTCGACCCTGGAGGAATCGACCGCCACCCTGCGCGCCACGGTAAATGCGGCGGCCGTACCGATCGAGAACCTGCGCCTGATGATCATGCTGCCAGGCAGTTCGACCTACCTGCCCGGAACGACCCGCCAGGACGGCGCGGCGCTGGCCGATCCGGAACTGATGTCCGATACGGTCATCCTGCGCACGCCGCAACTCACCGCCGGCCAGAGCACGGAATTCACCTTCCAGGCCCAGCTGTCGACCGTCGGGAACGATGGCGAACTCCCGGCCAAGGCATTGCTCACTTTTGATTCCCCAGCGGCCCGCAATCAGCGGACACCGGTCGCGGTCAACCTGTTCAACAGAACCCCGGGCAACGTCAAGGCTACCGAAGAGATCACCCTCTATCCACACTTCCCGACCCTGGTTGCCGACCTGCAGGCGGAAGATCAGCTGATGCTCGAACAGCTGGCGGAGCGCCTCAAGGGGCAGCAGATCGAACGGATTGAGGTCGTCGGCCACGCCGACAGCCAGCGCATCGCTCCCGCAAACCGGCGGCTCTTCGCCGACAACCTGGAGTTGTCCCGTGCCCGTGCCCGCAGTATCGCCGAATTCCTGCAACAGCAGCTGGATGTCGCCGGGGAACGGATCACGGTTCGCGGAATGGGCGACACCCTGCCGCTGGCTGATAACGGCAGCAGCGCCGGGCGCGCGCTCAATCGCCGCGTCGAACTGAATGTCGTCACCTCCACGGCCGCGGCGCCGCAACAGCTCGAACTGAAGGACGGTGCCAGTGCTCCGCAAGCGGTTGCGACGACCGGGGCCGATCCCGCAGCGGCACCAGTGAAGGCACTCAAGGTGACCGAACCGGTCATGACCTCACCGCCGGAAGCCGACCCAAAATGGCTGGCGACCCTTGCCCCCGAAAGCGGGATCGTCTGGCCGCCGGTCAATTACAACCTCGACAACCCCAGCACCACGGTCATGGTTCAACATCCCGCGGACAGCACGGTTCAGCTGCTGATAAATGGGCGTCCGGCCAATGTGCTGAATTTCATCGGCAAAAAATCGCTCCTGGACAGCGATTTTGCCGTCTCGCGCTGGGAAGGGCTGGGCGTGCAGGAAGGGCGCAACATCATTGAAGCCGTGATCAGCGGTACGGGGACGACACAGCCGTTAACCCGGGAGCTCTGGTTCGTAACGAACGCGGAGAAACTGGTCTACGATGAGGCCCGCTCCAACCTGCTGGCCGACGGCATCACTCCGCCCGCCATCGCCCTGCGGGTGACGGATCGCGATGGGCATCCGGTCTTCCAGGGGCGTCAACTCGAATACCGCGTTTCTCCGCCCTACCAGGCCCTCTACGATCAGCCGAATGAGGACACCCGGCCGACGGCCAAAGCCGGACATCTTGTCGTCGGTGCTGACGGCATCGCCTACGCCCAACTGCAACCAACACCTCAGGCCGGCCAGGCCACCATCACAGTGCAGCTGCCGGACGGTCCGCACGAAACAAGCGTCTGGCTCAAGCCGGTGCCGCGCGAATGGGTCATGGTCGGTTTTGCCGAGGGGACCATCGGCTTCAACACCCTTTCCGGCAACCGGGCCAATCTGGACGAAGCGGGCATCGACGACCATTACTACCAGGACGGTCAGGTCAAATTCTTCGCCAAGGGCGCCATCAAGGGGGAATGGCTGCTGACCTTGGCCTACGATTCGCACAAACCAAAGCTTGACGGCGACAGCCTGAAGCAGATGATCGACCCCGACACCTACTACCCGCTCTACGGCGACGCGACCGAACAGGGCTACGAAGCCGCCAGCGCCCGCAAGCTCTACGTCAAGCTCGAACGCAGCCAGTTTTACGCGCTCTTCGGTGACATGGATACCGGGCTGAGCCAGACCGTTCTGTCCCAATACGTACGCAGCATGAACGGCTTCAAGTCGGAGCTGGCGGGGGAACATTTCGCCTATACCCTGTTCGCAGCCGAAACCAAACAGGCCTTTTTCAAAGATGAATTGCGCGGCGACGGAACCTCGGGCCGCTATCGCCTGACGCAGAAAGATCTGGTCATCAACTCGGAAGAGGTGTTCATCGAAACCCGCGATCGCTTCCATGCGGAACAGGTTCTCAGCCAGACCCCCCTGGCCCGGCACAGTGATTACGACATCGACTACGCTGCCGGCACCATTTACTTCAAGCGCCCGATCGCCAGCAAGGATCAGGAGCTGAATCCGATCTACATTGTTGTCCGCTATGAAACCAATGCCTCGGATAAAACCCGGCTGAACTATGGCGGCCGGGCAGCGGTGAAATTGCTCGATCAGCGCGTGGAGGTCGGCGCTAGCCTGATTCACGACGCCAGCGGCGAGGTCGAGGGCGATCTTTACGGCGCCGATGTCAGCATCAAGTTGACGCCACAAACCACCGTCCGCACCGAGGTCGCGACCAGCTCGGTCGATGACGTCACGGGTACCCGCAAGGGCGAAGCCTATCTCGCTGAAGTCGAGCATCACGACGAAAAGATTTCCAGACGAGCCTGGTTCCGGCAGCAGGAGAGCGCGTTTGGCCTCGGCCAGCAGAACGAGGGGACCGGCGGTCTGCGCACCTACGGGGTGGAAGGCGGCTACAGCATCAGCGACAACTGGAATCTGACCGGTGAACTGTGGCGTGAAGACAACCTCGACAGTGACGCGGAACGCGAGGTCGGCAGCCTCCAGACTCTCTATACCCTGGATCCCTTCAGCCTGATGGCCGGCCTGCGCCAGGCCCGAGACAGCTTTGATGATGGCACGAAAGAGACCAGTGTTCAGGCCCTCGGCGGTGTCGGCTGGCATTCCGCAGACCAGAAAATCGCTCTGCACGCAACCCACGCACAATCGCTCTCCAGCAATGAGAACGTCGACTTCCCGACCCGGACAACCTTCGGTGCCGACTACCAGTTGAATCCCAACCTCGCCCTGTTTGCCGAGCAGGAATTCACCTGGGGCGACGAACGGGACACTCAGGGAACCCGGCTCGGCCTTAAAACGACCCCCTGGCAGGGGGGCGAGATCAGCAGCAGCATCGAGCGCCAGATCGAAGAAAACGGCGAGCGTCTTTTCGCCATTTTCGGTCTCGGCCAGGACTGGCAACTCAACGAACGCTGGACCCTCGATCTTGCCCTTGATCGCAGTTACACCATTATGAACAAACCGGCTGGCGAACGGGTCAACAGCGAAACACCCCTGGCAAGCGGTGCTGATGACGATTTCACCGCCCTCTCCCTGGGCGCCGCCTATCATAAAGAGGAGTGGACCTGGTGGAATCGCCTGGAAACCCGCCAGTCCGACAGTGAAGACCGTTACGGGATCAGCTCCGGAATTGTCGGAAAAATCGACGAAGGGACCGCCGTTTCCGCCAAGCTGACGGTCTTCCTGACCGACACCGACGACAGCAAACGCAACGAAGAGGAACTCACCCTCGGGCTCGCCTATCGGCCGGACCAGAGCCGCTGGATGCTCCTTGACCGTCTGGATCTTGCCTACGACTCAGTGGCCGGCGCGGACAGCCGCGACGAAGACCTGACCATCGTCAACCATCTGCACGCCAATCACCGCTCCGGGAACCGCAAATGGCAGAGCTCTCTCTATTACGGGCTCAAATACAACCGTGAGACGTTCAGCGGCGACAGCTATTCCGGCTTTACCGACATGGTCGCCGCCGAAACCCGCTACAACCTGACCCGGCGCTGGGACCTCGGCCTCCACGGTGCCGCCCTGCATTCCTGGAACAGCCAGCTGATCGATTACAGCTACGGCGGCGACATTGGGTTCATGCCAATGACCAACACCTGGCTCAGCGTCGGTTACAATTTGGCCGGCTTCAGCGACGACGATTTCTCCAGCGCCAACTACACCGCACAAGGCCTCTTTTTGAAAGTCCGGGTCAAGTTCGACCAGCGCAGCGTCAAGGACGCATTGAACTGGTTGCAGCAGGACTAGATTCGCATTACCATTTCCCCAATATTCTTCTCTCAACAAAAAAAAGGTTGTCCATGTCCGCAAAGATCGTTCTCGCCTCGGCTTCGCCGCGGCGTAAGGAATTATTGCGCCAGATCGGTCTCGACTTCGATGTTATTCCGAGCCTGGCGGAAGAAACCGTCCTGCCCGAGGAGACGCCGGAACAGCTGGTCGTCCGCCTGAGTCTGGCCAAAGCGCGCGAGGTTGCCGGACGCAAGGAGGTTGCCGGACGCTGGTTCATTGGCAGCGACACCATCGTCCTCTGCGATGGCATCATCCTCGGCAAACCGGAAGATGAAGCCCACGCCACGGCAATGCTGAGAAAGCTTTCCGGACGCGAGCACCAGGTTCTCTCAGGCTATGCCGTCATCGATCGGGAAAGCGGCCGCGAAATCGCCGAGGCGGTCTCAACCAGGGTCCGTTTTCGCCGATTGACAGATGGCGAAATCGCGCGCTACATTGCCACCGGTGAGCCTGCCGACAAGGCCGGATCTTATGCCATTCAGGGGCTGGGCGTCTGCTTTGTCGCCGGCATCGAAGGCAGCTACACCAATGTCGTCGGCCTCCCCCTGTGCCGCCTGACCCTGGCCCTTGAAGAGCTGGGCGTCCCGACGTTTTTAAATGAAGATTCAAGGTTCAAGGAACAAGGTTCAAGGTAAAACCGAATCTGCATTTGCCTGTCCTTGCTCCTTGACCCTTGCCCCTTGAACTGGAGCTTACATGACCGACATCGCTGCCAATATTGCCCGGATTCGTGAACAGATCGAGACGGCCTGTCTGCGGGTCAGGCGCGATCCCCAACGGGTTCGGCTGGTTGCTGTATCAAAGGTCAAGCCGGCCAAAGATGTCGAAGCGGCCTTCATGGCCGGCCAGAAACTCTTCGGCGAAAGCTACGTGCAGGAATTCCGCGACAAGGAGCAGCAGGTCAGAGAACCGGTCAGCTGGCACTTCATCGGCGGGCTGCAGAGCAACAAGGTAAAATACCTGCGCGGCAAGGTCGACATGATCCACTCTGTCGACCGCCTCTCCCTCGCCAAAGAAATCAATCACCAGTGGGAAAAGGTCGAACGCTGCGCCAATATCCTGATTCAGGTCAATATCGGTGACGAAGAGAGCAAGTCCGGCTGCCAAATCGACGAACTCGAACTCCTGGTTCGCGCGATTGCCGAATTGCCGAATCTGAAAATATGCGGCCTGATGTGCCTGCCGCCCGACCTTGACGACGCTGAACAGGTACGCCCCTATTTCAGGGAATTGCGCCAGTTGGCCGAAAAAATTGCTGCCCTGAAGATCCCCGGGGTGAGCATGGATGAGTTATCGATGGGGATGAGCGGCGATTTCGAGGTCGCGGTTGAGGAAGGAGCGACCCTGGTTCGCATCGGTACGGCGATCTTCGGGGCGCGGGTCAGGGCCAACGGATGAACAGCACCGACATCCGCTACCTGCTCTTCGACCTTGACGGAACCCTGGTCGACTCGGTTTACGACCTTACGACCGCATTGAACCTGCTCGGAGACGAGTTGGGGCAGCCACGCCTCAACGACAATGCAGTACGTTCGATCATCGGCGATGGCGCGACCTGGTTGATTAAGCGAGCCTTCGGCGAGGAACAATACCGCCGCGAGCAGCTCTTCCGCTTTCTCGACATTTACGCCGAGCACCTGTATGAGAAGACCCGCTGTTACCCGGGGATTGAAGAACTGCTGACACGTTACCCGGCCGAGAACCTCGCCGTGGTCACCAATAAGCCTATCGCCCTCAGCCTGGGGCTGCTCAAAGGGCTGGGGCTGGCCGAGCGTTTCAAGGTGATCATCGGGGGCGACAGCTACACCGAGAAGAAGCCTCATCCGTTACCGGTTGAGAAAGCACTGGAAGCACTCGGAGCCCGCCCCGAAGAAGCGGTGATAATCGGCGATCACCATACCGATCTCAAATCCGGACGTGGGGCGGGAACGGCGACCTGTTTCTGTGCCTTCGGCTACGGCAACACCGGAGGTGTCGAGCCCGACTTCACAGCCAACGATCCCCGCGAACTGCTGCAGTTCTTTCCCGGGATCACAGCGTGAGTAACAGGCTGACCCTGAGGGAAATCTCCCTCTTTTTCTTTCCACTGCTGCTCAATGTCCAGTTGATGAGCGTCTCTCACACGGTCATCAACAGCGCCCTCGCGCGACTGGATGATTATGTCACCGCCCTCGCCGGGATGTCGGTGGCAATGGTCGTCCACCTGTTCATCGCCTCTCCTTCCTACCAGAATCACACGGTCACCATCGCCATGGTCAAGGGGCGCAACTCCATGCGCGGAGTCTTGATCTTCATCACCCTGGTCGCCGTCTATGTGGCGGTGATGCTCTCTTTGATTGCGTTCACCCCCCTCGGCGACCTGGTTTTGATCCGCCTGCTCGGCGCCCCCGCAGAGGTTGCCCAGTCCGCACGCGAGGCGCTGCATATCCTCGTCCTCCTGCCTTTTTTCACCGGACTGCGCGGATTCTGCCAGGGGCTGATCATCCAGGCGCGGCGCACCAGCCTCGTCTCGATCGCGACCGGGGTCCGCGTTGGCGGACTTTTTCTCTATCTCGCCGTAGGGCGCATCTTCTTCTCCGGCGCCCAGCTCGGAGCCTTTGCGCTGGTCAGCTGTGTCATCACCGAAACTCTGGTCATCGCGGCCTTCGCCTGGCGCGTGCACCTGCCGCTTGAACGTGGAGAAGCGGAGAAGTCGACTGCTGAAATCCTGCGCTACTCCTTTCCGCTCGCCTATTCTTCCTGCCTGCAGCAGACGATCCCGTTGCTGATCAGTTCGATTATCGGCCGCCTGAGTGACGGCCCACTTGCGCTCGCAGCCTTCGGTGTCATCCGTGGCTTCCTCTTCCTCCTGGCGGGACCGATGCGCAACCTGCAGCAGGCCTACCTGACTCTGGTCAAGGGGGCTGAAGATTATCGCACCATGATCCGGTTTAACATTCTCACCGCGATCACCATGGGCGCCTTTGTCCTGCTCACCGCCGGACCTTTTAACAAGATGATTCTCGGCGACCTGCTGGGGGTCGAGTCCCACCTGCGGCTTTACCTGCGCTATGCCCTCGCCTCCTGCGCCTTTTTCCCGATTCTCTACGGTACCAGTAACCTGCTGCGCGGTTGGTTCGCCGGCGCGCACAAGACCGGCATGCTCGGCAAATCAACGCTTATCAAAAGCGGCTTTCTGTTGCTGCTCTGGTGGCCTCTGACACACTGGACACCCCCCATGTCCGGCATTGCAATCGGCATCGGCCTGTTGCTCTGTGCCGAAATTCTCGAAGCTCTCTATCTCAAACGCCAGAAACAGCAGATCTCATCCGAATTTTGCCAGCACGCTCCTCTGTAAGCGCAGAACCGTTATTTTTCCGTTTCATTCCTTGACCATGGTTTTTGAAGTATTCTAGAATTATAGAAAATATTAATTACAAATTTAGTAACAATTAAACGGGCGGTTTTCTCGGATTGGGGAACCAACAAAGCTCCGGCTTTGCTCGCTAACGTGGGGAAGGAATCGCAGAGTTCCGTGTCCGTTTGTCACCCAGTGCTCCGGTGGAGAAAGCGCATGCTCGGTAAACAGCCCGACAGATCCCGTGATTCAGAACTGACCGCTCTGAACATGGACTTCCATATCTGCCGTAAAACCCTGGACACTCTCCCCGATCTCATTTTCCTGATCAATGCCAGGTACGAAATCATCTTTGCCAATAAGGCGGCCGTAAAAAAATTCGGTGTCGAAATATTTTCCCAATCGCCGCCGGTCTGTCATGTTCTCATGCATGGAATGAATGTTCCTCCAGAGTTCTGCCCTCAGTGCAAAACGCTGGAAACCGGGAAAATGACCTGCGGTGAAGCCTACATCGACCTGCTTGAAACACATTATCTTGTAACAACAACACCGATTTTCGATGATGGTGACCGTTATATCGCGTCGCTCCACGTTGCCAGGGACATCACGGAACTCAAGCAAAATGAAAAGAAGTTACGCTATATGGCGGTCCATGACCCTCTGACCGAAGTCTACAACCGGACTTGGCTCGATGCGGAAATGACCCGCTTGGCCCAGGAGGAAGAGGGACCGATTTCTGTTCTGGTCGCAGATGTTGATGGCCTCAAAGCGACCAACGACACACGCGGTCATGCCGCGGGCGATCAACTGCTGCAGAAAGCCGTTGAACTGTTACTCTCCAGCACACGCGGCAGCGACCACATTGCTCGTATCGGTGGAGACGAATTCATCATTCTGCTCCCCGGGGTCCCGGAAAAAGGCGTCATGCGCTTACAGGAGAGGATTCTCCAGAAGCTTGAGCAACAAAGTTTCACCCTCGATGATGGTTCCCCCATCTCTCTCTCGATCGGGGTGGCAACAACCACTGATCCTCTTCTGGTCAAGGAAACCCTGGCCGTGGCGGACCACAACATGTACCTCGACAAGCAGCGCAAAAAAAGGATTGCGACAGAAGCTGCATTGCCGACCGCTAACACCCCGGACTGAGCTCCCATCCTTACCGTACTGCAACATCTCGAGTCTCCCGCTCGCGCACTTGCCCGAAATCTCCGCCAGCAGATAAAATAAGACATGGCCGAGAATACCAAAAAATACCCCTGCCCCGATTGCCATCATTGCCAGTGGTGCAGCGATGACCGTTGTCGTCTTTGCCTGAAGACCGGCTGTGGCAGAAAGATGAGCATCGCCGAGCAGATCGCCTGCTACGAGAACCTCAATTGCCGCCCGCAACCGGCAATGGTTCCGTCTGACCCAGCCCTGCCACAGGACCAACACGAAGCACGCTCGACACCGCAGCAAGAGGGCCGACAACGCCTCTCGTCAGCGCCGACGACACACCGCTTTAGCAGTAGCAAATAGCTTGAAAATATGATTAAATGCCGCACTCGCTGAATGCGGACAATAAAGAAATAAGGGAGTTCAACTCATGTATACCTGTTCAGATCTTAAAAAAGGCCTCAAGCTTCTGATCGACGGTGATCCTCATGTGATCGTCCAGTACGACTTCACCAAGCCGGGAAAAGGCCAGGCTCTTTATAAATGCAAACTGCGCAACATGATCACCGGAGCCCTTTTTGACCGCACTTACCGCAGCGGCGAATCTTTTGAGCCGGCCAGCCTGGAAGAACGCGAAATGCAGTTCCTCTACCAGGATGAGACCGGCTATGTCTTCATGGACAAAAAGACCTACGATCAGATTACCCTGAGCGAAGAGACGATGGGTGATGACAAGTACTTCCTGATCGACAACATGGACGTGGAAATCCTGATGTACGGTGACCGCGGTATCGGCATCAGCCTGCCAAATTTCGTTAACCTGCGCGTCACCCAGGCCGATCCGTGGGTCAAGGGGGACACCGCCGCCGGGAACAACAAGCCGGCAACGGTTGAAACGGGTTACACCCTGCAGGTTCCCTCTTTTGTCGAGGAAGGCATCCTGATCCAGATCGATACCCGCACCGGCGAGTACTCAACCCGCGTCAAGGAATAATGGGTGGAGCCGAACTGGCAACTGACCCGCAAACGGGCAACCCTGGAGAAAAGAGCCCGGATCATTCAACAGATCCGGGCTTTCTTCATTGACCGGGATTTTCTCGAGGTCGAAACTCCACACCTGATTCCTGCCAATGCCCCCGAGCTTTATATAGATGCTGTCGCTGCAACTGACGGCTTCCTGCAAACGTCACCAGAACTCTGCATGAAACGCTTGCTGGCCGCCGGCTACGAGCGCCTGTTCCAGATCTGCCGCTGCTGGCGTGCAGGGGAGCGGGGTCAGCGCCACCTCCCCGAATACACCATGCTGGAATGGTATCGTCGCGACAACGATTACCAGCAATTGATGGCAGACTGCGAAGCGCTGATTCTGGCACTCTGCCCGCAACGATCGCTGTGCTGGCAGGGGCAGAGTATCGATCTGACTCCTCCCTGGCCAAGGCTTACCGTCGCCGAAGCCTTTTCCCGCTACAGTTCCGTCTCTCTGCAGGAAGCCCTTGAACAGGGTCATTTCGATACGATTATCAGCGAACAGATCGAACCCCGTCTTCCCGTGAACAAACCACTCTTCCTGCTGGACTACCCACTCCAGCATGCCTCACTGGCACGACGCAAACCGGACAACGACAATTTCGCCGAACGCGTCGAAGTCTATATTGGGGGACTGGAGCTCGCCAACGGCTTTTCCGAGCTCACTGATGCCACTGAACAGCGCCTGCGTTTCCAGATCGAGGAGTACCGCCGCCGGACCCTCGGCAAGCCCCCCTACCCCACCTGCGAAGCCTTTCTTAACGACCTTCAGACTCTGAAGGCCGCCGCCGGTATTGCACTCGGCATCGACCGCCTCGTCATGCTGTTCTGCGATCAGGCCATGATCGACGATGTCGTCAGCTTCACTCCGGAACAACTCTGATTCCACCCAAGAAAACATCAAAAACAGGATATTTTACCAATAATAGAATGGCGTTATCGCCATTTCACGCCAAAACAGCCTCTTTTCACCCAAAATACCAGATCAGATATTAATGATCACATCTTCACAAAATAGGTTCTTTCTATTTATTTACAGCTATTTATCAATAGCCACACGAGCAAAAGTCGACTTGAACCGCCCAGACCAAACATAAATCTTTCCGTATAAAAAAATTATACATTGACATAATTCTAAAACGACGTATTATAGCGCGCAACGACGCACACAATATTGCGCATTTTTTCACACTCATATCTTAAATTATCAAGTAAAAACAACCATATAGAATCTACAGCGGCAGTTTCCGGATATAGAACCGGGTTTTTTCATTCATTTGAGACCAAAAGTCTCGGAACTAAGGACAAGAGGAGTTTCATCATGGGACACGGACCAGCCGTAAAGCTGGGCAAGGACAATGCCTCGGGCTTCAAGACCAAGCTCGGCATCAAAATGTTCATTGCCTACACGATCGTTTATGCCATCTTCGTCATCATCAACACGACAAATCCGAAAGTCATGGAAGCGACCGTTATGGGTCAGACCGCGGCCGTCATCTGGGGCTTCGGCCTCATTGGCCTGGCGCTGATTATGGCTGTCATCTACAACCACCTCTGCACTAAAGCAGAAGAGAAAATGAATAGCTAAGAGGAGATCCTGACATGATTTATACCCAATCCCCCTTGGCCATCGGCCTCTTCTGCTTTTTTGTCCTGTTCGTTCTCGGACTCTCTTTCTACCTGGCCAGACGCACCAGTTCTGCCGAAGGCTACTATGCTGCCGGTGGTAACATTCACTGGGCCACCAACGGTATCGCCTTTGCCGGTGACTATCTCTCCGCAGCATCCTTCCTCGGCATCTGCGGCATGATCGCCACCGCCGGCTACGACGGCTGGATGTACTCGATCGGCTACCTCGCCGGCTGGATCGTCGCCCTGTTCCTGGTCGCCGAACCGATGAAACGTCTTGGCAAGTACACTTTCACCGACGCTCTCGATTCCAAGTTCAACTCCAAGGCCATCCAGCTGATGGCTGCGATCTCCACCCTGCTGGTTTCGGTCTTCTACCTGATCCCGCAGATGGTTGGCGCAGGAGTTCTTGTTCAACCGCTGCTCGGCCTGCCTCACTGGGTCGGCGTCTGCATCGTCGGTGTCGTCGTTACCATGATCGTTGCCACGGCTGGTATGGCATCGACCACCTATGTACAGTTTTTCAAAGGCGCCCTGCTGCTGATCATGTCCACCGTTGTCGTTATCGCGGTTCTTATCCGCGGCCTTTCGACCGCTCCGGAAAACAACGGCAAAGCCTACCACGATTTCAAGACCCTGCACGCCGACAGCGCTCTGACTCTCGTTGAAGAGGGGTACACCGTCGTCGCCGGTCTCGATTCTGAATTCGGCAAGGCCGGCTTCGTCAAGCTCTCCAAAGACGGCCAGGAAACCATGTGGCACCTGCACGAAACCGCCACCGGTTACGACCTTGAAGAAGCTCTGTTTGTCACCAAAATGCATGACGGCACCAAGCTGTTCAACGGCGCTCCGGCAGAAGAAGGCAAGTTCTTCCCGGTCGGCCATATCAAGAACCTTAACTACAAAGGCCAGGAAGTTAGCGCGACCGGCGCTGTCGGCCCCTTCGCCTACCTCTCAGCCCTCAAAAACTCGACCATCGTTCTCTGGGGCAAGAAATATGTCCAGGTCGGCGATGAAATGACCACCATCTACTATCAAAAACCGACGGCAGGTTCCCGGATTCTGCGCCCCGGCCTGAAGTTCAAGGTCGACAACGCAACCGGACTGCAGAAATTCAACTTCATGTCCCTGATGCTGGCCCTGTTCTGCGGTACCGCAGCCCTGCCGCACATCCTGATCCGCTACTACACGGTTCCGAGCCAGGCAGCCGCCCGTAAATCGACCATCGTCGCGATCGCCGGTATCGGCTTCTTCTATGTCCTGACCCTGTTCCTCGGTATGGGCGCCATGACCACCGGCGTTATCAACATCACCGACAACACAATGTCGGCACCGCTGCTCGCTCTGTCCTTCGGTGTCATCCTCTTCGCGGTTATCTCGTCGCTGGCCTTCGCTACCGTTCTCGGTACCGTATCGGGTCTGATTGTCGCCGCCTCAGGCGCCGTTGCCCACGACCTGATGGATAACTTCCTCGGCATGAAGATGACCGACCACGGCAAGGTCCGGGCCGGCAAAATTGCCGCGGTGGTTATCGGCTGTATCGCCATCTATCTCGGGATTGTTTTTGAAGGGATGAACGTCTCCTTCCTCGTCGGTTGGGCCTTCGCGGTTGCCGCTTCGGCCAACCTCCCGGCAATCCTCATGCTGCTCTTCTGGAGCAAGACTACAGCCAAGGGCGTTGCCGCATCGATCCTGGTCGGCCTGGTCAGCTCGCTCGGCCTGATCCTTGTCTCTCCGGACATGTGGGTCCGCTACGGCAAGCTGCCGGCAGATGCACCGGTTCAGTTCAACAGCCCGGCACTGATCTCGATTCCGCTCTCGTTCATCGCCTTGGTCATCGTATCGCTGATCACCAAGAGAGTCACGACGGCTGAAGAAGCGGGAGAAACCGCATAAGTTCTTGTTCGATTACAACTTTTTTGCAATACTTTGGGCCGCCTTCGGGTGGCCCTTTTTTTCCGGCCGACACGGCCAAAACCAGAAAGATTCAGGATCTTGCCCATGAAACGTTTCCGCATCACCATTCTCGCGATCTGCCTCATCCTGGCCTGGTTAGGCTACTCCGACCTCAGGGTTCTACTGCGCAATTCGGAGCCCCTCACAATCACCCTGGCAGACCTTGAGCGTTCTGGCGCACCACGCGAATGGCTGACGGTTACCGACGGCACCCAGGATCTCATGCAGGCCATCAACATGTCGGGATCCGTCACTATTGACTCTTTTCTTGTCCCCCTGAAAAGTAATCTGACCTCAAACAAAATGATGGTCTGGTTCGAAACACGCGATCCTGAAATCATCGACGCATTGAAAACCTACTATTTCCTCCTCGATTCCGATCAGGCCCGGGAGGAATATCTCGCCAAGAACAGAGACCTCTTTTACGCCAAACGTGTTATTACCGGCATGACAGCCGACAATTTGGTCGCCAGTGCCAACCGGGATAAATTGGCCAAGTTGCTGATGGAGATGGAGATTCCGGTAACGGATGAAACGATATTTATCAGTGAAGGGAAAGAACCGATCCGCTGGCGTGGATTTTTCTTCCTGGGCATTGCCGTGATCGGCATGATCAAGGTTTTTATGAGTTTCGCCGGTTCAAGCAAAAAAGAAACGACCGAACAGCCCTGATGAAAATCTAATTCACGAACAAACCAAGGCCGGAAGCAGGTTGTGCTTCCGGCCTTTATTATTCAGACGATCCAGTCACAAAGACGATCAATAGCGGTCAATACCCGCTCACAATAGGAGCGGAGGAACAGCTCATCGAGCGGCTGATCAGCGGGATACTGCTCTGCTGCCGCGAGGGCGCGGGCGCCATCAAAGTCGACAAAAGCCAAGCGGGCCGTCAATTCCCTGGCCGGACGGCCGAAACTGCTGCCGGGCAGAATTGCGACACCGGCCTCCTGCAACAACTTCTGACACAATTCCTCGCCATTATAGATTCCCTTAGCCTCAAAACGCTCACGCAAGGGCTCAAAATCCGGCAACATATAAAACGCCCCATCCGGCCGAGCCACCGTCACTCCGGCAGCGCTCAAACGGTTCCAGATCCAGTCGCACAACGCTTTCAGGATTCTGCGTGATTGCTGGAGGTAACGCTCAATTGATGCCCCTCCCTGAAACGCCTTGACCGCCGCATACTGGATCGGGGCGCTGGTCGCAGTGAAGGTTTCGCTGGCAACCACGGCCATCGCCTCCAGCAACCACTTCAACTCATCGGGAAACGCAAAGGTCCCGAGCCGCCACCCGCCGGCCCCGGCCCATTTGCTCAACCCGCTGGCAATAATGGTTCCCTCTGGATAGTAACGGGCAATCGATTGGTGCTGCCCCGTGTAATTCAACTCTCCATAGATCTCGTCTGAGAGAAGAATTATATGGTATTTCCGTGCAACCTCAGACAACGCCTTCAATTGCTCAACCGGATAAGAACACCCGGTCGGATTATTGGGGTAGTTCAGGATAACGATTCGCGGCTTGGTCGGATCGGATTGGCAGAAACGTTCGAGCGCCTCGGGGGACAACAGCCAGTTTGTCCGTTCATCGGTTTCCAACCAACGCACATGGCGTCCAATAATATGTGCCTGCGGGGCATAAGAGACCCAACTGGGTGTCGGGATAACCAGATCGCCGTAGTAGACCAACTGCAAAATGAACATCAGCTCCTTCGAACCTGGGCCGATGAGAACGTTATCCGTCGTGATTGCAAGATCCTGAGTGCGCCGATAATAGGTAGCTACAGCCTCGCGAAGCGCTTTAAGTCCACGAACAGGAAGGTAATCCTTCTGATGGGCATTGTTCTGCAGCTCGAGGATAACCGGATCGGGCACAGGAAACGGCGACTGGCCGAGGCCGAGCTTATAAACCTGCCTGCCTTCGGCAATCAGCCGATTACTCTCTTCATTGATTCCGAGTGTCGCAGAGACCGGAAGACCACGGACATTGAGATTCAGATGAACTTCGTGTTGGCCATTATTCATTCTTTGTGACTCCTGAGATTGTTAAAGACAGAACCAGCAGAGGATAGCCAGGTTGCCCCACCATAGATGTCGAATGTCGACATTATTCACATCCCAGCGCAAAATACAACAGCTTTATTTAGCATGAGCACCCAGAAATAAAAAAAGGCCGCAACATGAGTTGCGGCCTTTTGAGTTCGATATATTTAAGTTACGCGGCGGTAATACTGTTGTTACGAACCCGGTTGCTGAGGATGACCGGGTCGATCACCTCACCACAGGCGCAACACTTCCAGGCATCAAATGTGCGGACAAAATCATAATACTTCTCGGAATACATCCTACCTTTACACTTTGGACATTTCATCTGACTACCCCCTTGGCGTTTTGGAACAGAGACATACATAAGCGGTAATCGGTATACATACAGAAGCCGTGCCAACACTGGAAAAAAGCCGAAGGGTGTCCGCATGAGATGGATTTTACGTATGTTTTCAATAGGTTAGGATGCCATCAAAATACCATTTCCGCAGCCAAGCGAACACAACAGCGCATCTCTTCACGAAAAGATAACCAAGCCACAAATATTTCGTCATATTTATGACGTATATGACGACGCAGATTCTTAGAAAGACACAATGAATGCCTATTGAAGCAAACCAGTTTGGTCTAAAAAAGAGACAAACACAGCAAATCCGCCTTAATGTCATAATTATGACGCAACCACCAAACACGTCATAATTATGACATTAGGACGATAAAAAAACGGCTCCGAAATAGTCCAGAGCCGTT
>PKUG01000176.1 GCA_002869665.1 Desulfuromonas sp. | reverse complement strand
GGATGAACATGCTTCCGACCTGAACTACCTGGCCCTGAATACAGGAATCGTCCGCCAGGACGCCAAGAGCATCTGGGAACTGCAGGCGCTGGCCGGCCAGGTCAACCTCGGTTACGACCGCTACCTGGGGCTGCTCGGCGCCAACCTGAATCATACCCGACTGCTGACGCGCCCCCTGCAACTGTCGCTGGGGCTCTCCTTCCAGGACAAAAACTACCTGCGCAGCGAAGACAACAGCCGTGATGCCCAGACCTGGTCGCTCCTCGTCAACCCGGTCTGGAACAAAGGCCCGCACCGTCTGAGCCTGAGTGGCGGCTACGAAATCGAAGACGCCGACGCTGATCGTTACGACTATGGCCGCTGGTCGGCGGGGCTGCGCTACGACCGTCAGCTGCCGCTCGATTTCGCCCTCTACGCCGGCGTGCATTATCGCGACACCGATTACGACGAGGCCGAGCCGCTGTTTCTGAAGAAGCGTTCTGAGCAGCAGACAGTTCTGGAAGCCGGCATCTCCAAGGTCTTCTGGCGTTCGGCGAACCGCAAGCAGGTTCTGGCGGGGCAGCTCAGCTACAGCCACACCGACAACAACGCCAACATCGAACTTTACAGCTACGAAAAAGACCAGGTGCTGACGACCCTCACCTACGCCTTTTAATCTCGCGTCCCCACTGCCGTGATCGAGGATAGTGTCATGAAAAAACTGTTTACCATAACCGCCGTCAACCTGGTTCTGCTGCTTCTCTTCACGACTTCCGGTTTTTGTGCCTCTGCGGAGGAGGCGATCGGCACTGTGGTCGCCGTGCGCGGCGAAGTCAGCGCCAGCAATACCAGCGGCGAACGCCGCCTGACCCTGAAATCGAAGATCTTTCTCGCCGATACGATCCGCACCGGCCAGAACGGCCGCCTGCAACTGCTGTTCAAGGACAATACCCTGATCAGCCTCGGCGCCGGCACAACCATGAAGATCGCCGAGTATGAATGGGACGCCGACAAGAATGACGGACGCATGACGACGCGCGTCGAGGCAGGGACTTTCCGCATCCTCGGCGGCATGATCACCAAACACGCGCCGCAGAACTTCTCCACCGAAACCCCGGCAGCGACCATCGGCATCCGCGGCTCCATGTACGCCGGCTCCATCGAGGACGGCACCCTGCGGGTGATCTTCCTCGGCGGCAAAGGGATTTATCTCTTCAACGAATTCGGTGAGATCGATATCGACATGCCGGGCTTCGGCTCCATCGTCGAACCGGGCCAACCGCCACGACCGCCACAACGCATGGACATTATCGAGTTCATCGATCTCGTTGAAGGTTTGCGCCGCGACCGCGACGCCGGGGAACGCGACGGGCTGCTGTCACCGGAGAACGCAGAGCTGCTCGCCGCCGGAACAAGTGGGGTTGCCGACACCACCCCGCTCGATATTGCCCGCGATTCCGGAACCGACGCCAGCGCCGATCAGGACGGTGACCTGCTGACCGATATCATCGAAGCCCTGGTCGCGCTGCTCGATCAGGTCAACGAGCCGCCGCTGGCCGAAGATGATCTGGCGACGACCGATGAGGATGTCGCGCTCGCCATCGACGTCGCCCTCAACGACAGCGACGACGGCACCATCACCGGCTGGACGGTAACGACAACGACCACCAACGGCACCCTGACCAACAATAACGACGGCACCTTCACCTATACCCCCGACGCCGACTTCTACGGGCTCGACACCTTCGTCTATGAGGTCACCGACGACGCGGGCGCGACCGACACCGCCCAGGTCGAGATCACGGTCACCAGCATCAATGATCCGCCGGCAGCCGGTGACGACACGGCAACCACCGATGAGGATATCGTGATTGAGATCACGGTCACCCTCAACGACGCCGATGACGGCACGATCACCGGCTGGGCGGTGACAACGGAGCCGACCAACGGCACCCTGATCAACAACAATGACGGCACCTTCACCTATACCCCCGACGCCGACTTCTACGGGCTCGACACCTTCGTCTATGAGGTCACCGACGACGCGGGCACGACCGACACCGCCCAGGTCGAGATCACGGTCGCCAGCATCAACGACCCGCCGGTCGCCGGGGATGACAGCGCCGAAGTCGTCGAGAACGTGAACACCCAGATTGATGTCAGCGCCAACGACTCCGACCTCGACGGCATCCTTACCACCTGGGACGTCACCGTACTGCCGACCTACGGCACCCTCACCAATAACGGCGACGGCACCTTCGACTACCAGAGCGACGCCGGGTTCGTCGGCGAAGACAGCTTCACCTATTCGGTCACCGACGACGGCGGGGAAACCACCACCGCAACGGTCACTATCACCAGCACCGCGGCAATCATCAACGTCGCCATGCGTGGCGAAGTCATGGAGACCTTCGTTCCCGACGGCGGCTATCACACCGCCGGTGACTGGCCGATCAACACTTACTATTTCACCGACGGCGAATCCACGAACGGCAGTGTGATCATCGGCGCCCATTACGATCCCGTCTACCTGTTCCCGAGCTTCCTGATCGCCACCTACGATCCCGAAGCAGCCTACACCGGATACTCGGTGCAGACCGTCACCGGCATCACCAAAACCGGCGAACTGGGCGAGCAGACAAACACAGCGGACATCTATTCCGACAACAAAGGGGAGTTCGCCTACCTGATGATTGAAGGAGATCCGCTGACCATCGGCGAAATCACCTACAAGCCGCAGGATTTCATCTACGTCGGCGTGCCGACCCTGAACGCCGAATTCCCGACCACCGGCATCGATCACTACAGCGGCAACGCCTTGAGCTACTTTGTCAGCAATGCCCAGGATTACTCGGAGAGCATGTTCCTGAGTGCCGACTTTGCCGTCAACTGGGGCACCAACACTCTGATCGTCCGCCTCGGTGACGGCAGCTACCTCTACGGCAACCTGGTCTTCGACCTGGAAACCGGCGGCTACTATCTCGAAGGGGACTGGCTCGGCGGCGGCTGGCCGAGCACCAATTATCCCCCCTACGAGATCTCGACCATGCGCGGCGACACCGTCTCCATCGATTTCTTCGGCTCCGACTACCAGGGGATCGGGATCAGCGGCGAGGGGGACATGGCCACGGTCTATGACCAGTACCAGCCCCTCGACAGCAACGATGCCTGGTCGAGCAGCTTCCAGACCGAGGCGGCCGGCATGCGCTCCCTCGACACGGAAAGCTCACCGACCGGCAACGTCACCCTGGTCGGTTCGGCCATCGGCCTGGCGGAATACATGAACAATCCGCAGGACCGCACCTTCATCATGTCCGACCTCGCCGACAGCGCCAACACGCCGGGATTGACGATCACCATCGACCGCGACACCGGCGCGCTTTCGACCAGTTTCTCGCTGTTCGGCGATCACGCCGGCAATATTGTCACCATCGAAAACCTGAGCGTCGACGGCACCCGCTCCGCCTATATCGATGACCAGAATTTCATCGCCGCCCTCGGCTGCACCGGCGATTGCCTGACGGAGACCCCCCCCGAGCAGACCGATGTCCCGCTGGTTCTCGATCTCTACGGCAACTACATGGTCACCGCCGCCGATGCGTTGCAGTTCAGCGACTACATGGTCTGGGGGACCTGGGACATCGTCTATACCCGCAGCGGCGATTACGGCGAGGAGCAGATGCACGTTCATCAACCGGGCTCCTTGTGGATCGCCGGCGAGGCGACGCCGACCCTGGTCATCGACAGCCTGATCACCACGCCGCCGGCCTATTCCATGGTCTACGAAGGGCCGGCCTACGGCATCATGATCGACGACTACCAGTTCGTCAGCGAGCTGACCAACGGCTGGTCGGTTCTCAAGGTCGATTTCAACAGCCTGCTCTTCAGCGGCAGCCTGAGCTTCGACCAGACCACCCTCACCTTCGGCGGCAGCGATCAGAGCGACACCAGCCTCGACAACGGCTTCCTCCTCAATTTCGCCGATACCAATGTCAGCGCCGGGGATATCGAGGCCTACTTCTACGGGCCGAATGCCGATTCCGTCGGCGGCCGCTTCTATGCGGAACTGACCACCAGCGAGATCTTCCAGGGGATCTTCGGCGGCAACCTCACCACCGAGCAGGGGGAACTGATCACCGAGGACATCACCCTGGCAACCATGGTCGGCGCCTCCGAAGTCTTCCTGCGCGACATGAGCGACGGCACGCTGCAATACCCGAGTTCCGGCCAGTTCATCACCACGGTGGATGACCAGCAGGACCCGGTTAACAGCAACGCGACGATCCTGCTCGGCATGGGCAACGGCTACATCGTTCCCCCCTTCGTGATCACCGCGCACGACTCTCTCGCGACCTACAGCTGGAACTGGTACGACTACGGAAACTCAACCACCAGCGACGTCAACATGGCTTTCGACATTCCGACCGCACTGACCGTCGGATACGACAGCCTGGGCGAATTCTTCGTCTACGAGGAGACCACCCAGGCGGTTGACGGCTTTAACGATCCGCTGAGCGGAACGCCCTACACCTACCACGCCATGACCTTCGGCGGCTTCCCGACCCAGGCCGACGACCTGCCGGTGACCGGAATCGATACCTATACGGGCGACACCCTCGCCAGCGCCCTCGCTGTCGATACGGCATCGGACAATCAGGGCTTCCTTGCGACAACCATGTACGTCAACTGGGACAACGGCAAGATCTTCGGCATCATCCTCGATCCCGGCATGGACAACGGCTACCCCAACAAGCAGATCTATTTCTACGGCGACATCAACGATCTGACCACTCTTCAGTTTGTCTCCGGTACAACCTGGACTTACGGCCTGAACGATCCGACGACAGATGTCTTCACCCTGAACGGCAGCACGTCGTCCGCGCAGTTCTTCGGCAGCCTCTACCAGGGTTTCGGACTCCAGGCAACCGGTAATGAGCTCAACCTCTACACCACATCCGAAACAACCCCGTGGTCGGCGACCGCTGGACTCTTCCGCGAACCGACCAGCGAAACCTCTACGGGGACAAGCAGGACAATCAACGGCTTCTTTATCGGTGTCGATGAAGATCTCGGAGGATCCTCATCCTACTTGAACTACAACTATTTCAGCTCAACATTTGCGATCGATCTGGATGCGGAAAACGGAACCGTGACCACGTCGTTGTTCGCAGATTTCGGTGGCTCCGGCTATTCGGCCTATATCGATGACGATCGTTTTATTGCCGAAATTTACCCGGACTCGACCGGTTACAGTGACGAAGGCGGCTTTTTGGTCACCGCCGACCCGTCACTGCAAACAATCGACTACGCCAGTTGGGGTTATTGGAACCTCGTCCAAAATGACAATACCCACATCCATACCCCCGGCGCCTTCTGGATCGCCGGCGAGACAACCCCGACCTCGGCCCTGGACTCTCTGGTCAGCACCAATTACACCGGCAGTTACAGCGGTCCGGCCTATGGGGTCGTGCGCGACACCCTGAATACCATGACCACCCTGACCGGCGGCACGACCACCCTCGATTTCAACTTCGGCACCTCGTACCTTTACGGCACCATCGCCTTCGACCAGAGCATTCTGCCGGTCGATGGCACCGTGACATTCAGCACCTCTACCGGTGATTTCGATTCATCCAGCATCTTCCCCGGCAGTATCGGCTATTCGGTGATCTACGGAACCTTCTTCGGTCCGAACGCAGAGTCCATGGGCGGCTCCTTCCAGGCCGCCATGCCGAGCGGGACCTACAGCGGGATCTTCGGCGGCAACCAGCTGCCATAAGACGATTTACAAAAAAAGCCCAAAGGCTCTTGAACAATCGAGCCTTTGGGCTTTGACATGAACAGAATCTCAAGCTAGATTAACCCTGCTTCAACAAAAGCTTGTTTCTTACAGACCGGGGGGGGGGGATGGAATGGGCAAACAGATCAAAAACACAGCCGTCAGTCGGATCATCCGCTGACGGCTTTTTGCGTTCTGCTTTTCAGCATCAGATATTGAAATCAAATTCGAGCAACATGAGGAAATTCAAGATGAAAAAACTACTGGTGATAATCACTCTGTTATTGGTTGCCACATGCGTATATGCCGCTGAAAAAAAGACTTTTAGCGAAATTGCCGTTGAAGACCTGACAAAAGAGACTCAAGCACTTGCCAAGAGAACATCAACACCACATGTTGCCTTGACATGGTGGATACCATACGAGTACTGGCAAGTATCGATGAGCAATGATCCAACAACCAGCAATGAGGACAAAAAAGCTATTCTTGACGCCTTATCCGGCGTTTCGCTACTTGCCGTTGTCCAGGCAGACATCTCCAAACTAGGTGCTTTTACTTATTACACTAAAGAAGAAACGGAAAAAAATTTACAGATCTCTGTTACCGGTCCAGATGCAATTGAACATGCAATAGCACCTATGCAGTCGATAAATCAGGATCTGGAAGCTCTATTGGGAATTTTAAAACCGCTCCTTGGCGGAGCAATGGGCAACCTTGGCAGCAATCTGCACTTTTATGTTCTTGACGATCAAACCAAGGGTACAGGGAGATGTATTGATCCATATAAAAAAGGCTTTATTAATATCCAGCTTGCGCAAAGGAATGGTTCTCTCATCAATACCGAACTAGAGCTACCCCTGAACTCTCTCTATGTGCCGCGCGTGTGTCCCAATGGGAAAGAAGCGCACATTTCCTGGAAATACTGCCCCTGGTCTGGCAAGCAGCTACCGGAGTAACTGAAAGCTGCCCAAAGGAACATGATACAAACCGAGCCGATTAAAAATTTAAATCGTTTCAATCTGAAATATTAAGGAGGATAAAATGAGATCAGTATTTTTTACTATCACATTCCTATTTATTTTCGTTTCTAGTGCATTTTCTCAAAACAATTCAGCGCCAAGTAGAATAGTCCAAGGGTTCGAAGAGTACGAAAAGAATGGAGCTAAAGCGGCTATTATTGCATGGACAAAAGGGAGCGCTATCGAAGGGAGCAAAGAATCTGTTTCTCAAGCAAACACTTTCAATCAACTAGAAGAATTTTTAGGAAAATACATTGGCTATGAATTAGTAAAAAACATACAAATAAGCCCGAGCACATCTGCTGTTTTAATCATTGTTAAATACGAAAAAGGAAATCTGTTTTCTACTTTTCATTGCTACAAACTTGAAAATGGTGAAATTATTCTGAACAATTTTGATTTCAACACTAAAGTTGATCTCATTTGGCCAAGAGCAATTACATATGGTTATTTTGACAATACAAGCTGCAAGGATTCAGGACAAAGTTCACCAAACTGATTACAGAACCGCCTTACTAAGCCATCCTTTGTGATGATCAAGATAAAAATTTTTCAACAAATTCATGGCCATATCGCATAACTGCTTTTGGATCACCAAAGCCCAGTTCGATTGAAAAACAAAGGAGAGGGACAATGAAGAAAATACTTTTTTATCTGACAATCGTAGCTTTTCTATTTACCTGCAATGTCTCCATAGCTGCTCCGGTCACAGCCAACACAGTTGAAAAAATCTTGAATCTGTCCGGCATTAATAAGCAGCTTACCGAATTACCGAAAATGATCAAACATGGCCTCGATCAGGCCCGACAACAAAACCCTTCGATTACAGAGAGCGACCTTGCCGGGATGAAAAAAGTCATTGATGAGGCGTTTATCCCTGACGAATTCATCCATGCAATCGGCAGCGAGATATCCGCTAATCTTTCAGAAAACGAGGCAAATCAGCTTGTCACCTGGTTTGAATCAAGCATGGGGCGAGAAATAACGTCAGCGGAAGTCGAAGCAACAACGCCTGGTGCTTTTCAGAATATGCTTGCGGAGGCCCAGACTCTCTTTTCAGATACAACACGCGTATCCATTGTTCAAAAAATCGACAACCTCCTCGGAGCAACTGATATGTCGGTGCAAATTCAATTGGACACTGCCATTGCCGTATTCACATCCCTTACATCATCTCTTGGAGAGACCCAAGGCGCTCTCGTGGAAACCTTCAAGGCCCAATTAGAGGCCCAGAAAGAACAAATGAGGAAAAATACTGAGCAGCTGACCCTTCTGACTTTTCTCTACTATTACAAAGACATCGATCCAAAAACCCTGAACGAATATGTCAATTTCCTCGGCAACCCCAACACATTGAAGTTTAGCGATTGCGTCAAAACCGGGACGAAAACCGCTTTTGACAAATCCACAAAAACAATGGCGAAGTCCCTTGACACCCTGTTTTCAAACCAGAACAGCTAACCGTTAGCGGAGCGCTTGACCAGATTAATCTGTGCTGAGTGGTGCGGTGAATGAAAAGAACCGCACCACTCAGACAATCAGCAACATAGTTATTACGACCAGCCCCCTCGACATTGCATGCAGATAAACACCTAAGGACACTCGATGTTCAACACATTCGGAACAATCGCCAACACGGATAAGCATTTTCGTTACCTCGGGATTATCTACAAAATCATCGGCTGGTTAGGTGTTGCTATCTCCGGGGCCTTGTTCGTATCGGCTTTTATGGATATCTACCCGTTTCTGAGTGCCGCAAACCTCGAATTGATGCGGTTTGCCGCAACATCGATGCTGATTGTTTTCATAGTCTTGCTGATATCTCTGGGCCTTTTGCAGTTTTCGCGCGCCCTGAATGCAAAGCGGAAGTGGGCGACCAACATCATCGGCTATCTCGTTGGTTTTATTTTACTATTCACACCACCAATCGGAAAACTGCTCGGAGCATACACACTCTGGGCCTTGGTTCAGCACGCTAAAAATGCCTAACGACAAAGCCAAGTTGATGCACCGCACATTTAATCAATACGGAAATAGAACATGAAACAGCTGGCAGTGAAAAAGATCTTCAGCTACTTCGTCGCAACATCTGAAGAGATCGAGGCGAATGCACATGATGAAAAGCTTGAAGAATTCGATAACGAGTTGAAACAACTGACCCAAAAATTTGGTATACAGCTGGCCTGTAGCCATACAGCCTTTTTCGGCATTGAGAAATACGCAATCACAAACTGCAGCAAATGTGGGCAGCTTATGATCAATCGTGACAAAAACCCTACCGGGTTTGACGGCATCGAGCTGACAGCTGAGCTTGAATATGTCATTCACGATGGGGGTGAGTATGATGGGAGGGTTCTTTGCGAAGACTGTTTACCTCTGACACACCGCTGGGGATACCATTCCTGAAATAGGCAGAGAAGTTTATGCCATTCTTACACTACATCTACAACACCAGAGGGCTCCTGTTTCTGGTCGTTGCGCGGCTGCTGGTCGGGCTGCTTAAATCCTCTGCCGACTTCACCAGATCCGACCTCCATCTGTTTCTGTTCCTGGCTGGATTTCAGGACTTATTCTTCAGAACAGCTCGCATGATCTTGTCAACTGCCGCAGACGACGTAGCAGGAGGGCAAGAATTTACCGGCAACATCATAAGCAGCATCATCCTGAACCCGAGGGAGACATTGACGGCGTGGATATATCCACATTGTGGCGGGTATCTCTTCATGGTGCCGATTTGGGCCGGATGTGCTGCCGTGGCTCTGATGGAGCGGACGAATGTTTTTTAGATGGATGTGACACTGCGGTGTTAACTCATGTGGTTCGCTCCACTCACCGCACCCTACGTCCAAACCAACCAATTTTCACCTCCACATAAAGAAAGCTGCCATTTCCCCCGCCTCTTCCTGATAGTATGAATGTTCAACTGCCCCATTCCATCTGCAACGGCAAGGAGGTTCCGGTGAAGATTGCGATTCTTGACGATTATCAGGACGTTGTCCGCACGCTCGATTGTTTCGGTACTCTGAGGGATCACGATGTCCGGGTCTTTACGGAAACCTGGAAGGATGTGGATGAGTTGGCTGTGCGACTTGCCGAGTTTGAAGCACTGGTCCTGATTCGTGAACGGACCCGGATCACCCCCGAGCTGCTGGAAAAGCTCCCCAACCTCAAGCTGATCAGCCAGACGGGCAAGGTGAGTAACCACCTCAACGCGGACGAATGTCAGCGTTACGGTGTCGCCGTCGCTGAAGGGGTCGGCTCGCCGGTTGCACCGGCCGAGCTGTGCTGGGGGTTGATCATGGCCGCTTCGCGGCAGATCCCGAGCTATGTTGCGAACCTCAAGGCCGACAGCTGGCAACAGTCGGCCATGGGGCTGGGGCGCACGCTCAACGGCCTGACGCTGGGAATCTGGGGTTACGGAAAAATCGGCAAACGGATCGCCCAGTTCGGCAAGGTCTTCGGCATGCACGTTCTGGTCTGGGGACGCGAGCCTTCGCGACAACAGGCCTGCGAGGACGGCTTCGCTGCCGCCGAATCGCAAGCCGAATTCTTCGCCACAGCGGATATCCTCTCCCTGCACCTGCGCCTGAATGCTGCGACCAGAGGCTGCGTCACCCGTTCCGACCTGGCCCGCATGAAGCCCGACGCGCTGTTCGTCAACACCAGCCGCGCCGAACTCGTTACAGGCAACGCCCTTTACGAAGAGCTGGCCGCCTCACCCACAAAATCTGCTGCAGTCGATGTCTACCGCGAAGAGCCGGCCACCTGTGAAAACGAGCCGCTGCTGGCCCTGCCGAATGTCCTCTGCTCCCCGCACCTGGGCTATGTCGAGCGTAACAGCTACGAACTCTATTTCGGCATGGCCTTCGAAAATGTCGTGGCCTTCGCCAAGGGGGAGCCGCAGAATCTGGTAGCGGTCACGCCGTGAGCATGGAATAGTAAATGACCTATCCAGGCCGCGCTGACAACACACGTCTCCCCTCTTTCGTATTCGGTTTTCACCATGAGCAAATCGGTTAAAGCAGTCCTTCTATCTGCCCTCGTCTTTCCAGGTGCCGGCCACCTGTTTTTGAAGAAATATATTGCCGGCATCCTGCTGATTTGCAGCTCTTTGCTCACCCTGTCCTTTTTCATCGGTATGGCGGTTGAGCGAGCGACACAGATCGCCGAAAAAATTCTCAGTGGGGAAATTCAACCCGATGTTGCGACCCTCATGGACATGGTGACAGATCAGGCCTCGGGCTCCGACCCGCGGCTGATGAATATCGCCCTGATCCTGTTCATCTTCTTCTGGGTCGTGGGAATCGTTGATTCCTACCTGATCGCCCGGAAAACCAGCTGATCGCCTGACGACTTGTTACCCCTGCAGCTTCTCCTCGACACTCTTCAGTTTGTCGACCATGGTCTGCTCGCGATCGACACGGGTTCCGAGCTTGATGGTCGTGCTGATGCGCGGCGCACCGGCGGCGTGGATTTCTTCGTGACAGCGACGGATCGCGCTGAACACCTGATCATACTCCCCCTCGATGTTGGTGCCATAGGCATGCAGACGGATCTGCAGGCCGGCATCCTGAAGGATCTTTTGACACAGGGCGACGTACTTGGAGACGGACACACCGACCCCGAGGGGAACGACGCAGAGATCGACGATAACTTTCATGGTTGGACTCCTTGGGATTTTTCCTGCAGTGATTAGCCGTAAACGCTATTAATCTGTTATAAAATAAAAGCTGCCCGCGAAACAACTACGCGGACAGGAAACCATTTCCACCAACCCGTCATACAGAAAAGGATTTTTCATGCAGGATTGGGGACAAGGCCCTTCCGGGGAAGACCTGGAAAAGAAGATTATCGATTTCAGCGAACAGGTGAAAAAGAAATTCGACGCCAACAAGCCGACCAGCTTCAAGCCGTTGCTGTTCGTCATTCTCCTTTTGGTCGTCATTTACGGTGGCTACAGCAGCATGTACGAAGTCGACACCGAGGAAACCGGAGTCGTGCTGCGCTTCGGCGAGTTTGCCGGGTTCAGCGATCCGGGGCTACATTTCATGATGCCTTTCGGTATCGACACAGTCTACCTGGTCCCGACCGGCCGGGTATTGAAAGAAGAGTTCGGCTACCGCACCGTCAGTCCGGGGGTGCGCACGACCTACAACAAGCGCGGTCTTGAGGAAGAATCGCTGACCCTGACCGGCGACCTCAACGTCAGTGACGTTGAATGGATCGTTCAGTTCAAGATTGCTGATCCATTCAAGTACATCTTCCGCATCAAGGACCCGGTCGGAACGATCCGCGACATCTCCGAGGCGATGGTCCGCAAGGCGATCGGCAATACCGACGTCACCCGCGTCCTGACCACCGAGCGGGCAGCCCTGGCCAGCGCCATCGAACAGGATCTGCAAGACACCCTCAACCAGTATGACGTCGGTGTGCGCATCGTCACCGTCAAGTTCCAGGACGTCAACCCGCCCGACCCGGTCAAGGCGGCCTTTAACGAGGTCAACGAGTCCGAGCAGCAGAAGGAGAGCCTGATCTTCCAGGCCCGCGAGCAGTTCAACCGCGAAGTTCCACGCGCCCGCGGCGAAGCGAAGCGTACCCTGCAGGAAGCCGAAGGCTACCGGGCAGAACGGATCAACAAGGCCCAGGGGGAAACCAACCGTTTCCTCGCCCTGTTGACCGAATACCGTAAAGCTCCAAAAGTCACGCGTCAGCGCATCTATCTGGAAACGATGGAGGAGGTTCTGCCGAAACTCGATGAGACCTACATCATGGACAATGACGCGTCCGGCCTGCTCCCCCTGCTGCCGTTACGCAAAGCCGCTGAAGGAGGAAGCAAATGAAAAAGCTGATCCCTCTGCTCATTCTTATTCTGCTGCTGTTTGTTATCGGTCAGAACGCAATCTACGTCAATAACGAATCAGAACAGGCCATCGTTACCCAGTTCGGCAAACCGGTCAGCGATATCATTCCTCCGGGTCTGCACTTCAAGATTCCGATCATGCAGGACGTCAACCGCTTCGAAAGCCGGATTCTCAAGTGGGACGGCGATCCCAACCAGATTCCGACCAAGGACAAAAAATACATCTGGATTGACACCACCGCACGCTGGCAGATCAAGGACCCGCTGAAGTTCTTCAAGACCGTGGCCACGGAAAACGGCGCCCAGAGCCGCCTCGACGATATCATCGACTCCGTCGTCCGTGATGCGGTTTCGGAGCGCCTGCTCGTTGAACTGGTGCGCGGCAAAGACTACGTTTCGCTGGGCGAAGAGCGTTTCGAGGTTGACGGTGTTCAAATCCTCCCCGAGCAGATGCTCGGACGTGAGGAGATCCTCGCCCACATTCTTTCCAAGGCCAGTGCCAGCACCCCGGAATACGGGATCGAACTGCTCGACGTTCAGATCAAGCGGATCAATTACGTGGAGCAGGTCCGCACCCGGGTTTATGAGCGGATGATCAACGAGCGGAAGAAGGTTGCCGCCCAGTACCGTTCGGAAGGGGAAGGGGAAAAAGCTGAGATTCTCGGCAAAATGCAGCGTGAGCTGAAAGAGATCAGCTCCGAAGCCTATCGACGGGCGCTGGAGATCCGTGGTGCCGCCGATGCCGAAGCCGCCGCCATCTATGCCGAAGCCTACAACCAGGACCAGGAGTTCTACAGCTTTCTGCGCACCCTGGAATCCTACAAGAAGACGATCCGCGACAACGGCCGGATGGTCATCAGCACCGACAGCGACTACTACCGCTATTTTAAAAAGGTTGAATGACCCTTTGGAACGATTATCTAACACGAAAAAGGCGGGCCCGATGGCCCGCCTTTTTTCTGTTCTCTCAGACGTAGGGGCACGGCGCGCCGTGCCCCTACACCGTCAAATTGGTCCGGTACACCTCTTCATGGATGGCACCACGTGGCGTCAGGGTGCTGCGGAAGAGCACCAGGACGGCAACGGGAAAAGATTCTTTCACTCTCAGTTCTGCAAGCTGGTCCCGGAAGACCGCGAGATTCTTCCCCCCTTTGAAGCGCGCCAGGGTGATATGCGCCTTGAAACCCCCCTCGATTTCAAATCCGAGCGGTGCGAGTTCCTGCTCCAGGTCGCGGGCCAGGGCCTGTAAGCGCTGCGGCTGATCGCTGCCGACAAAGAAGACCCGCGGCCGACCACGCGGCGGAAAAAAACCAAACTCTTTCGCCTGCGCCTGAAATGGCGTGTGGCCTGCAGCGACACGATCGAGCGCGGCACGAATATCATCCAGCTTGTTGTCCGCCACTTCGCCGAGAAACTTGAGGGTGATATGCAGGGTCTCCGGCCGCGCCCAACTTGCCTGGACACCGCTCTGCGCCAGTTGCGTCGCAACCTCACTCAACGCCGCCTTCACCCCCTGCGGCAGTTCGATGGCGATGAAGAGCCGCATTCCTGCTACCCCAGCACCATCCGCATCGCCGCGAGAACCTCGGCAACGCGTGCGGCCGAGATCCAGTGATGAATAACAACCCGGAACTTACGCGGCGCACCGTGGTAGGGGCTGAGCAGGATATTGCGTGCTTTCATCTGCGCGACAAAGTCTTCCGCCGAAACAGGAGCGGCATCGCTCAGTTCGAAAAAGACGAAGTTGGTATGATTGCTGAGCAGGCGCACCCCCGGAATCTGCGCCAACCCGCTCGCCAGCGCGGCAGCGTTGACATGATCCTCGTGCAGCCGGGTGCTCATTTTGTGCAAGGCGATCAAGCCGGGAGCCGCCAGCACCCCGGCCTGACGCATGCCGCCGCCGAGCAGCTTGCGAGCCCGGCGGGCCTCGGCGATAAAAGCACGGTCGCCGACCAGTATCGACCCCGCCGGAGCGCCAAGCCCTTTGGAGAGGCAGAAGGTCATGCTGTCGGCACCGTTGATGATCGTCTCCGGGGCGACGCCGAAATGGGCCGCCGCATTAAAGATACGCGCGCCGTCGATGTGCAACTTGAGGCCGTGATCGTGGGCCAGATCGGCAACATCCTGAACATATTCCGGGCTGAGCGGCACCCCGCCGACCGTCCCCTGGGTGTTTTCCAGGGCGACGACTTTCGTCCGCGGGAAATGGTTGTTATCACCCCGGATCGCGCCCTCGATCTGCTTCAGACTCAGGGTTCCGTCCGCCTGCACCGGGAGGGTATGGGGCATGATCCCGCCGAGTGCGGAGATTCCCCCCTGCTCGTAGAGAAAGATATGCGCCTTGTCACCAAGGATCACCTCGCTGCCGCGCGGGGCGTGTGTCAGTAACGCGATCAGGTTCCCCTGCGTCCCGCTGGTGACAAACAGTCCGGCCTCGCGACCGAACATCTCCGCCGCCTCCGCTTCGAGGCGGTTGACCGTCGGGTCTTCGCCGTAGACATCGTCGCCAACTTCCGCGCTGGCCATGACTTCACGCATTTCCGCAGTCGGCCAGGTCACTGTGTCGCTGCGTAGATCGATCATCTCCATGCTCTTCACCTTCATTTTTTGATTTGTGTATATCCAGGCGTCAATCATGCGCTAACGCCGGTGCGGTTTCAATGCCGCCGCGCAGGAAAATGCGCGGCAGGCGAACTCACAGTTGCCGAAGTTCATGTCTGAGAGTATTCTTCCCCTATGCCGAATTATACCGTTGAGACCGAAGAAGCGGGACTGCCGCTGGAGCAGTTCCTCGCCCGTAGAATCCCGGCTGCGCCGGAAGGGTACCTGCGCCAGCTGATCCGCAAAGGGAAGGTCCTGTGTGCCGCAAAGCCCCGGGAGGCCGGGCACCTTGTCAGTGCCGGTGAAAAAATTCACCTGCCCGACAGCGCCCGCCTGCGCGAGCTGATCGAAGGGCCGACAGACAGCACCAGGCCGGTCGAAATTCTCTTTGAAAGCCGGGAGATCCTGATCGTCAACAAGCCCGCCGGACTGGCAGTTCACAGCAGCAAGGGGCACGAGCAGGACAACCTGACCGATCGCCTCAGGGTGCGCTACGACAAATTCAGCATTGCGCCGGTTCAGCGCCTCGACCTGGAAACCTCGGGGCCGATCATCTTCGGCAAGGGGAAGAAAAGCTGTGCGGCACTGGGCAAGCTGTTCCTCCAGGGGGAGGTGAAGAAATACTACCTGGCTCTGGTTTCCGGAAAGGTACAGGGGCGGGGCTTGCTGTCGACGGAGATCCCCGCCAAGGGCAAACTGAAAACCGCGGAAACCGGCTACGCTGTCCTCGGCGGCAACGAACATGCGACCCTTCTCGAACTCGAACTGCACACCGGCCGCCAGCATCAGATCCGGCGCCAGCTGGCCGACATCGACCACCCGCTGTTCGGCGACCGGCGTTACCGCGGTCCCTGCCCGCCGCAGCTGCCGCGCCTCTTCCTCCATTGCCGCCGGCTGATCTTCGACGACCCCTTCAGCCGCCAGCGCATCGACGTCAGTGCACCGTTGCCGAATGAGCTGGTCACCTTCCTGCAACCGCTCGGACTCAAAATCGGCTGATTTTCACTCCCCGAGCATAATGCGGATGATTTCGCGGTCGGTCTCTTTCATCCCGTCGCGGCCGAGACGGCCGATGTTGCGGATGGTGTTCTCCACCCCCTTGGTGACAATTCCGTCACCACCGTAAAATTCCTGCCCGTTGCGGTACATATAGAAACCGAGCAGTCCGGCATCGACGGACGCAGCGATTTTGGCCGCGCATGAAGGTTTGGCACCGTCGCAGATGATTCCAGAAACCGAGGCCAAGGCATTGACGATGGTGTGAGCGATCTCCTCGAAACGGCCGCCGTGCAGCCAGGTGATCCCGGCCCCGGCCCCGCAACCGGCGCTGACCGCGACGCAGTAGGCCGACAGGCGGCCGATGCCGGTCTTCTGGTGAAT
>PKUG01000126.1 GCA_002869665.1 Desulfuromonas sp. | reverse complement strand
GCCGCCTTCGCTTTCCTTGACGCGGATGCCGTCGTCAGCACCGTCGATAACGCCGCCTTCGTTGAAGACGGCAACGGTCCCGTCGATTTCTTCGGCATGAATTGCGTCATCGGTCAGACCGACGATGGTTCCGCCGATATTGTTGACGATGACATAGGCACCGTCACCTTCGTAGGTGTTGGGATCGAAGGGCTCTTCTTCATGTTCGGCCGGCGGCCCGCCACCTTCGTGTTCTTCAACAACGACCTCAGCATTAGCCTCGACAGAGGCGGGTACGACTTCTGCCTCTTCATTGGCATTGTAGGTGTCTTCAACACGGATACCATCGGTACCGCCGACGATCATGCCGTCGACATTGGTGATGGTGACCGTGCCGTCGATATCGTCAAGATCGATCCCTTGACCGTTCTCACCGGTGATAAAGCCTTCAGTATTGTCGATCGCGACGAAGCTTTCGGTGTTTTCGATGTCGATACCGTCCCAGTGACCGTAAATCGTTTCCATGCTGCCAACGTTGTTTACGGTGACGGAGCCTTCGATTTCTTCGATATGGATGGCATCTGCGTTGGCACTTTCGATGTGCCCACCGTCATTGTTATTGATCACGACATCTGCAGTGCCGTCAGCATTCCAGGTGTCTTCGATCAGGATCGCTTCTTCAGTAGCCGTGATCGAACCGCTATTGTTGGTGATGCTAACTTCGCCATCGATGTTGGACAGCTGGATGCCTTGCTCGGCTCCGGTGATGGTCCCTGAGGTGTTGTCGATATAGGCGCCGAGTTCGGTGTCCTTGATCCGTACGCCGTCATCCGCGTTGCCGTTAATTGTGCCACCGACATTGCTTACAGAGACGTACCCGGCGACTTCTTCGATATGAATCGCATCATCGCCGTTGCCGGTGATGGTGCCGCCATCATTTTCGATGATGACGCTGGCAGTGTTGTCGGCATTCCAGGTGTCTTCGACGAGAATCCCTTCCTCACCACCGGTGATAACGCCACCGTCATTGTTGTAAATGAAAACAGCACCGTCGATGTTGCTCAGTTGGACGCCTTGCTCGGCACCGGTGATGGTGCCTGCGGCGTTATCGAGGGAGACATAACCTTCGGTGTCCTTGATTCTGACCCCGTCATCGGTTCCGGTAATGGTGCCGCCATTACTGGTCAGGAAGACGTAGCCTTCGATTTCTTCAATATGGACAGCGTCGTCGCCGTTGCCGGTGATGGTGCCGCCGTCATTCCAGATAAGGACATTGGCGGTTTCATCGGCATTCCAAGTGTCTTCGACGAGGATCCCTTCCTAGCCACCGGTGATGGTGCCGCTGACGTTGGTGATGGAAACAGCGCCGTCGATGTTGTCGAGATCGATGCCCTGACCGTTGGCACCGCTAATCGCACCGTAGCTGTTGTCGATAGTGACACCACCTTCGGTGTCTTCTACGTCAATGCCGTCCCAGTAACCACTGATGGTGCCCGGGCTGCTGACGTTATTGATGGTGACCGAACCTTCGATTTCTTCGATGTGGATGGCATCTTCCGTTTTGCTGGTGATGCTGCCACCGTCGTTGTTGTTGATGACAACGTTGGCGGTGCCGTCGGCATTCCAGGTGTCCTCGATCAGGATCGCTTCTTCGACACTGGAAATGCTGCCGCCGTTGTTGGTGATCGAAACAGCCCCGTCAATGTCGGAAAGCTGAATCCCTTGCTCATCAGCAAGGATGGACCCGCTGGTGTTGTCGATGGTGACGCCAGCCTCGGTTTCCTTGACCCGGATGCCATCATCAACACTGGAGATAGAACCGGCAATACTGTTGATCGTGACCGAACCTGCGATTTCTTCTACATGAATAGCGTCATCGCCGTTGCCGGTGATGGTGCCGCCGTTGTTGGTGATGACGACGTTGGCGGTGTCGTCGGCATTCCAGGTGTCCTCAACGAGAATCCCTTCCTGGCCGCCGGTGATGGTGCCGCTGGTGTTGGTGATGGAGACGGCACCGTCGATGTTGTCGAGGTCGATCCCCTGACCGTTCTGGCCGATGATGCTACCCAAAGTGTTGTTGATGGTGACGCCACCTTCAGTATCTTCAACATCAATGCCGTCCCAATAACCGGTGATCGTAGCCGGGCTGAGGCTGTTGTCGATGGTGACCGAACCCTCGATTTCCTCAACATGGATCGCGTCGGCATCGGTACTTTCGATGTGCCCACCGTTGATGTTGTTGATGACGACATTTGCGGTGCCGTCAGCGTTCCAGGTGTCTTCAACGAGGATCGCTTCTTCGGTGCTGACGATGCTGCCACTGTTGTTGGTGATCGAAACAGCCCCGTCGATGTCGGACAGTTGAACGCCCTGCTCATTGGCGGTAATGCTCCCGCTTGAGTTGTCGATCGTGACTCCGGCTTCAGTTTCCTTGACCCGGATGCCGTCATCGTTACCGGAAATAGTGCCGGAAACGCTGTTGATGGTGACCGAGCCTTCGATCTCTTCAATATGAATAGCATCGTCACCGTTGCCGGTAATGGTGCCGCCATTGTTGTTGATGACGACATTGGCGGTGCCGTCGGCATTCCAGGTATCCTCAACGAGGATGCCTTCCTGGCCGCCGGTGATAGAGCCGTTGTTGTTGGTGATGGAGACAGCGCCGTCGATGTTGTCGAGGTCGATGCCTTGACCATTCGCACCGATGATGCTGCCGGAGGTGTTGTTAATGGTGACGCCACCTTCGGTGTCTTCTACGTCAATGCCGTCCCAGTAGCCGCTGATGGTATTCGGGCTGCTGACGTTATTGATGGTGACCGAACCTTCGATCTCTTCAATGTGAATGGCGTCTTCCGTTTTGCTGGTGATGCTGCCACCGTCGTTGTTGTTGATGACGACGTTGGCGGTGCCGTCAGCGTTCCAGGTGTCTTCGATCGAGATCGCTTCTTCGACACTGTAAATGCTTCCGCCGTTGTTAGTGATCGAAACCGCACCGTCGATGTCGGAGAGTTGAATCCCTTGCTCATTGGCGGTAATGCTCCCGCCTGAGTTGTCGATGGTGACGCTGGCCTCGGTTTCCTTGACCCGGATGCCGTCGTCGTCACCGGAGATGGTGCCGGAGACGCTGTCGATGGTCACGGAGCCAGCGATTTCCTCTACATGAATAGCGTCATCGCCGTTGCCGGTGATGGTGCCGCCGTTGTTTGTGATAACCACGTTGGCCGTGTTGTCGGCATTCCAGGTATCTTCAACGAGAATGCCTTCCTGGCCACCGGTGATGGTCCCGTAGTTGTTGATGATTGTGACGGTGCCGTCGATGTTATCGAGGTCGATCCCCTGACCGTTCTGGCCGGTGATGGTGCTGTAGCTGTTGTCGATGTAAACAAAGCCCTCGGTGTCCTCGATGTCAATGCCGTCCCAGTAACCGGTGATGGTTGTCGGACTCTGATAGCTGGTGACGGTGACCGAACCGGCGATTTCTTCGATGTGAATCGCGTCGGCGTCGGTACTCTCAATGTGGCCACCGCTGTTGTTGGTAATATAGACGTTGGCGGTATTGTCAGCGTTCCAGGTGTCTTCGATCAGAATCGCTTCTTCGGTACTGACGATGCTGCCGCCATTGTTGTTGATTGATACCGCACCGTCGATGTTAGATAGTTGAATGCCTTGTTCTTCGGCGGTGATTTCACCGTAGCTGTTGTTGATCGTGACACCGGCCTCGGTTTCTTTAACCCGAATGCCATCATCGGCGCCATCGATGGTGCCACCAGTGTTAAAGATGGTAACGGAACCTTCTATTTCCTCGATGTGGATAGCATCGTCACCGTTCCCGATGATGATGCCGCCGTCATTATTAATGATTACGTTCGCGTTTCCTGCTTCATTCCAGGTATCCTCGATCAGGATGCCTTCTTGTCCACCGGTGATGGTTCCGTCAGTATTTCCGATTGAAACGAAACCATCGATGTTGTCAAGGTCAATCCCTTGGCCGTTCTGGCCTTCAATCTCGCCTTCGGTATTGTCTATAGAGACGCCGCCTTCGGTGTTCTCGATATCGATGCCGTCCCAATAGCCGATGATCGTTCCCCCGTTTGCTGGAGCAGAGAACGCTGAAATTTGAATGCTCATTTGTGCTGCGTTAGTGATAAAAACAGAGCCGTTAACGTCTTCGATATGGATGGCATCGTCGCCGGAGCTTTCGATTTCACCGTCATAATTGTTATAAATAGCGATTGATCCGCCAGCGTTCTCGATCTGGATGGCTTCTTCGGTTGCCTTGATTTCGCCGTCGGTATTGTCGATGGTGACCGAACCGACATCGGTCAAGTCGATGGCGCGTCCATTGTCAGCAGCAATTCTGCCGACCTGGTTATCGATCGAGACACCGGCTGTATCGCTGATCACGATGCCGTCGCCGTCACCTTCGATGTCGCCGTCGATGTTGGTGATATAGACCGAGCCGGTCCCAGTGCCATCTGTTTCGTCACTGATAAGGATCGCCTGGGTTTGGCCTTCAACTGACCCGCCATCGTTGAGGATAGCAACGGCGCCATCGACGTCCTCCAGTTTAATACCGACGGAAAAGTCACCGTCGATTTCACCACCGGTATTGTCGATCGTTACGCTTTTGCCAGTTGTGTTGCGTATTTCGATACCGTCGTAATCGCCTTCGATGTCAGCGTCAACGTTGTTGACCGTGACCGTTCCTCCGGCTCCTTCGATATGGACGCCATCGGCAAAGATAAACGCATCGCCCATGCCATCGATATCGCCGGTATTGGTGACGGTTACGTCGCTACCGCCAGAGACATAAACGCCGGTATCGCCTGAACTGATTTCGCCGTCGTTGTTAATTTCTACCGTGGCACCCGATCCCGCGGTCCTCCAGACTTCGATACCGTAGCCATCGTCGGATTCGAGTTCGCCGCGTGCGTTCACGGTGACATCGCCGGTGCCGTCGTAATCGCCCTCGGCGGTTACAACAAGAGCACTGTCTTCGGCGTCGATATGGCTCTCGGTCATGAACTCGACGACGGTTGAGTTGTCGTCATCGGTGTAGATGACGACGCCGTCGTCATCCTCGACGTCAAGCTCAAGCCCGTCACCAACACTGTCGCTGATGCCGAGATTGATCAGGACGTCATTTTCTTCCGTACCGATTCCCGTTGCCAGTGAGCTACTGGCAAAATCGATGGTCTCATTCTCCAGATCGATAATGAGGCCTGATTCGCCGGAAAACGCATCGCCGGTTCCGGAACAGGTGATTACTGTTCCGTTGACTGTGCAGACCGGACTGGACGGCAAGGCCGCCTCAACACTGGGGACATTGATCCCCCCCGCGAAAAGTACACCTGCGACAAGCAACATCGAGCGTGTCAGGAAGGTGTGCCTTTTCCCTGAAATAGTTTTTTCCCCTGGTTTCCTCATTCCCATGCTCCCCTTTCTGGTTGTTGTGGGTTCGGTTGAAAAAACACTTTGATTATTCAATGCCAGAATTGACAAAACTGAACGTAGGTAATTTGTAGAATTGTTAAGCCAATTTAATGGATAGGAGTGGCTATTTAAATAACAATTTTATATTCTCGCAAGAATAGCGAACCGGCTGAGCTCATGCAACCGGAATCAAACAATTTTTTACTAGTATTAAAAGTCTCTTAACTGGTCTTCGTGTCGCGTTGATTTAGGCACAGAAAAAGATCAAATTTGCATCAAATGCAACATGATTTTAAACGTAGCTAATGATTGTTTTTTAGTTTTTCTTGTTGTCTTCAGAAATTTGTCGATCGATGGTTTTATCCAGAGCAATAAGGACTGCCGTTGCTGTCCATTCGGGATTTTTTCGGCAGTATTGTTCTGTGATCTCGACCATTGTTTTGAGGTCGTAAGGTGAGACCCGGTTTTTTGCGTAGTTCGAACCGGTGACAAAGGAACTGACCATAAGTACGAAGTCGGAAATTTCTTCAGGATTTTCGAGTTTCGTTGTCAGTTCTTTGCAGGTGAGTGAATTGGTGAACGTGCGGAACTCAATCTTGTCTTCTGCAAAGGCAGGCGAAGACAGCAGGATGAGCAATAGAATGGCGATAATGGTTTTCATAGTCCCTCCGAAAAATGACAATACAGATGACAGGATAATAGCATCTGAAAAGCAAATTAAAAGGGTTGTAGCAAAAAAAACTGTCCCGATGCAAATCTCCCCACCGGGGGCGTGCATTTTGCCTGTTTTACAACTGGTTTATCGCGTGAGTTCGCGCAGGAATTTGCAACTCATCTGTTTCGACTCAGGTCGAAAGGTGCTAATCTAAGGCCCGCATGTGAGCATTCCATTAATTGATCAATAATTGAGTTGAAGTGAGAAGAACATGACCCAGCAAGTACATGAACCGATCCACCTGAAAGATTATACCTCTCCAGCATTTCTGGTTGAGAATATAGAACTTTTTTTCGATCTGCATGAGAGCACGACGCTGGTTGTTGCGACCAGTCGTTTTGAGTTGAACCCCGATCGTAAAGGGGGTCTTGAATCCCTGGTTCTCGACGGGGAAGGGCTGGAACTGGTTGACCTGAAGTTGGACGGCCGCTCACTGGCCATTGATGAGTATCTCGTCGACAAAGAATGGCTGCGGATTCAAGCGGTTCCGGAATCTTTTACACTTGAGGTCACCACGCGCATCGATCCACTGCACAATACAACTCTTGAGGGCCTCTATCTCTCATCGGGTAACTTCTGTACCCAGTGCGAGGCACAGGGGTTCCGCAAAATCACTTACTATCCCGATCGTCCGGACGTTTTGTCGCGGTTCAGGGTGCGAATCGAAGCGGAGCAAAAATATACGCGCCTGCTGAGCAACGGCAATCTGCTGGAACAGGGGACACTGGAAAACGGGCGCCATTTTGCTGTCTGGGATGACCCCTTCCGTAAGCCGAGTTACCTGTTCGCCCTGGTTGCCGGCGACCTTTTCTGCCTTGAGGATCATTTCACGACGATGTCGGGACGGGATGTTCTGCTGCAGATCTACGTCGAAGAACGCAATCGTGATTACTGCGAACATGCCATGACTTCGCTGAAGAAATCGATGCAGTGGGACGAGGAAACTTTTGGTCTGGAATACGACCTTGATCGTTACATGATCGTTGCTGTTGATGATTTCAATATGGGGGCGATGGAGAAAAAGGGGTTGAACGTTTTTAACTCAAAATATGTTCTCGCACGCCAGGAGATCGCGACCGATGTCGATTACCTCGGCGTCGAGTCGGTCATCGGCCACGAATATTTCCACAACTGGACCGGCAACCGGGTGACCTGCCGCGACTGGTTCCAGCTCTCGCTCAAGGAGGGCTTGACCGTTTATCGCGACCAGGAGTTCTCTGCCGACATGAATTCGGCGGCGGTCAAGCGGATCGACGATGTCCGCATCCTGCGCCAGTTCCAGTTTCCTGAAGATGCCGGGCCGATGGCCCATCCGGTGCGCCCGGCGTCCTATGTTGAGATCAACAACTTCTACACCACGACTGTTTACAACAAGGGGGCTGAAGTCATCCGCATGATGCAGACGCTGCTCGGGCGGGACAGGTTTATCGCCGGGGTGCAACTCTATCTCAAGCGTCATGATGGGGAGGCGGCAACCTGCGACGATTTCGTCACGGCGATGGAAGACGCCGGCCAGGTCGATTTGTCTCACTTCAAGCTCTGGTATTCGCAATCGGGGACGCCTGAAGTGACGATCGAGGAAGACTACGCTGCTGAAACGCAGACGTTGACCCTGACGTTTACGCAACATTGCCCCCCGACCCCGGGACAGGAGCATAAGCAACCGTTTCATATTCCGCTGGTGCTGGGACTGCTCGATTCAGATGGCAATGATCTGGAACTCCAGCCTGTCGCCGGAGATGGCTTCAATAGCGAAACTGCCGTATTCAATCTGACCGCCGAGCGCCAGACGATCACATTTGGCGGGCTACCGAAAAAGCCGATCCTTTCACCCCTGCGCGGTTTTTCGGCGCCGGTCAAGCTGCGCTGTGCGTTCAGTGATGCCGAGTTGGCGTTGCGGATGGCGTCCGACAGCGATCCATTCAATCGCTGGGAAGCGGGGCAGACCCTGGCGATCAAGGAACTGCTGAGGCTGTATGCGGCTGAAGGGGCAGGGGACCTGCAGGAGGTATTCGTCGCAGCATGGGGACAGGCACTTGCAGATGAAACTGCGGATATGAGCCTGCTGACCCAGTTGCTGACCTTGCCGAGTGAACAGTACCTGGCGGATCAGCTCGAATTTTTCGATCCGCAGCGGATCCGTGATGTGCGTACGGCAGCATCCCGTCAGCTGATTGCCGCGTATAGCGGCCTGCTGGAACAACGTTATCTCACTTGTGCCGCTGCCGAAGGAGACTACAGCCTGACGCCTGAGGCTGTCGGGCGCCGCAGCCTGAAGAATTTCTGCCTGACCCTGCTGATGCGCCCCGATGCGATGCCGGGACTGGAACTGGTCAGCCGGCAGTACCGGGATGCCGCCAACATGACCGATCGGCTGGCGGCATTCGCTGCCCTAGTCGACAGCGAGGCTGAGGAACGTAACAGCGTGCTTAATGATTTCTATCAGCAATGGCAGAAACATCCGCTGTTGGTAGACAAATGGTTCACCCAGCAGGCCCTGGCCCAGCGTGGCGATACCTTTGCCGCGATCGAGAAACTGCTTGAGCATCCGGCATTCACAATGTCCAACCCGAACCGGGTGCGTTCACTGCTCGGGGCCTTTACCCAGAACCTGGCGGCTTTTCACGCGGCAGACGGGCGTGGCTACCGGTTGCTCGTTGACCGGATCATTCAGCTGGATCGTAATAATCCTCAGTTGGCGGCACGCATGGCGACGCCGTTGACCCGTTGGCGGCGGCTGGAACCGGGGCGGCGCGAATTGATGCAGCGTGAGCTGGAGCTGCTACAACAGAGCGAACTGTCGCGCGATCTTTTTGAGATCATCAGTAAAAGTTTGCAGTAGATCTGGGGTTCTAGATTCTTTCTGCAGAAGATGCGATGCACGCGTCCGCTGACGGCGGGTGCCGAGATGAGTAAACACAGGAGAGACAAAGGTGCAGACATATACCATTATCGGTTGTGGTGATATCGGCTTGCGGGTGGCGCGTACACTGGTGGCCGCCGGTCATCAGGTGCAGGGCACGGCACATTTTGCCGACGGCGCGGACGTTTTGAAAGGGGCCGGTGTCGAGCCGGTCGTCGCCAATTACGACTATCAGGATGAAATCCCCGATTTCTCCGTTCATGGTCACGGAGTCTTTTATTTCATGCCGCCACAGGGGGGTGGTTCGAGCGATTACCGCATGCTCAATTTCTGCCGCCGTTTGACGCCGGAAAACTGCCCGGAGCGGATTGTTTATATCAGCACCAGCGGGGTCTATGGCGACTGCGGTGGTGAACTGGTCACTGAAGAGACCCCGATCAACCCGCAGACCACCCGGGCGAAACGACGGGTCAGCGCAGAGAACCTGTTGCTGGAGGCCGCCGAAAAGCTGGATTTTGAATTGATCATTTTGAGGGTGACGGGGATTTACGGTCCGGGGCGCCTGCCGATTTCGCAATTGAAAAAAGGGCACCAAGTGTTGCGTCCCGAGGATGCCCCGAATACCAACCGGATTCACAGTCTCGATCTGGTCGAGGTCTGTCTGGCGGCGATGGAGCGTGGTGAGGACGGTGATATCTTCAACGTCTGTGATGGGCAGGAAAGCAGCATGAGCGATTATTTTAACGCCGTGGCCGATTTTTACGGGTTGCCACGTCCGAACCAGTTGACCCGGGCTGAGGCTGAAAAAGTGATGAATCCGCTGACCCTTTCCTTTCTCAAGGAATCGCGGCGGATGTCGAACCGCAAGATGATCGACAAGCTTGGGATCACATTACAGTATCCGACCCTTGCAGATGGTCTCAAGGCTTGCCGCGGCGGGGGCCTGTCATGAACGTGTCTCAGGCGGCAGTCGTCAAACCGGTTGCCGGGTTCGCTCGCGGTATCAGTTATCCATTACGCGCGGTCAAGGTTTTTCGCAAGCATCCGGGACTTCTGCGCTATGTGGCGATCCCCTTTGCCATCAACCTGCTGGTCTTCTCCCTTTCGGTCTATTTTGGTCTCGACCTCTTTGAGTGGTTGCTGGAAAAATATGCTCCGGGTACCGAGGTCTGGTATGGGATGGTCCTCTATTATCTGGCTTGGATCGTTGCCCTGCTCCTGACGGCCGTCATCGTGTTTTTCTCATTTACCGTCATCGGCAACCTGGTCGCTTCGCCGTTTAACGAATTCCTCTCCGAGCGCACGGAAATTCTGCTCACGGGGCCGCTGGCTGATGAACGTTTCACATTGGGAAAAATTTTAAGTGAAGCTAAATATGCGCTCGGAGTTGAGATCAAGAAGCTGTTGATCTTTGCCGTTTGTATGCTGCTGTTATTCGGGATCAATTTTGTTCCCGGAATCGGACCACTCATCTACGCCGTGCTGGCGCCGCTGCTGACTCTGTTCTTTCTCGTGGTCGAATATATGGCTTTCGTACTGATGCGCAAACACATGAATTTCAAAGAGCAGAGGCGTTATATCATGCGCCGGCCGATGTTGATGGGCGGATTCGCCTGCGGGGTTTTCTGCCTGCTGGCGATTCCCTTTGTGCAGTTTTTCTGCATCCCCCTGGCGGTTGTCGGGGCGACATTGCTGTGGTGCGATTTTCCCGCAGAGAATTGATTTTTAGTCGCACTGAACTGTCGTTGTTGCCGTTGACGGAAAACTGGGCTAGACTGGCGCAGCCAGATAAAATTGTTATGTGAATAGCTCAAGCTTTCAGGAGATCTTTAACCGATGAGTGCTCCGGGAAAAACCAAGTTCCAGATCGATCTTCGGCGTCATTTACGGGAACATTATGTCAACGAAAACCTGACCCACCTGATCTGCGAGATCGCCGAAGCTTCGAAATATATTATTCACTCGATCCGCACCGGTGACCTGGGGGTGGCCGGTACCTCCAACCTTTACGGTGAAGATCAGCTGGCGCTCGATGTTCTGTCCGATCGCATTTTGCGCAAGCGCCTCGATCATTCACGCGTCGTCGCCAATATCATGTCAGAAGAGGCGGACCAGATCATTCCGATCTCTCCCGATTGTAATGGCAAATATTCCGTCGCTTTCGACCCGTTGGATGGTTCGTCCCTGGTTGATGTCAACCTGGCGGTTGGCACGATCGTCTCGATTTTCGAAGGGTGTGATCTGCTGCAACCTGGTCGAAACCAGGTAGCTGCCATGTATATTCTGTATGGACCGCGCACGACGCTGGTTTACAGTGTCGGCAAGGGGGTTCATGAATTCGGCATGAACACGCTGATGGAATACACGCTGCTGCGCGAGAACATCACTATTGGTCCGCAGGCCAATCTTTACGCTCCCGGCGGGTTGCGCAATCTCTATACGCCCGGGGTTGAAGCCTATGTGCGGACGCTCGAAGAGCGTGGCGTCAAGTTGCGTTACAGCGGTGGTTTTGTCCCCGATATCAACCAGGTGTTGCTGAAAGGGAAAGGGATCTTCTTTTATCCGCACCTGAAGGATCAACCGAAAGGGAAGCTCCGGCTGCTTTTCGAGTTGAGCCCCATGGCTTATCTTATTGAACAGGCCGGCGGTGCCGCTTCTGATGGCTGCAGAAGGATTCTGGATATCCAGCCGACGGAGATTCATGAACGCTCTCCGGTTTTCATCGGCTGCAAGGAAGACGTTGCCATGGCCGAGGAATTCATCTGTAAGCACGATCTGCAGAGGGATTCGGCAGAATAAATAATTCGATTCGGGAGGGTGGCAGCGGTCCCTTTCCATTTTGTATTGATCAACCAATTGCAGCTGTGCCGGGGGGGATATGCAGCTGAGCACCATTGCGCTGGCGGCGACCCTCGCCGGATTGGCGTTGGCACCTATCTATGAAATTCCACCAATCCTTGGCTTATTGCTTCTGCTCCTGGCCGGACTGGTTTCTGTAGCTTTCCGTCACAACCGCCGTCATCTCTCTTGCGCCCTGTTCCTTCTTTTTCTCCTGCTTGCCAATTTGCGATACCCGCTCCTGATAAAATCTGCGTCGATTATCGATGAACTGGATGGTGCCGGGATCGTTGAAGTCGTAGCGGATGTTGACACTATTACCCAACTGGACGGTGGACGCTGTTATCTTGACCTCACCGTCTTTTCGACATTGACGCAGGCTGGCTCGCTGCAACAGCACGACGACCTTCGCATCAGACTCTATCTGGATGAAGGGACGGACAGCCTGTTCCCGGGTGATCGTCTCCGTTTGAAAAGTCGTTTGCGCCGGCCCCGTCTCTTTGGAACACCGGGTGAATTCGACTATCCACGTCATCTGGCAGGGGAGGGGCTCTCATTGACCTCCTGGTTGAAATCAGCCAGTCAAATAGAATTGATGGCAGAGGGCAGCTTTGGACTCTCCCGACAAATGACCGTGTGGAGACGCGATGTCGGGTTGGTCATGCAGATGTTGTTGCCTGAGCGGCAGGCTCAATTGACACGTGCGCTGATCCTCGGTGAAGGACAGCAGCTTGAACCTGAGCTGCGTAAACAGTTGGCCGCGGGAGGAGTCAGTCACCTGTTCGCGATCTCCGGGCTTCATCTCGGGCTGATCGCCCTGTTTGGATATCGCCTTCTCTATGTTTTATATGTGAGGTTTCCGGCGCTGAGCGCATGGCAACCACCACAGCGCAGCCTCCCTTTTCTGCTGTTGCCTTTCCTGCTCGCTTATCTGTGTTTCACGGGGGATGCGACCGCTACACGTCGCGCTTTTCTTTTGGCGCTACTTGTTGCCCTTTTTCTGGCCCGGCGTTACTTCGTAAGCCCGCTCACTTTGCTCTCGTCTCTGGCGTTTTTGTTTCTACTGGTTAACCCCTTACTGTTGTGGCAGGCCGGGTGGCAACTGTCGTTTGCCGGGGTAGCCGGGATCCTCCTCTGGCGGCCACTGTGGCAGGCTGATCTGGTCATGCATCGTCAGCCATTGATCCGTTATCCACTACAGCTACTGCTGGTGAGTGCTGCAGCAACCTTAGCAACATTGCCACTGGTGGTCATGAATTTTCACCAGGTTGCCCCTGCCGGGGTTGTCGCGAATCTTGTTTGTGTCCCGCTCGTATCATTTGTCGCACTCCCGCTTGGATTGTTCGGTGTCGCCGCTTTTCCTCTTGCCCCTTCTCTGGCGGGATATTGTTGGCAAGGGTGTGGTGTTTTGCTCGAATTTCTTGTCGAACTGATCGGGCACCTTTTGTCGCTTCCGGTCTGCTCGGGTTTTCCTCTTTTTTTCTCGCGCTGGCAAACATTCGCCTTGTTTTTGTTCCTGCTACCGATCCTGACGGCCCCTTTGTGTCTGCGGTCTAAAAAATTCTTTATTATGGTTCTGTTCTGCGGCATTGGTGCGGGAGCATTATGGCAATTGCCGTTTCCCGGGAAGGAAGAACTCTCCCTGACGATGTTCAGCGTCGGGCAGGGAGAATCATTGCTGTTGCGCAACTGTACCGGTCAAGCGGTACTGATCGATGGTGGTGGATTGTACAGTGAGAGGTTTGATGTCGGGGAGCGTTTGCTGGCGCCAGCATTTGCCGAGTTGGGGGTGCCGAAGCTCGACGCGATTGTTTTAACCCACGATCACCCGGATCATCGTAAAGGTCTCGTCTATCTGATCGATCATTTCTTTGTCGGTCAATTTTACTCCGGGGAGCCGTTGAATAAATTGCACCCGAGTCTTCGCGATGCGTTGCTTCGCAATGAAATTCCCGTCCGGGCTCCTGGCTTCGGCTGGAGTTGTCTGGAATCATGGACCCAGGGAGAACTTCTGATTCATCGGGGAATGCTTGAGACCAATGAGAAAAACGACTTGTCTCTTGCGGTCTATCTGCAGACCGGCAAGGAAGATGGACTGTTGTTGACTGGCGATCTGGAGCGCGAGGGAATTGTCGAATTGTTACGTGATCCCATGCCAGGACCGGTTTCTTTGTTGAAACTTCCACATCACGGTAGCCGTTTTTCAATGATCGACGAACTGGTTAACCAATTGCAGCCGGAGATTTGTTTCGTCTCTGTCGGCTATCGAAATTCCTATCACTTGCCGGCGTCGCAGGTCGTCAATTTTCTTGTTCAGCATAAAATTCCTCTTTATCGTACTGATTTTTCTGGTACATTATTGGCCCGAATGACAGCGGACGGTTGGGTAGTGAAGCACTGGGAGGGCAGGCTTTTCCGTTGACAGTATACGGCTAAACTGATAAGTGATAGCCGAAACTGCAGGATGTTTATGAGCGCTGCCCAATCTTATATTTCTAATATATTGATTGTCGATGTCGATCCCGATTCATGCGAGAGCTGTTCGCAGTTGTTGCAGTACATGGGATATGCCGTCGATACCTGTGCGACCGGCATGGCCGCATCTGAGCTGCTGGGACAAAAGCCTTATGCACTGGTTCTGGCCGATCTCGCAGGCTTCTGCGTCGGTAACAGCGACCTTTCGAGCTTGGCCTCCTCCTTTGAATCCTCCCCGGATATCCTTCTTCTGGTCGAAACCACAGACCGCTATTCTGCGATTGAACATTTGAAGCGTGGTGTTCGCGATTATTTGCTGAAGCCTTTGCATGCAGACGAGTTGAGTCATGTCGTCAGCTCTCTGATGGAGCGGCGTTGCCTTGCGGCCGAGAATCGCCAGCTGCGCTGTCAGATTCAGCGGGGGCAGGAGGGCGAATCGCTGGCGTCATTGATCGACCTTGATCGCCTGTTGAGTAAATCCCTTGATGTTCTGCAGCGTGAATTGGGTGGGAGTGGCGGCTGTGGATTTGTTCAGGGGAATGGCAAGGTTTCGGTCGCCGCTGTAAATGGGCTTGAGGACTCCCGTGCGGAAGACCTGGCGGCGCTGGCGCAAATGAAATTTGATTCGGGTTTTCCTGATGAGCTCGGTACTGCAAATCCTTTCAAGCAATTGGAAGAGCAGACCTGGTTGTTACCGCTGGTGAACGGGGAACAACTGAAAGGGGGACTTATCGTTGCCGGTGCCGCGTTGTCTCCCCGGAACCTGGAGGGATTGGACTGTCTGACCGCGCAGATCGGTCAGGGTTTTGCCAATGCCAGTCGGTATCAGGACGCCCGTCGGTTGATGTATACGGATGACTTGACCGGACTCTACAACCATCGCTACCTGCAGACCGTCCTGAATGCGGAGATCAAGCGTTCGCAGCGCTACGGCGCCAGCTTCGCGTTGATTTTTCTCGATCTCGATCGTTTTAAAACAATCAATGACCAGTATGGGCATCTTGCCGGCAGCGCGGCTCTGAGAGAAGTTGGCCGCTTGTTGCGTGACTGCGTGCGGGAAGTCGATATTCTCTTTCGTTTCGGCGGTGATGAGTTTGCCGCGATTCTCGTCGAGAGTGACAGTTATGCCGCACGGATTGTTGCTGAACGGATTCGGCGGGTAATTGAAGAACATGCGTTCCTGGCGGATGAGGGGTTGGATTCTTACGTGACCGTGACCGTTGGCTTTGCGATCTTCCCGACCGATGCCCAGGACAAGGATGGATTGATTGCAGTGGCCGATAAGGCGATGTATGCCGGTAAGGAAGCGCGCAACGTTATTTTTGGTGCGGAAGACCTCCCCGGCGACGAATAATTTCCCCCTTTGGTGTGACTCTTTGCGGATTCTGCCTGCTCCGTCTTCCCCAGATTAAAAAAATTATGACAAAGCGATTCTCCCCCCTTTCAGATCCCGAGAAAATAGGGTATCGTCTTCAGCTTGTTCAGATCGATTGATATCATCAGATCGTTGTGCCAGAAACGAATCAGACAGAATATAGAGGGTAGTGTTTTGAGTATTGCCGCAATCAAAGGGATGAACGACATCCTGCCGGGGGAAGTTGAAACCTGGCAGTATCTGGAGCAGGCGGCCAGGACGGTCTTTGGAACCTACGGGTTTTCAGAGATCAGGACCCCGGTGCCGGAAAAGACTGAGCTGTTTTGTCGTTCCATCGGCGAGACAACCGATATCGTTGAGAAGGAAATGTACACCTTCAACGATAAAAGCGAGAATTCCCTGACCTTACGTCCCGAGGGAACCGCACCGGTTATGCGTGCGTTCATTCAGAACAAACTCTACAACCTCGACCCGGTGTCGAAACTTTATTACATCGGACCGATGTTCCGTTATGAGCGGCCGCAGAAGGGGCGTTATCGTCAATTTCACCAGATTGGGGTTGAAGTTCTCGGGGTCGAAGATGCGAAAATCGATGCCCAGGTACTGGCCATGCTCTGGGGATTTTTCCGTCAGATAGAGATCGATTCGGTTTCGTTGCAGATCAACTCGCTCGGATGTCCGGAATGTCGTCCCGCTTATCGTGAGCAACTGATCAAATATATCGAAGAGCGCCTCGATCAGCTTTGCCCCGAGTGCCAGCGCCGCTATCGTACCAATCCGTTACGGGTGCTCGACTGTAAGGTCCAGGCCTGTAAGGACGCGACGGTTGATGCCCCGGCGATGGTTGATGAGCTCTGCTCTGGTTGTGATGATCATTTTTCAAGTGTCCGCTCTTATCTTGAGGCTCTCGATATCCCGTTTGCCGTCAACCCCAGGATGGTGCGGGGGCTCGATTACTACGTGCGGACCACTTTTGAACTGGTGACCGATCAGCTTGGCTCGCAGAATGCCGTAGCCGCCGGTGGTCGCTATGACGGACTGGTTGAGAGCCTCGGCGGACCGGCCATGCCCGGTATCGGCTTNCGGTATCGGCTTTGCCATCGGTATCGAGCGCCTGGTGCTCATGAAAGGGGAGGGGAGGATCGCACCGGCCGTTCCGCAATTGTTCCTTGCCGCCATGGGTGACGAAGCTGCCGATCGGGCCTTCGTACTGATGTCCCAGTTGCAGGCCCAGGGCATTCAGGCGGAGATGGATTACCAGGGGAAAAGTCTCAAGGCCCAGATGCGTCGGGCCAACAAGTTGAATGCACTTTACACCCTCATTCTCGGGGATGAAGAGCTGCAATCCGGAGAGGCACAGCTCAAGAAAATGGCTGACAGTAGTCAGGAGGCCGTCCGCCTGGATGCCCTGACGGATGTTATGCTTAAAAAACTCGGTTAATTAGATGGTTCTGCTTGACCGCCTTGCGGCCGGATCAATATAATCCGCGCTCGGCTGAAGGAACCGATTCAACACAGGATTCGCTAACTATACGGGAGGCGTTGCTTTGAACGATAAACTTGGAAATTGGAAACGGACCCATCGTTGTGGTGATCTGACGGCAGCGAATGTCGGTCAGGACGTGTGTGTCATGGGGTGGGTACAACGGCGCCGTGACCACGGTGGCCTGATTTTTATCGACCTGCGCGACCGCGAAGGGATCGTTCAGTTGGCGCTCGATCCCGATCGTGACCTGGCTTCTCACCAGAAGGCGGAACAGATCCGTAACGAATTCGTCATTGCTGCTCGCGGTAAAGTATCTCATCGTCCGGACGGGACAGTAAATCCGAAGATGAAGACTGGTGAGGTCGAAATAGAAATCTCTGAGTTGTTGTTGCTCAATCGCTCGGAGACGCCGCCGTTCATGATCGACGAATTCACCGAGGTTGCCGAGAATATCCGGCTGAAGTACCGCTATCTTGACCTGCGTCGGCCGGCACTGCAGAGTAATCTGCTGAAGCGCCACCTGGTGGCCAAGACGGTTCGTAATTATCTCGATGGCCAGGGCTTCATCGAGGTCGAGACCCCGGTCCTGACCAAGAGTACTCCCGAGGGCGCGCGTGACTATCTTGTCCCGAGCCGGGTCAATCTGGGGAAATTCTACGCGCTTCCGCAGTCTCCTCAGCTTTTCAAACAGTTGCTGATGGTTTCCGGATTCGACCGTTACTTCCAGATCGTCAAGTGTTTCCGCGATGAGGACCTGCGTGCCGACCGTCAGCCAGAGTTCACCCAGATCGACTGCGAGATGAGTTTCGTCAATCGTGACGATGTCATGAGCGTCATGGAAGGGATGATTGCCGAAATCTTCAAGGTAGCACTGGACGTTGAGATCTCTCTGCCGATTTCGCGTCTGACCTACGCCGAAGCCATGGATCGTTTCGGAGTCGATAATCCCGATATGCGTTTCGGAATGGAGTTGTTCGATATTACCAGTCAGGTCGCCGGTTCCCAGTTCAAGGTTTTTGCCGAAGTTGCAGCCAATGATGGATTGGTCAAAGCCATGAATGCCAAAGGGTGTGCGACCCTGTCTCGTAAAGAACTTGATGAGTTGACCGAATTCGTCAAGATCTACGGGGCTAAAGGGCTGGCTTGGGCAAAGATTACGGACGAGGGCTGGCAGTCGCCGATCGCCAAGTTCTTCACAGCCGAAGAACTTGCCGCCCTGAATGAAACCCTGGATGTTGAAGTCGGAGACCTGTTGCTGTTCATGGCCGACACGCCGCGGGTTGCCAACGAGGCGCTCGGTCGCTTGCGTGGCCATCTGGGGCAAAAGCTCGGTCTGGCCCGGAAAGATGATTACAAGTTCGTCTGGGTCACCGATTTCCCGCTGCTGGAATGGGATGAGGAAGAGCGTCGACATGTTGCCGTTCACCACCCCTTTACCTCGCCGCTTGAAGAGGATATTCCGCTGCTCGATAGCGAGCCTGGTAAGGCGAGAGCTCAGGCGTATGACCTGGTTCTCAATGGCTCGGAAATCGGTGGGGGGAGTGTCCGGATTCATGATCAGGCTGTTCAGTCACGGATGTTCGACCTGCTCGGAATCGGTGAAGAGGAAGCCCGTGAAAAGTTCGGCTTCCTGCTTGATGCCCTGAGCTTCGGTGCGCCGCCGCATGGTGGCATTGCCTTCGGACTCGACCGGGTCATGATGATTCTTACCGGTGCCGATTCGATTCGCGACGTTATCGCCTTTCCGAAGACCCAGAAAGCAACCTGCATGCTCTCTGACGCTCCGAATGAAGTTGCTGAGAAGCAGCTTCAGGAACTCGGGATTCGCCTGCGGACCAAGCAGAAATAACGTCGCTACTGACGAGGAAGAATCCGCGGATGCTTATTCGTCTGCTGATCACAGCCGTTATCTGCTCAACCCTGTTTGCCTGCGTAACACCTCCTGTTGCGGAACTCGAGGATGTTCGTAGTGTTGTCGCTCACGCTTATGCATCGGGGGCTGCCCGTTATGCTCCCGGTGAATATCAATTGGCAAACAGTGCATTGCTGGCTGCTGAGCAACAGGTCGCGGAGAAACATTATAGCCGTGCCCTGGACTCCCTTGAGCTTGCTCGACATTATTCGCTTGAAGCTCTCGATATCACTTTACAGCAGAAGAAGTTGATAGCTCTTGAGCAGCAGCGCCAGGCAGAAGAGAACCGTCGTGCAGAGGAGTTACAGCGGCAGCAGGAACAGGAAAATTTGCGTCGCCAGGTTGAAGAAGAGCAACGCAGGAGGGCAGAGGCTGCTGCCCGTAAAGCATTGGAAGAGGCACAAAAAGCTGCCACTGAGCAAAAGACTGTAGAGCAAAAGCTACCGGAGCCTCCTGAACAGCCGAAGCTGGTTAACGAAATCGAGGTCAAACCGGGAGAAGATCTGGCGCAGATTGCAGCGCGGCCGGACGTCTATGGTGATTATCTGCTCTGGCCCCTTATCTATCGGGCCAACCGTGATCAGATCAAGGACCCGAAAGAGATCTTTGCCGGACAGATTTTTACGATTCCACGTGACAAGCTAGAAGAAGATCTCACTGCAGCGCGCCGTGAGGCCCTCGATCTGAACCTTTTTGAAAAACCTCAGCCGGAATGAGTCTTTTTATTTCGATGTCTGTTGTCTGTTGTTGCATGTTTTAAAAAGCCGCCGGGATTCCCTTCCCAGCGGCTTTTTGCATTTTGGTTTTATGAATCAAAATCCCCGCCGATATTTACTCTCTGTTCGACCTAATAAACAACGGTAGAATTCCGTTTTTTTCGCTGTTGGTAATATCGGACAGATGTGTATGGAGGGGGATCGGTTCTGTTGCGCTGTCCATCTCGTCGGTGGCTGACTGTCGTTTGTAGGGCATGGTAAAAAAGCACTTAAAAACAGATGGTTATAGTCATAAATTTAGCGATGGAGATAAATTTACTCTAAAGCGCAAAGGTTCTTGACAGCCAAATTCTCTTTGTATACTGTATACAACGCTAAACAGGGTGTGTATTTCGATTTATAACGAGGTTATAAATCGGATGGATGTTGTTTTTAAGCAAGCAGATACCAAGGAGAGAAAGAATGGCAAAGATTATCTGGTCAGAAATTGACGAAGCACCGGCGTTGGCTACCTACGCCTTCCTGCCGATTGTTCAGGCTTTCACCAAGGGCACAGGCGTCGAAGTTGAGACCAAGGACATCTCCCTGTCCGGTCGTATCCTCGCCAACTTCCCTGAGAAGTTGACTGAAGAGCAAAAGGTAGAGGATTGGCTGTCCTGGTTGGGCGACCTGGTCCAGAAGCCGGAAGCTAACGTCATCAAACTGCCGAACATCAGTGCTTCGATCCCGCAGTTGCAAGCTGCTATCAAGGAACTGCAAGAAAAAGGCTATGACGTCCCGACCTATCCGGAAGAAGCAACCACCGACGAGGAAAAGGAGCTTCAGGCTCGCTACGCCAAGTGTCTCGGTTCTGCTGTTAACCCGGTTCTGCGTGAAGGTAACTCCGATCGACGTGCTGCCGCTTCGGTTAAAAAGTTCGCCCAGAAGAACCCGCACCGGATGATGAAGCCCTGGCCTGCACCGGGTACCTCCCTGTGTCGCGTTGCCCACATGGACAGCGGTGACTTCTACGAGACCGAAAAGTCCGTGACCATGGACAAGGCCGATACCGTCAAGATCCAGTTCGTTGACGAAGCCGGCAATGTCGAAGTGAAAAAAGAAGTTGCCCTGCTCGAAGGCGAAGTTTTCGACAGCTCGGTGTTGAAGGTTGCCGAACTGCAGAAGTTCTATGCTGCTACCGAGCAAGAGGCCAGAGAAAAGGGCGTACTGCTCTCCCTGCATCTCAAAGCGACCATGATGAAGATCTCTGACCCGATCATGTTCGGTCACGCCGTCAAGGTGTACTTCAAGTCCGCTCTCGAGAAGCATGCTGCTACCTTGAAGGAAATCGGTGCGAACCCGAACCTCGGCCTGGGAGATATCCTCAACAAGCTCGACAAACTTCCGGCTGACAAAAAAGCTGAAATCGAAGCTGACATCAACGCCTGCTACGAAGGTCAGGCTGCCCTGGCTATGGTTGATTCTCGTAAGAACATCACCAACCTGCACGTACCGAACGACGTCATCGTCGATGCATCGATGCCGAACGTCGTTCGTGACGGCGGCTGCATGTGGAACAAGGCTGATGAGCTGCAGACCACCATCGCCATGGTTCCGGACCGCTGCTACGCCACCATGTACCGCGAGATCTGCGAAGACGCCAACAAGAACGGCCAGTTCAACCCGGCCACCATGGGTAGCGTCGCCAACGTTGGTTTGATGGCTCAGAAGGCAGAAGAATACGGCTCCCACGACAAGACCTTCGAAGCCCCGTCTAACGGTGTGTTTCAGGTCGTTGCTTCCGATGGTACCGTGCTGATGGAACAACCGGTTTCCACCGGTGATATCTATCGTTCCAGCCAGGCCAAAGACATTCCGATCAAGGACTGGGTCAAGCTGGCTGTCAACCGCGCGAAGGCTTCCGGTGAGCCGGCAATCTTCTGGCTGGACGAGAACCGTGGCCATGACCAGCAGATCATCGCCAAGGTCAACAAATACCTGCCTGAGTTCGATACCACTGGTCTGGATATCCGCATCATGGCTCCGGTCGATGCCATGAAGTTCTCCCTGGAGCGCGTACGCAAGGGGCTGAATACCATTTCGGTGACCGGTAACGTGCTGCGGGACTATCTGACCGACCTGTTCCCGATCCTCGAGCTGGGTACCTCGGCCCGGATGCTGTCGATCGTTCCGTTGATCGCTGGTGGTGGTCTGTTCGAGACCGGTGCCGGTGGTTCGGCTCCGAAGCACGTTGAGCAGTTCCTCCGTGAAGGTCACATCCGCTGGGATTCCCTCGGCGAGTACTGTGCCCTGGTTCCGTCACTGGAGCAAGCTGCAGAAGCAGACAACAATCCGAAGGCTAAGATCCTCGCTGAGACCCTCGACGAAGGTATCGGTCAGTATCTGGAAAACCAGAAGCTGCCGTCCCGTAAGGTCAAGGAAATTGATAACCGCGGTGCTTCCTTCTTCCTGTCCCTCTATTGGGCTGAGGCTCTGGCCGCTCAGGATCAGGATGCCGAGCTGAAGGCCCGCTTTGAGCCGGTTGCCGCCGAACTGCGCAAGAACGCTGACAAGATCGAGCAGGAACTGAACGACTGCCAGGGCTCCCCGGCTGACATTGGTGGTTACTTCAAGCCCGATCCGGTCAAGGCTGATGCAGCTATGCGTCCGAGCGCAACCCTGAACGCAATCATCGACGCAATGTAATAATATTGGCGGGATCGGGGCCGTGGCGGCTCCGATCCCATTTCGAATTCATAATATTCCAGTCAAGGAGAGAGAAAAATGGCGAGACCTAAAATTGCTCTTATCGGTGGTGGACAAATCGGTGGTGTTCTGGCTCAGCTTTGCGCCCTGCGTGAACTGGGTGATGTCGTCCTGTTTGATATTGTCGAGAATATGCCCCAGGGCAAAACCCTCGATATCGCAGAAGCTGCTCCGGTTGACGGCTTCGATGTCAGCGTGACCGGCACCAATGACTATAAAGACATCGCTGGTGCCGACGTTGTTATCGTTACTGCCGGTCTGCCCCGTAAGCCCGGCATGAGCCGTGATGACCTGATCGAAGTTAACGCCAAGATCATGACCTCGGTTTCCGAAGGTATTCGTGACAATGCTCCGAACGCTTTTGTCATCATCATCTCCAACCCGCTTGACGCTATGGTTACTCTGTGTCAGAAAATCACCGGTTTCCCGCCGGAGCGCGTCTGTGGTCAGGCCGGTGTTCTCGACTCGGCTCGTTTTGCCGCTTTCATCGCCTGGGAACTCGGCGTGTCCGTCAAGGACGTTTCTGCAGTGACTCTCGGTGGTCACGGCGACACCATGGTTCCCCTCGTCCGTTACGCTTCTGTCTGCGGTATTCCGGTCATGGAACTGCTCGAGCAAAAATACGGTGATGCTGCAAAGGCTCAGGAAGTTATGACTGCAATGGTCGAGCGTACCAAGGCTGCCGGTGGCGAAGTTGTCAAGCTGCTCGGTAACGGTTCCGCATTCTACAGCCCTGCTTCTTCTGCTGTTGCCATGGCTGAGTCCTATCTGAAGGATCAGAAGCGTGTTCTCCCGACCTGTGCTCTGCTGCAGGGCGAGTACGGCGTTGATAACTTCTACGTCGGTGTTCACTGCGTCATCGGTTGCGGTGGTATCGAGAAGATCCTTGAACTGAAACTTGACGAAACCGAGCAGGCGCTGATGGATAACTCTGTTGCCGCTGTTAAGGAACTCGTCGGCAGCATGAACCTGTAATTCAATTTTTTCAGTGCGTTAAGGAAGGGCAGTCCTTGGGCTGCCCTTCTTTATAACTGATAATATTGATGAATCTGCATGAAACAATTTTTGTTGGCATGCAAACGATGTTTGTGCTAGCATTCCGCCGCTTTGTTGGATTTGATAAAAAATCATGTAAAGGAGAAAGACGCTCATGAGCGCGAAAGCGGAAATCGAGATCATCGATGCTTATTGTAAGGGGTGTTCCATCTGTGTTGAGTTCTGCCCCACCAAGGTTCTTGAGATGGACGCATTTGTTGTCAAGGTCGCTAATGCTGATGCCTGTATCGCATGTAATCAGTGTGAGTTGCGTTGCCCTGACTTTGCCATTAAAGTTCACAAGCTGTAATTCGTAGAGGAGGTCGGTTCGTGGCTAAAAAAGTAGCATTATTGCAGGGGAACCAGGCATGCGCTCAAGGCGCTATCTACGCCGGATGTAAGTATTTCGGCGGTTACCCCATCACCCCGTCTACCGAAGTTGCGGAAGTCATGTCTGATGAACTTCCCAAGGTCGGCGGAAAATTTATCCAGATGGAAGATGAAATTGCGGCAATGGCGTCTGTTATCGGTGCTTCTCTGACCGGTGCAAAGTCGTTGACTGCAACTTCCGGCCCGGGTGTTTCCCTCAAACAGGAACTGATCGGTTACGCATGTATCGCCGAGGTTCCCTGCGTTATCATCAACGTCATGCGTGGTGGTCCTTCGACCGGCATGCCGACTGGCCCCGGGCAGTCCGACGTCATGCAAGCCCGTTGGGGTACTCACGGTGACCATGCAGCTATTGCTGTCTGCCCGGAATCCTGCCAGGAAATTTTCACCGAAACCGTACGCGCTTTTAACCTGGCTGAGAAATATCGTATGCCGGTTCAGGTTCTGTTCGACGAGATCGTCGGTCACATGCGTGAACGAATCGTCTTCCCCGAGCCGGGTGAGCTTGAAGTCATCGATCGAGCAGCACCTGCTGTGTCACCGGCCGAGTATAAGCCTTATGACGCAAAGTCGAATACCGACGTTCCGCCGCTGGCTGCTTTCGGCTCCGGTTATCGTTTCCATGTTACCGGTCTGAACAAGGCTGCTGACGGCTTCCCGACCACCAAGGCTTCCCTGGTTGACTTTGAAGAACGTCGCCAGATTGCCAAGGTTGAGTGTCCCGAG
>PKUG01000187.1 GCA_002869665.1 Desulfuromonas sp. | reverse complement strand
CGCTGGGAGGCCCTCTGCAATATCATGAATCAACGGGTTACCGTCGACCAGTCTCTCGGTTCGCTGCTGCAGGGGACCGTGGTCGGGCTGGACACCGATGGTGCCCTGCGTGTGCAGACCGAGTCCGGTGCGGTGGAGCGGGTCATTGCCGGGGATGTGAGGCCTGTCGGTTAGGTGTCAGGTGTCAGGGCTCAGGCTTCAGATAGGTCTTGAGTTTAGATTTATACGCTCGCAAACGTGACAAAATGGAGTCAGCGTAGATGCTTTTAGTCATAGATGTCGGTAACAGCAACACGGTTCTCGGGATATACTCCAATCGGGAGTTGATCAAGGACTGGCGGGTCGGGACGGACAAGTACCGGACAATCGACGAATATGCGATGCTGATCAACGATCTGTTTCAGCTGTCGGAGTTGCGTTTCGAGCAGTTGACAGCAGTGATCGTCTCGAGTGTCGTGCCGCCGATGCTGAACACTCTGGAAGGGCTGTGTCGCAAGTATTTCAACCTGACCCCCATGGTGGTGGGTCCGGGGATGAAGACCGGAATGCCGATCAAGTACGACAACCCCCGAGAAGTCGGGGCTGACCGGATCGTCAACGCGGTAGCCGCTTATGAACAGGCAAAATGTGCCTTGATCGTTGTCGATTTCGGCACGGCGACCACTTTTGACGTCATCTCTGCCGACGGTTGTTATCTCGGTGGGGCGATCGCTCCCGGGGTTGGCATCTCTGCCGACGCTTTGTTTGAGCGTGCCAGCAAACTGCCACGGGTGGAGTTCTCTCGCCCGCCCCAGATCGTTGCCAAGAATACTGTCAACAGTATGCAGGCGGGAATCTTCTATGGTTATGTCGGGCTTGTCGAAGGGATTGTCAGCCGCATGAAAAAAGAAATGGGCGGCGTTGTGAAAGTTATGGCGACCGGCGGATTGGCAGGGCCGATCGCGGCGGCGACCGATTCGATTGACGACGTTGAACCCTTTTTGACTCTTGAAGGTTTACGCATTCTTTATGAAAGGAATTCGGGCCAGTAATCCCACACCCTGTTATGAGGACGCCTTCGATATAGATGCAGCAGCAATGACGCAGTGGATCTAGAGATAGCGGATCTTTGGATAGCAGGCTTTTCTGAAAAGGAGCGATTCATGGGTAAGTACGATACGACGAAACTGAGAAACCTCGGAATTGTGGCACACAACAGCGCCGGTAAAACGTCGCTGGTGGAGGCGATCCTGTTCGACACCGGAATGACCGATAAGCTCGGAAAGGTCGATAACGGCACCTCCTCGATGGATTTCGAAGAAGAGGAGATCAAGCGTCAGGCGACTCTCAGCGCCAGCCTGAATCGCTGTACCTGGAACGACTACAGCCTGCATATCGTTGACACTCCCGGTGTCAGTAACTTCCTGCATGACACCCGTCGCTGTCTGAGAGTCCTCGGTGGTGCCGTGGTCATCGTTTCAGCAATCTCCGGCACCAAGGCCCAGACCAAGCAGATCTGGAACTGGTGTGATGACTTCGAAGTTCCGCGAATCGCTTTCGTCAACAAGATGGATAAAGAGCGCGCCGATTTTCTCAAGGCCGTTGACGACATGGAAAAGTCTCTCGGGGCCCGGGCGGTTGTCGTGACCATGCCGATTGGTGCCGAAGCCGACTTCAAAGGGACCATCGATCTGATTCGTATGAAAGCCCGGATTTATAAATTCGACGAGATGGGGACCTACGAAGAAGGGGATATCCCGGCCGAATATCAGGATGAGGCCGAGCGTCTGCGTGAGCAACTGCTTGAAGCCGTCGCCGAGGCGGATGATGACCTGATGGAAAAATACCTTGAAGGCGAGGAGCTTTCGGAGGAGGAAATCCTGCTCGGCTTGCGTGAAGGTGTTTTGACCAGCGTCTTTACCCCGGTTTTCTGCGGTAGCGCCACGGCCAATATCGGGATTCGTCAGCTGCTTGATTATATCGTCGCCTGCCTGCCGTCACCTATCGACAAGGGCATTCAGTACGGGGTCAAGCCGGGGACCGAAGAAGCCGTCGAACGCAAGCCGAGTGAAGATGAACCCTTCTCGGCCATGGTCTTCAAGACGATCAACGATCCTTATGCCGGCAAGCTGTCGCTGATGCGCCTCTATTCGGGAACCCTGACGTCGGATACCATCGTCTACAATCCGAACAAGGACGAAAAGGAGAGGATTGGCAATATTTTTGAGATGGAAGGAAAGAAGCAGGTGCCGATGGAACTGGCTGCCGCCGGTGATATCATTGCTGTGCCGAAGCTGAAGGTCACGGCGACCAGTGACACCCTGTGCGATCTCAAGCAGCAGGTGATGTACGAGCCGCTGATCCCCATGAAGCCGATCATCTCCTTTGCCCTGGAAGGGAAGAACAAGGGGGATGAAGACAAAATTTACTCTGGTTTGCAGCGGCTGATGGAAGAGGACCCGACCCTGACCGTCGCCCGTGACGAAGAGACCAAGGAAATGGTCCTCTCCGGCATGGGACAGATTCACCTCGAGGTTGCCGTCGAGCGGCTCAAGCGCAAGTACGGTGCGGAGGTTCTGCTCAAGGAACCTAAGGTTCCCTACCGTGAAACCATCAAGGCTTCCTGCCAGGTGCAGGGGAAATACAAGAAGCAGTCTGGCGGTCGCGGCCAGTACGGCGATGTCTGGATCGAGGTGAAACCGCAACCGCGCGGCGCCGGTTATGAATTTATCGATAAGGTCGTCGGCGGCGTGGTGCCGCGGAACTACATCCCCGCAGTTGATAAGGGGATCCAGGAAGCGATGAAAACCGGTCCGCTGACCAAAAATCAGGTTGTCGATGTGCAGATCGCCCTGTATGACGGTTCTTACCATTCCGTGGATTCGTCGGAAATGGCGTTTAAGGTTGCCGGCTCCATGGCATTCAAGAAGGCGATGGAACAGTGCAAGCCGGTTTTGCTTGAGCCGATCATGGCGATGGAGATTACCGTGCCGGATGATTGTATGGGTGATGTCATCGGCGACCTCAACTCACGGCGCGGCAAGGTTGTCGGGGTCGAGCCTCAGGCTAATAGCCAGGTGATCCGGGCCGAGGTGCCGATGGCCGAAGTTTTACGCTATGCTCCCGAGCTGCGTTCCATGACCTCCGACCGGGGGATGTTTACCATGGAATTCAGCCGCTACGAAGAGGTTCCGACGCATCAGACCGTCAAGATCCTCGAAGAAATGAATAAGGAATAATCTTTCGGATGAGTTGAGGTTCGGGGCGCCGGTGAATGGCGCCCCGAATTGTGCAATGACACCGTCTGCAGACATGAGCGGATGGTAACCCCGTGTAAAATATGCGGGTACGGAGGAGCATTTCATTATGAATGACGACACGCCCGGACGTGGAAAGAATATACAGGACGACGAATCGGGGCAGCGCAATATGTGGTCCATGCTGGACGCGGATCCGCATCCGCATGAAGCTCAGCCACCATCCGCACCTGAAGAGGTGGATGAGGCCCCTATCTCCTTCGCCGAAGAGGAGGAAGACGCTGTCACAGCGGAGCTGACTGCGGCAGAGATCGCCCGGCGGGAGAAAATGCGTAACCTGCTAGAAAGCGATCCGGCAGCCATGAAGGCCCGTGAAGCTGTCGGGCAGCAGAAAAAGTCCCGGAGTCCGATTCTTCTTGTTCTCGCCCTCGTTCTGGTCGTTTGCGCCGGCGCACTCTGGCTGATCAATTCAACCCGTCCGCTTCCGGAACCGAAACAAGCGGTTGTTCTTCCCCCTCCGGTCAAGAAGATGCCGATCCCGCAACGGCCCGAAGCCCCTCCGGTTAAGGTTGCGGTTCAGGAGAAACAGGCCGCCCAACCGGCCCCTGTCGCCAAAGTGAAGCCTGAGCCGGTTGCCAAGAAAGCGCCACCAGTGGAGACCACGGCAGCTGAAATGGCTCCTAAGGCAGCGACCACGGAAATGGTGGCGCCGGCCAAGTCCGCTGTGGCTGTTGCCGCTAAACCTGCTGCTGCCGCGCAAGCGCCGCAAATGGCTAAAATTTATAAATTGACCGTCGGGCCTCTGGTTTCCAAGACCATTCTTGAGGACGCAACCAAAGGTCTCGATGAACTCGGTCTGAAGCCTGCACAGAGCTCTGGAAAAGGGCTCGTGCCGATGCTTCGCGTTCTGGTTGGGGTTTATCCGGCCGAGGTTGCCGAACAGCGCCTCGCTCAACTGCAGACGCGGGTGAAATCGGCGTTTTTGTTGCCGGATGGAGACGGTAAAGCTCTGTATGCGGCGTCTTTCTTTGAAGAGGAGCGTGCCAAGGAGTATCAGCAGGACTTGTTGAAATGGCAGATCCAGACGAAACTGGTCAAAACCGAGTTGACCATGAAGGGGACTCTCCTGGTGTTCGACCAGCTCAGTGAACGTCAGAGTGCCGAGCTTGTCACGCTGTTCCGTTCTCGTGGTATGATGGTTCAGACGGAGGAAGTTTCTCACTGAGAGGAGCGCTTTCTTCGCGGCCTGTCTGTAACCTGTAAATGTAAACAGTATAGAGGATATCGTGTCCGCTCTGAATCGGGAAAGCGCAAAAATTCAACTCAGACTTTCCTCGGACGTTGCCAGGATCATGAGCAACAAGGAGGGGCACGATATCCGTCTGTCTGCCGCCAGGGGAATCCTGCCCCTGGCGGCACCTGATCTGGTCACCGCTCTTTTTGTTTTTATCCACAGCAACAACGATGAGTTAAAAGAAACCGCCAGTTATACCCTGAAACACCTGCCTCAGAACCTGCTGCTTGCAGCCTTTGAGCAGCATGACCTTCATTCTGCCATTGTCGATCTGATTGTCCGGGTCCGCGGTCTTGATCAGGATGTCGCCAAGGCTGCGCTTGGGCATCGGCAGATCAGGATCAGCACGCTCATTTATCTCGCGGAGCAGAGTCGTGGAGAGGTACTGAGCCTGCTGGTCCAGCGCCAGATCGACTGGCGCAGAAGCGAAGCGCTCCGGCATGCCCTGATAAAGAATCCCCACAGCGACATGGAAATGAAGCTGCGCCTCGGGTGGGTGCCACCCAAGGCAGAGCCCGATGAAAATGCCAGTCGGGAGGATGTGACTTCGGAAGAGGTTGAAGCGGCTGATACTCCACCGGAAGACGTCGTTGACACCTCCGGTGAAGATGATGAAGACGATTCGTTTTCAGTGGAGGATCTGGACGAGGAGGGCTTGTCGAAGTTCCAGTTGTTACAGGAAATGACTGTTGCCGAGAAGATCAAGATGGCTTTGACCGGCGATAAGGAGTGGCGCTCTTTGCTGATTCGTGAGTCGAATAAGCAGATCAATACCGCTGTGTTGCGAAATTCACGGATCACTGATGCTGAGGTTCTTTCCGTCGCCCAGAACAGGACCAGTAATGAGGAGTTGATCCGCCTTATTCTGTTGAACAAGGACTGGGTCAAACAGTATGACATCAAGAAGGCCCTGGTTTCACACCCGCGCACACCCCTGCGGATTGCGCTGAAGTTCATGAACTTTCTGTCGGAAAAAGATATCAAAAAGATCGTCATCAGCCGTAACGTGTCCCAGGCAATTCTTACCAATGCGCGGCGCATGCTGGCTACGAGAAGTCGATGAAGAATCAGCTGCTTGGCCTCTTTTCTGCGTTTTTTCGAAGTTTTTTCCTGATCGATACTTGTATAGAAAAATATACAGATATCAGTATGTTATCGCGTTTGTTCACAGCTTCTGTGGATAGCTTTGTGAACAACCGGAAGATTGTACACACGAGCTCCCATGACTAGCCACTTTCTCCTCTTTGCATAAAAAAGCGGCAGTTCTTGGCCTGATCAAGGTTTCTTGAAATCAATATTTAATAGGTCTGACCAATGCGCATTACACCATTAAGTGAATTGGAAAATCGAAGCCGGAAACTGCAAAAGCTTCTCCGTAATGAAGGGCTTGATGGCGCCTTACTGGTGCAGAACAGCGATCTTTTTTATTTCACCGGATCTATACAACGCGGGTTGTTTTACCTCCCGGCAGAGGGTGATCCGCTCTATCTGGTTATCAAGGATTTCGGCCGGGCGCGTATGGAGTCCGGCTTGAAACATGTCCTGCCGATCAGCAGCATCAGTTCGCTTCCAGAGGTGCTAAGCCAGCATGGGATTGCTGAACCTGGGCGGGTAGGATTTGAGCTCGATGTGCTTCCTGTTCAGCAATTCAGGCGGTATCAGAAGGTCTTGAATAATCTCGATGCGGTTGATGTTTCGCCGCTGGTCCGCAAGGTCAGGGCGTGTAAGAGTGATTATGAACTGGCGGTCATGACCGATTGCGCGATTCTGGCGGAAAAAACCTATGAACAGGCAAAGAAGCTGCTTGCTGTCGGTATGACCGATCTGGAGATATCAGCTGAATTGGAATGTTTTGCCCGTAAGGAGGGACATCAGGGGGTTATCCGTTTTCGCGGGTTCAATTCGGAACTCCATTTCGGCCATGTCTTTTCCGGCAGTGATGGTGCCGTTCCCGCGTATCTGGATGCTCCCCTCGGCGGTCTGGGGGTGACCCCTGCGGTAGGGCAGGGATCCAGTTATAAAACAATTGCTGCCGGGGAACCGATCATTATCGATTTTATCATCGCTTTTGATGGCTATCTCGTTGATCAGACCCGGACTTTATCGATAGGTCCTGTCGATGCGGAACTCAAACAGGCATATGCGGATATGGTCAAGGTGCAGGATCGCCTTCTTGAGATTGCCCGTCCCGGTGTCTCCTGGGGCGAGGTCTATCGGCAGTGCCATGCTCTGGCTTTGGACCTGGGCTATGCAGATTCTTTTATGGGCGCAAAAGGGGCGCAGGTCTCCTTTATCGGTCATGGTATTGGTATTGAGGTTGACGAATACCCGTTTATTGCCCGCGGCTTCGATGATCAACTCCTTGAGGAGAACATGACCTTTGCCTTCGAACCGAAAGCGGTATTCCCCGGACGAGGAGCTGTCGGGATTGAGAACACCTGGCAGGTTACCCGGAATGGTATCAAGCGATTGACATTTGCCAACGAGAATCTTGTCGAACTTTAGTTCGGCCAGAGAGGGAGCGAACGACGCAGGAAGGTTTTGAGGTATTAAAGCCCTGCACTTATCGAGTGCAGGGCTTAATTGCTTTAGAAGAAAGCGAATTCGCTGGTATGAGAGCCATCCAGTCGTCCACGGTTGGAGCACCAGATGGCGCGCTTGACCCGGGCCAGCAGGCGGGTCGCATTGACCGGCTTGGCGATGAAGTCGAAGAAACCCATCTCCAGAATCCGGTACTCTTCTTCTGCTGTTGACTTTGCGGACAGGGCAATGACCGGGATCCTCGCCATGTCACTGTGCATACGGATTGCCCGGAACATTTCAATGCCGTCCATGAGTGGAAGAGGGATATCCGTGATGATCAGGTTTGGATGGAGCTGGGTTGCCATTTTCAGGCCGTCGACCCCGTTTCTTGCCTTATGGACGGTGAACCCTTCCTTGACCAATCCCGCTTCAACAGCATTCAAAGCAAACTCCTGATTGTCGACAACCAGAATGTTGAGTCCCTGATTGTCGATGTCCACATCCAGTTCTGCCAGGTAGTACTTTTTGATTGCTGCCTTGATTTCCGAAGGTGTGGCAACGCATGGGGAGACGCGCAGCCCGAGCTTGAATGAAAGATCGCTCTGCAGGCCCATGTCGAGGGGGTTGGCCATCGCCAGGTAAAGGATCTTTTTTTCCAGTTTCAGTGGGAAAATCTGGTGTTTGAGGGCTGTATCGCCATCCAGGACAGCGAGAACCTCGTCAGGAACCTCAGAACGGGAAAATTGCCTGACGTAGGGAATGTCAAACTGCTTTGACAGGACCAGGGCGATATCTTCTTCAAGGATGATGTCCATCTCCTCAAGTATTTTGCCCAGTGGTTTTTTGTGTTTCTTTTGCCGTTGAAGAGCGAGTTCAAGATCTTTTTGCGAAATGATGTTGTTCTCGAGCAAAATGCTGCCCATCTGTTTTCTTGCCATATCATTTGTCCTGAAAATTGAAACAAAAAAAGGTCCCATCCGGCGCAATCTGTTATCACATTCTCAGCAGATTTTGTCAATTAGTATCCAACATCTGGAAATTATTGATGAGTTTGTTTGCATAAATGCCTTTTTGATTATTTAAGATTAGAAAGAGGCGGCTATCTGGTCCAGTGTGGCCACGGCACCTGCTGCAAAGGAAAAATGAGGTGCATGAATCTGTGGCTCCCGCGGATTGATGCGGATGACTCTGGCCTCTTTGCGTTGGCCAAGGCGTTCGCTGAGATGACGGATTGTCGGAATAGCTGTCCCGGCCCCCATCTCGATGACAACGATCTTTTTGCCGGCGTTGTCGGTGAGAAACTGGTCGAAACGCTCCTCCTGATCGGCTGTTCTTTGATGCAGCCAGGAGTAGTCGCCGAACATCAGGATGTTGGGTCGGGCAACCCTTTTGCACCGTGGGCAATGGGGAACATCGGCGGTCCGCATAGTCGTTTCATCAATGCTGTATTCGGCAGTATTCGGCCAGATCATGCGCGAACAGGGGACGGTGCATTGGAGATGATGGATCGAACCGTGAACTTCCAGTACCCGATCTTCTTCAAAACCGGCCTTCTGAAACTGACCGTCGACGTTGGATGTCACAATAAAGTGATCGAGACCGAAGCGGGCGATCCAGCCCTTGAGCATACTGAATCCAGCATGAGGAACGGTGCTGCGATAGAGGTTGGTGCGGTGGCCGTAAAAACCCCAGCCGAAGTGCGGGTCGGATTCAAAATGCTCGGGGTTGGCTGCCTGGACAAAGCTCAGGCCAAGACGCTCGTACATCGGGTAGGCGTTCCAGAACCCCTGGTTGCCACGAAAATCGGGCAGGCCGGAGTCGACCCCCATCCCCGCACCCGCAGTGATGACCATGGCTTCGGCGGTGGCAATTGCATCTGCGGCTTCAGCAAATCGGGTGTCGGACATGGGGACCTCCTGTCGGCTGCGGGATCTCAGGTGTCTTAAGGACTGTTTTTTAAATCGCGACGGAAACCTTAATCGGGTTGAGGATCTGAACCAGATCTGCAGAGGCCATTTCGACCAGCATGCCACGGCGACCGCAATTGATGATCAACGTCTCAAGGTCGGCGATGGTCTCTTCCATGTAGACAGGAAGTGGCTGTTTCGTGCCGAAGGGGGAGATGCCACCGGTTTGGTAACCGGTGATCCGGTCGGCTTTTTCCGGAACGCAAGGAGTGACTTGTTTGACCTTGAGCTGTCGTGCCAGGTGCTTCAGGGAGACCTCGCAATCGCCATGCATGAGGACAATAAATGCCTGCTGCTGATCGTCCTCCATAATCAGAGTCTTGATGATCTGGTGCTCGGGAATATTCAATTCACGAGAACTGACCCTGGTCCCGCCGCGCTCTTCATATTTATAAAACTGCGGGGTGAACTTGACCTTGCTTGCTTTGAGGATTCTGATCGCCGGTGTTGCCGGTACCTTGTCCCTTACCATTCTGGTTTCCTCATTACTTGCTACTGTTGATGTCTTTATGCACTGAGCCAGGATATCGGGATGAAGACGATGCTGATGATAATCATCAGTGCGCAAATAATTGCGAGAACTTTGAAAATTCCATCCGTCTGTCGCTGACTACGGGCCTTGATCGGCATGAACCAGCCGAAGACCAGACCTGCAATCAGACCACCAAGATGGGCTGCATTGTCCGCTCCAACAACATAACCGAAAATGAATGCCATAACGGCCCATTGAAACATGAAGTTTCTACGGAAAATACCGATTGAGCCTCCGATTCGGTGATAGAAGCTGATCGAAAAACCGATTAGACCAAAGATCGCCCCGGATGCACCGACAACGACCGAAACCGGGTGCCAGAGATAGCCGGCAAAGGTCGCGACAAGGGTGCTGAACGTATAGACGGTGAGCAGACGTGGAGCGCCAATCTCTTCTTCCAGTAAAGGGCCAACCTGATAAAGGACGACCATGTTGAAGCCGAGATGAATAATCCCGCCATGAGTGAAGGCGTAGGTGATACAGCGCCACCATTCGCCATGCTTGACCACCCAGGGCCAGTATTGGGCGCCCCAGTGAGCGAGCAGTTCGACAGGTGGGTGCAAAATAGCCTGCATGCCCAACCCGCGGACGGTTCCATGCAGAACCATCAGGGTGAAAAGACTCAGGTTAGCGTAGATCAGGACCTGCACCAGCGAACTGCCGCGCAGGGAATTTTTTATGAAAAACTGTTGCTGACGAAAATTACGTGAGTTCAAGATCGTACTCCTTATGGAGAGGCCCCAGGTTCCAGGAATCAGTCTGACAAAAAATCCGGAATTCTGAAGGCGGAGTTCTCACTAAAACAAATTCTTCAACCAGCCGAGGGCGACGAAGGTGCCGATGGATGAGCCGATCGATGAAAAGAGGAAGACCAGGAGGACCCGGGCCAGGCGATTCTGCCACCAGCCTTTGAGTGTCACCAGATCTTCGCCGACATGTTCCATGTCGCGAACGGTCGGTGCGGCAACGATCGACTGTACCAGACCGGTCACGAATCCGGCACCAATCGTCGGGTTGAGCGAGGTGATCGGCGCAGCAACGAATGCAGTAGCGACCGTGATCGGGTGCCCCAGGGCGATCAGGGTGCCCAAGGCTGACAGGATGCCATTAGCGAGAACCCAGGCAATAGCGGCATCGGCGAACTGTTCGCGATTGCCGAAGAAAAAGCCACCGATAAACAGGGCGACGACGATCCCCGGAATCAGCCAGGGGATCATTTTCGAAACGAAGGTTTTTTCCGGAATGATATTGATATCGGCAATTGTCGCGGCACTGATCTCTTCCCCCTGAAGACGTTTGACGATTCCCGGCAGGTGCGCCGCGCCGACGACGGCGAGAACCTTCTCACCCGGTGCGTTGCGGATGTGGTAGGCCATGTGGATGTCGCGTTCGTCGACCAGGATCTGCTTGACTGACGGGAGCAGTTGACTCATCTCCTCAAGCATGCCCGAAAGGGTGTCGCTCTCGCGCAGTTTGGCTAACTCTTCCTCGTTCAGTTCCTGTTTTTCGAAGATACTACCGAGCAGGGACGCCATGACTTTCATCTTGTTCCAGAAGCCGGTTTTGCGCCAGACCCGCAGCAGGGTAGTGCGGATATTGCGGTCGACAAGCTCGACCTTTTTCCCCTGCTCCTCGGCAGTCCGTGCTGCAGCGGCAAGTTCCGCCCCCGGTTTAACGCCGGTATGCAGGCCCATCCGTTTCTGATAAGAAGAAAGGGCCAGGTTGGCCAGCAGGAAAGGGATCTGTTTCTTTTTGATCAGGTCCTTGATGTTGAGGGATTCCCACCCTTTTTCATTGATCAGGGACTGGTAACGCTGGTGGTCGAGTTCGACGCAGACGGTATCGGGATCAAGGTCACTGATGGTCCGGACGACCGTCTCAACCGACTCCTGGGAAATATGTGCCGTGCCGACCAGAATGACCTCCCTGCCATCGATCTGCAGGCGCATGTAGTCGTCGGTCGTAGTTGTCTCTGTCACTGAGTCCTCCAGACAGGTAGGGGCGTGAGAACTGTATGTCACTTGTCTGTATACGTCGTGCGCGAGTCTAACACAGGGGCGCAGACGACAGTATTTTTTTACCGTAAAAAGAAAAGGGCACCGGAAAAAACCGGGCCCTAAACGACTCTCCACCACTACCGTGGGTCATTGGACTCACATCGAGTACCAATGAGGTGGGATCCTCTATGAAACCTTAAGGCGTCCCACTGCATGGTGGGCAGGCACACCGGATTCTTGAAAGCTGATCCCGAAAAAAATAATATTCCGAGTGGACGTTCTGACCTCACCTGAAGGGCAGAGAGTCTGAGATGAACTGTGCCTAGTATAGGAGAAGACGTGGTCTGCGGTCAGCAAAAAAATTTTGCCGGCATGGGATGAAAAATTTATTCGACCGTGTTATTATTACCAGATAAGTTTTCTTTTCGCGATTCGGACACCGTTGGCCCGGCCGGCGTCCATATCGATATCGAGATTGCCTGGTCACAACATAAATGGAGGATTGATCCAATGCCGAAGCTTAACGAAGTTTACAAATGCTCGATTTGCGGCAACATCGTTGAAGTTATGCACAGCGGTGCCGGGGCTCTGGTCTGTTGCGGTAAGAATATGGACCTGCTCGCTGAGAATACTGTCGATGCGGCAACCGAGAAACACGTTCCGGTTATCGAAGTCGGCGAAGGGACTGTCACCGTTAAGGTTGGCTCTGTTACTCACCCGATGGAAGACGCACACTACATTGAGTGGATCGAGTTGATCGCCGATGGCGTCGTTTACCGCAAGCATCTCAAGCCGGGCGAAACCCCCGAAGCGACTTTCAATGTGACCGCTTCTGCTCTGACTGCACGTGAGTACTGCAACCTGCACGGCCACTGGTCGGCAACTGCATAAATAGATCAAAAACAGGGGCGTATATTTATATGCCCCTGTTTTGTTTTTCTATGCAAAAAGGGCTCTGGATTTCCAGAGCCCTTTTTTTGTTGGCTGTCGGTCGGCTATTTAGAGCACGGCCTGCAGGTACTCGCCGGTAATGGTCTGCTTCTGCTTTGCCAGTTCCTGCGGATCGACTTCGACGAATTTCTCATCCGGGGTGACCTTGAAGAGCGGCTGTCCCTTCTGAACGATGGTGCCGTCGCCACCTTCGATGATGATTTTGTCGATGGTGCCTGCGAAGGGCGCCGGAACCTTGTTGAACATCTTCATGACTTCGAGGATGAACAGCGGCTGACCCTTTTCGAAATGATCCCCTTCCTGGACAAAAGGAGGCATGCCCGGTGCTTCCTGGGCATAGTACATGCCGCCGCCCGGGGTAACGATTTCGTCCGCCTTGGTCGCTGGCGGTGGAACCAGAACTTTCTTCATTGCGCCCTGGAGTTCGGCATCGTTGAGGTACTCCGGAATGGTGACCTGAAGATCGTCTTCCACTTTGAAATCGTAGAAGCTGGTTCTGTCGGCAACCAGGCAGATCATGCCGAGCAGTTCATTGCCGAGTTCATAACCGACATGTGCGGCCTGAATCTTGGTCCAGGTGTCAGCGTCGTAGCCACCTTGCGGCTCATCACTGGCGATGATCTCGTTGAGTTTGACGAAGTCGCGTATGCCCAGGGCGAAGGTTTCACGCAGTTCGCTGTAGAAGGCGAGAGCGTTATTGAGCAGGTCGCGGTCATGAGTCCAGATAACCTCGGCTGCCGGTGCATCTTCTCGCCAGGTCATGTTGAGATATTCGTAGGTCTCGGCCAGAACAACCAATGGGTTGCAGAGCCAGACGACCTTGCCGTTCTCGATCTTGAACTTGGTTTTATTGAGGCTCAGCCAGCCGGAGAGCAGATGCGGATCTTTCAGCAGGATTTCCATCGGCCGGGTCAGCAGGGTGCCTTTGCGATCGAGGGTTTCCGAGGCCGCTTTGGCGGCTTCCGGGTCCTCGGCATACTGCTTGGCATATTGTTTTTTCATCGCCAGGAAGGCATATACGACATCAAGCTTCTGGGCCTCTTCTTTGAGCTTGCCGACCAGGGTCAGGTAGGGGACAACGAAGCGGGTGGTCGGCTTGGCCATGACGTTGTTGCCGATGAACCAGTTGACCAGACCGTAGTGGAACTTGAGGTTGGTCGCCAGGTTGCTGCCGCGCAGTACCGTCCGGCGCAGAACTTTGGCCAGATCTTCGTAACTGGAGATCCGATCATCCCCCTTGGTCAGCAGCAGGGCGATGTTTGAATCATAGGCGCCTGCCAGATGGTAACGCATGAACTGCCCGGTGTCCGGGTTCGGGATGCAGATCCCCTGGTCATCGCGGATTTCACCTTCGATCGGGGCCGACCAGTAGCGGATGTAGCCGCCGGCGCTCGGGCTGAGAGAATCATCGGTCGCGTTGAGACGCGCTTCAGCGCCGGCACCGAAACGGGGAACCCGCTGCGGACGCGGCAGGCGCTCCTTGTGCATGGCCAGCAGGGCCATCGCCTCAACCAGCGATTCGACGATAAAGAAGTCGTTCTCATCGTCAGGATTAACAAACTTGAGGCTGTAGACCAGTTCGGTGACGCGGTGCTCAACCTGGATCCGAGTGTTGACCTCCATGAAGTAGTGACGGGTGCCGTCGACGATACACTCGAAGGTCGAGGCCGAGTCGAGACCGACGGCAACACCGAAGCGCTCCGACTCCTCTTCCATCCGCTTGAGAACCTCGCGGTCTTCGTTGAGCGCCTGGGCTTGTGCTGCCAGCCCTTCCTGCTCGGCTTTCTCCGCTTCGATGGCCAGGGCTTCCTGGGTTACGGAGATCTCCAGCAGCTTCTGCTCGTGCATCTGCAGCGAGCAGTCACGACCACCGAGAGCGATACACCACTCGCCGTTACCGAGCAGCTGAATTTCGTTGTGACGGGTTTGCTCGATGTTCAACTCGATCAGGACGTTTTTGTTGTCGCCAATACCGTTGGCCTTGACCTCGTTGAGAATCTCCCGTACCAGGCCGGGTGCATCGGCAGCCGCTTCGGCGATCTGCTTGTCGGTCGGCTGCTTGTTGACCAGCAATGAGGCGCCGAGAATCCGTTGCCCTTTACCACCGCCGCCGCCGATCGCCTTCAGGCGGATCCGCGCGCCGGGGTATTCCTTGAACATTGTGGCGCATTCCGTTTCGACCTGGCTGCACAGCTCTTCGATAGAGAAGAGGTCGATCCCCTTGTCGTAGGAGGCAAAAAGGATGCAGTCGGCCAGCTCTTCGAGGGACATGTCGTCGCTGGCTTTGCAGGCCAGACCTTCCGCCTGGATCAGGGCGAGGAGGCTTTCGCGAGTCGGGTGCTTTTTGATCAGGGTGCGGGCGGTGACATTGTCGATACCCGGAGTAACGGAGACGTTAACTTCGAGCGCAGTCCGCTTGGCCTCGTCCTTCTTGCCTGCCGCGCGCTGGGTGCCGGAGCAGGGGCCGATGAATTTCAGGCCGGCATCTTCAATTGCGGCGACGAACTCGTCATCCTCCGCCATGAAACCGTAACCGGCGAAGATCGAATCGTAGCCGTTATCTTTGGCGATGCCGATGATCTGCTGGATCCGCTCAATCCGCTCTTCTTTGGATGCGCCGGTATAATCCGGCACCCGGTGGACGCGGCTGTTGTCAGTCAGCATACGCAGTTCCGGGGAGAGAGCGTTCGGGTAGACGATAGAGTCTTTTTCCGAGAGCAGAATTCCGTAATGGCTGATGCCCATCTCTTCGTAGACGGTCATCGCTTCCATCCGGATCGGGCCGCGACAGACGATCAGCGGGCAGAGATCTTCGCACGAGAAAGAGCTGACCCATTCGGAGTCGGACTGGCTGAGACGGCGATCCCGGTGAATCAGGGAGTTGTTAGAGTACAAGTCTGTATTTTGTGCCATTGGCTTTATCTCCACTTTCAGTTAATGAAAAAACTACTAATTGCAGGCCTCAAACTCTTTAATGGAACTCGCGCTGTACACCCTGCCAGGCGCTGGGCTTGTAGTGACGCAGGAAGAAGCTGAGGTTCTCACCGAGGACCTTGCGCAGATCGGTCGGCATAACGAGCGAGGAGATCGAGCCGAGGGCCAGACCTTCTTTCGGGTTCATCAATTCTTTTTCGTAACGCAGGTTGAGGGCTGCCTCTTCGAGTTTCAGCCATTCTGCCGCTTCTTTTTCCGCATCGCGCTTGGCTTCGTCGCCGTTCATGCCGGCCTTGGTGCGCTCCTGAATGCCGGCAGCCACGCGGGCCTTGACCGCACCGCGAACCTTGCGCAGTTCGTTCTTGTAGACGAACTCTTTACCGGCCGGGCCCATAACAGCGAGGCGGGTCGTCGGCAGGGCGAGGACGAGGTCAGCGCCAGTCGGGTAGTTGTTGTAGGAGGCGTAGGCTCCGCCGTAGGCGTTACGCAGAATCAGCAGAATCCGCGGGGTGCGGACGTCGACGATTGAGTCGAGCATCGAACGGCCGGCCTGAACGATCCCGCGGGCTTCCTGCTCACGGCCCGGGAGGAAGCCGGTGGTGTCTTCCATGAAGATCAACTGAATGTTGTAGATGTTACAGAAACGGACGAAGCGGGCGATCTTGACGGCGGAGTCGCAGTCGATCTGACCGGAGGCAACCGCCGAGTTGTTGGCGACGAAGCCGACAACGTTGCCGCCGAGACGACCGAAAGCGGTGATCGCTTCACGGGAGCGGGTCGGCTGCAGTTCGAAGTAATCACCGTGGTCACAGATCTGCTGGATGATGATCGAAACGTCGAACGGAGTGTTGAAGCCGGTCGGCGAGTTGAAGGCTTTTTTAAGCAGGGTGTTGATCTCCCAGGTCTTGCGGTCGAGAGGGTCGCTGGTCTCCTGGAAAGGCGCCATGGTGTGGTTGTTGTCCGGGATGTAGCTCAGCAGGCGAATCGCGGTCCGCAGGGCTGCGGTTTCATCGGCTACCGGCAGGTCGGTGACGCCGGACGCGGCGTGGACTTTCGGGCCGCCCAGTTCTTCCGGGGTGATGTCTTCACCAAGAACCGATTTGACGACGCCCGGGCCGGTCAGGCCGAAGAAGGTATCTTCCGGCTGGATGACGAAACTCCCCTGGCGCGGCAGGTAGGAACCGCCGCCGGCATTGAAGCCGAACATGCACATGATCGAAGGGACGACACCGCTGATCGTGCGCAGGGCGGTGAAGGCTTCGGCGTAACCGTCGAGGCCACCGACGCCGGCGGGAACGAAGGCCCCGGCGCTGTCGTTCATCCCGATCAGAGGAATCCCTTTCTCTCCGGCCATCTGAAAGAGACGAGCCAGCTTGGTGCCGTTTGTGGCATCCATCGAACCGGCACGAACAGTGAAATCATGGCCGTAAAGAGCCACATCACGACCGTCGATATTGAGGATGCCCGTCACAAGGGACGCACCATCGAGATTCTTTCCCCAGTTCTGGAAGAGGATATTAGGTT
>PKUG01000066.1 GCA_002869665.1 Desulfuromonas sp. | reverse complement strand
AGGTGCGGAGGTGCGGAGGTGCGGAGGTGCGGAGGTGCGGAGGTGCGGAGGTGCGGAGGTGCGGAGGTGCGGAGGTGCGGCGTGGTGATGAGATCGTGAGGGGAGGGTCAGTCGCGCAGGGCGGCGATCAAGGTGTTGAGGAGGGCGACGTTGGCTCCGCGCTGCTGGCGGTTGTCGCGGATCAGGCTCAGGTTGCGGGCGGTGCTCTCTTTTTCCCACGGCTCGCGAACACGGACGAGGGCGTGTTCGAGGGCGTCTTCGGCTGCCGTCTGATCGTCGGCGAGGGCGGCGAGCTCGAGCAGGGTGGCGAAATCCCAGTAGTCGGGGTGGCCGGCGGCGATGCGGCGCTCGACGGCGTAGCGCACCACCGGGTTAAGCTGCTCGCGGCGGGGATCGGGGGGCTCGCTCATCTCCATCAGCGTCAGGGCGTTGATGCCGGGGTAGGCGTCGCGCCAGTCGCTCTCGAACCCTTTGAGGTAGGTGTCGATCGCCTGCTTGAGGTGCCCCTGGGCGAGCAGGCTTTTGCCGGCGTTGCGGGCTTTCTCCCAGCGGTCTTTGTAGATCCGGCCGAGAATGCCGTAGCTCTCGCTTGACGGCCCTTTTTCAGTGATCAGCTCGCGTATTACCGTTTCGGCCCTATCGTCGTTGCCAGCGCGATTGAGGGCCAGAGCGTACTGCTCGCGTACCAGCACGGTCTGCTGCAGCAGCTCTGGCATCGTCTCGACCAGGGCGATCATCTGTGGCCAAGCCTCGGCGGCGCGGTACGAGAGGAGCAGGTCGATCAGCACCGCCGGTTCGGCCTCGTGCAGGGGGGGGAGCTCCTGTTGCAGGGTCGTCAGCGCCTGCAGAGCTGCTTCTGGGTCGTTCTCGATCTGATGCCGCGCCGCAGCGAGGCGCTCTTTCAGGTCGGCGGCGTAGCGGACCCGTTGGCGAAAGACATCGGTTTTAAGGTGCTGGATGTCGGGGAACCCTTCCACCAGCTGGTAGAGGGGGCTGTCGGTCGCCGGCCCGTCGCTGTCGTTGCGGCAGCAGCGCAGCCGCTCGGCCAGCGCTGCCTGGTCGTGCTCGGGGTGACTCGGGCGACCGTCGGCGCCGAGTTGGTAGGGGAGGCCGCGCAGGCCGTTGACGTCAAAGGGGAGCTGCCCCAGCCCCTCGGCGAAGATCAGAGCGGTGGCGGCGGGACGCACCGCGTGGCGCACCCCGAGTTCGTAAAAGACATTGGCGTTGGCGGTGGTGAGATCGGCGACGGCGTAGTCGCAGAGAATCAGCCGCTCGAACATCGCCTTGTGGATGATCCCCCCCTGCTTTTCGCCATCGGCGCGCAGCGGCTCCATCCCCGCCTCGCGCACCGCCGGGGCGATGATCTGCTCATAGACGGCGTCGAAGTCGACGTGACGGCCGCTGCCGGCGGGTTTGCGGCCAAAGGGCATGAGGATAAAGCACAAGGGGGTGGTCATCATGACTCCTTAAAAACTGACAGGTATGACAAACTCAAATTTTTGCAGATTCTCTGCCAGCTACAGTTCGAGCATCGAGTAACTTTTAACGTCTTCGTAGCGGGGCGACCAGATTCCTTGAACCCTCTTGGCGTCTTGGATCGCAGAAGTAATTCTACCATCGAGCGCCTCCGTAGAGACTTCCTCCCGTCGCTCTGCCAGTCGCCTCGGCAACGACCAGCGGTCCCACCACACGATTCCGCCAGAGGTTAATCGCGATTGTACATAATCAAAGGCAGAGGCGGTACCGTCACACTGTCGGTAGCTGACGAAATCATACCCGTCTTTCACGATGCTCTGCTCCAACTCCCTCAATGGATGATCGCTTTGCAGCTGCCGCATCTGTTGGGTGACTGTACCGATCTTTTGAATTGTCGCAGGCCAGAGTTTGGTCACCTCTCCTTTGCCATTGGCCGTCTCCAGTAAGCGCAGAGTCGTTTCTGCATTACAGAGGGGAAACCATCGCGATTTTTTCCCGGCGATAAACCGATGCCCTTCGCAACGGCCATCCTTAATGACCTTTTCAACCTTTTCAACAATAATCCGGGCATCAAGTGAGACCGGAAGACTTTGTCTCCCACGCGTTAGTCGACTGATGATCCAGATTATATCCCCCTCTTTCACTCGAGCGGTCGGACCGCTTGTTGCGAAGGTTTTGTGAAAAACAGGGCGTTCAAATCCCGCACTGCCGAATTGTTCTTCACTAAAACGTGCTGTTTCGTCATCTGAATTCTGAACGTCGATAATACGTCGTCTAACATAGTGAATATAAGACGTTCTCATCCCCTTCTCTCCTTTTTCAAAAAAGATTAAAGGGTTGCTGAATCAACGGCGGCGTTGAGCTGTTCGTAGAGCCCTGCCATGCCGGGGTCAAGGTTGATACCTGAGGTTACTAGCCCGTGCAGTACTGCGTGGCAGCCGCCGAGGCACTGGTTGGCCAGCTCCATCGCGCCGACAACCTGGGCTCGCTGGCTGGTGAGATAGAAGGAGACCGCCGCGGTGCGGCCGTAATGGTACGACGACTGGTTGTTCTGGTGCAGTTGCAGCGCCAACTCCAGGGAACGTACCTGGTAGTCGAGGGCCTCTTTCTGCAACTCTTCCCCCTCTTGCTCACCGGTTAGCTTTGCCAGACGTTCCAGTGAAATGAGCATGTCGCGCGCGGCCTGAGCCGACTCGGGATTGGCCTCGAAGAGTTTCTGGCTGACCTCAAGGCTCTGCT
>PKUG01000185.1 GCA_002869665.1 Desulfuromonas sp. | reverse complement strand
CTTTTGACCTGGAGCAGGGCGAATTCGCCGACCTGGACCAGAGGCATCTGGCTCGTTGCCCGGCGTGTGTTGCCGCGCTCAAGGTAGATGAAGACCTCGACCTCGTCTCCGGCCGTCGCGTTGTCCGGACATTCCAGTTCCGGCAGCAGCAGTTCTTCGCCGTCCGCCTCAAGCCAGGCCCCGCGTGTGTCGATCCGCTCGATTTTCAAACGATAACTGTATCCCGCCGTTAACATGAATGACCCCTGTCGATTTATTGGTGAGCTGTCCGCGATCTGCCGGCACAGGCATACCCGAGGACGCAGATAAGCACAAGCAGAAAAAGAAATCCGCTCCAGCCGTAATGGCGATAGACGATCCCCGGTGCGAAGGAGCCGACGCTGCCGCCAGCATAATAGAAGGCGACGTAGAGGCCGTTTGTCAAGCCGCGATGGGAGCTGCCGGCCATCTGGTTGACCAGTCCCGAGGCGGTCGAGTGGACGAGGAACATGGCACCGCAGAAGAGAAAGAGCATGACGAAGAGCAGCCAGATCTGTTCTCCCACCAGCCCGATCAGGGTCAGCGCCAGGGCCAGCAGGCCGATGCGGATGGTTTTGACCTGGCCGCCGACCCGGGCGACGAACCAGGGCGCCCCGAGGGAGGTGACGATCCCCATCATGTAGCCGGAATACATCAGACCGATACGCAGCTCGTTCGCCTGCTCGCTCAGCTCGGTCAGGCGGAAGGGGAGGAAATTCATCACCGCGGCGAAGATCAGGAAGAGGCAGAAGACGCTCAGGTAAACGGGGAGAAAGCCCGGCTGACGCAGGACTTCGAGGAGCGCCCGCGGGCGAGGTTTCGTGACCTTGATATCGCCCGCTTCGGACATGCGCAAAAGCAGCAGGAAGCCGGCAGCGAGGGACACCGCGAGAACCAGGAAGCTGAAACGCCAGCCGAAGTAATTGGCGATGAAGCCGGAGATGGCGCGGCCGATGAAGCCGCCGAAGATCGTCGATGCGATATAGATCGCCATCGCCCGCTGGATGGTGTCGGCGCTGGAACGGCTCGACAGGTAGGTCATCAGCGAAGTCAGGATAGCCGGAACCAGCAACCCCTGCCCCAGGCGTATGGCGAGCAGCAGGGGGAACGAGGAGGCGGCGGCGAAGAAGAGTTCACTCACGGCCAGCAGCGGAATGGCGATCTTCAGCACCCGCACCGGCGAGATGGTCTCCAACAGGTAGCCGTAGAACAGCGGTGCCAGGGCCAGGGGGATGAAGGTCACGGTCGTCAGCGCGGCAGCGGCTTCCCGGCTGACGGCAAACTCGCGGCTCAGCACCGGCAGCAGCGGCTGCGGTGCGTAGAGCGCCGACAGCGCCAGGATGGTGGTGAAGATGACCGGCAGGAGGGTCGAGTATTTTTTCAGCGCCATGATTTCCCCGAAAGAATAGAGGCTTCTGTTGCTGTAGCAGAAAAGGGGAGGGGTGTACAGTGAAAACCCGGCCCGGCCTGTCAACGGTTCTGCTTGCAATATCTGTCGATATTTACTACATTATGAAAAGAGTTATCAATTTCATAGTTGAATCAAGGTAGTCATAATAAAAGGTTACTGCGTACCGGTGAAAAGCAGCGCGAGACCATTCAGCTGTGTCGAAGCGATTGGATTTGCTGAATATGAAGACATTTGAAGAGATCGGTACTTGCCCGGGAAGGGTTTGCGCGCCGCTGGCGCGTGAGCTGACCTGGGTCGATGCCGTCAATAATTTCCCGGCGCCGAGGGATTGCCTGGCCGCTTTTCTCGTCTCCTCGGCGGCCGAGGTGCTGGCCGGGGTCAAGCCGGCCAACCTGATCCGCATACTCAAGCGCGAGCTCCCCTGCGGGCGCTCCATCTATCGGCTCTGGCAGCGCTACGGGCAAGAACTGCTTGAACAGTCGAAGCTCGAAGCGCTGGTTCTGCGCGAGGAGGAGGATGCCCTGCTGCTGCTCTTCTACCGCGCGGATATCCTCGAGCGGCGGCTCGCGGGGCGAACCATGCAGGCGTTTCTGATGCGGCGCGGCTATCCGCAACCGCTGACTCTTACCAGCGCCCTGTCCCACCTGCAGGGGTGTTTCGAAGTCGCCGCCAGTCCCGACGAGGTCGGCATGTTCCTCGGCTATCCGCTCAAGGATGTCCACGGCTTCATCGCCCAGCGCCCCAACTTCTGGGCCGGTGGGCGCTGCCTGTGGCGGATTTACGGTCCACCGCAGCGTAGTCTGCGCCTCTACCAGCGCTATTTCAGCGAGCGCCAGGCCCTGACCGAACGGTTGGTCAGCGGGACCGCGCCGACGCAACTGCTGGCGGCCTGAGATGAAGAGTATCGCCCTCGAACTGCTGCGCCGCTCCCCACTGATGAACGGGATCGACGCTCCCCTGATCGATCAGCTCGTCGCCGCCGGGCGCGAACATCAGGTCAAGGGGCGCTCGACCCTGATTGCCGCCGAGGAATTGGCCAGCCGGTTGTTCCTGGTGGTCGCAGGGGAGGTGCATGTTGTGCGTCTGGCGGCTGACGGTCAGGAGTGTCTGATGCAGAGGGTGCTGCCGGGCGAGCTGTTCTGTCTGGCGTCGCTGGTGCTCGAACGCGACTGCGGCAGTCAATTGATGTGCAGCGGGCCGACCATGCTGCTCTCCTGGGGGCATGATTATTTCCGCCGGCTACTGAAAGAGAACCCCGCGCTCTATACCAACCTGCTGCGGAGCATGGCCTGCCAGGTCGAAGAAGAGCGCGACCTGCGCGTATTGTCACGCTGCTGTCGTGCCGACCTCAAGGTCGCCGCTTACCTGCTCCACCCCCTGAATCGTCAGGGCAGCGAGCTACGGACCATCGACCTGAAGCCGATCGCGGCGACGGCCAGCGAGCTCGGTATGGCCCGCGAAACCCTGACCCGCTGCCTGCAGTCGCTGCAGCGCAAGCAGGTCATCGGTTACCGGCAGGGGCTGGTCAGTGTCGCCAGCCTCGAACGCCTGGAAGCCTTCATCGAAGGGGCGGACTGCTGCTGTCGCCAGCCCGCCGCCAAAGCCTCCTGATTTTCCCTTCCGTGACACAATCTTTCTGAAAGCAAAACAGCGATCTCAGGCAAAGGTGCCAGGATCGCAAAGATGTCTGTTCGTGTGACTCCTTCCGTCTTGACGGAGGAAGCTCGGAGTGGGGGTGAGGCCTTCGTGAGTCCCCCTCCCTGACCCTCCCCCTCGTTGGGGGGAGGGAAATTTAAGTATCGGGTTGTTGTCCTCTGAACTTACTTAGAGGCTTTGCGTCTTTGCGTGACATCCAGATTTTTCCCGCCCGTCTTTTACTGGTCAGGCCGCTGCTTCGTCCAGCCACTCGTACAATTCCCGACTGTCGTGGGCTGAACAGCCGCCGCAGCACTCGCTCTGGCAGCCGCTGTCCTGATGGCGGCGCACCCGTCCTTTTCTGATCCAGTGTTCCAGCATGCCGCGCAGAGCGTCGGGGTCGCTGTCGAAGTGCAGGGCGATATCCTGCAGCGGGGCGATTTTACGTTCGGCCAGGTAGCCTTTCAGGTCACTCAGGGTCATCGTTCAAATCCTTTCCGAAGCCGCCAGGCGGCCGATTTTGTGGTGTGATGCGTCCCGGTTTTTCCTGCTGCCGAGCCGCTGCATGATCAGGATGACGGCGGCCGAGAAGACCAGGCAGCCGGCCAGCCAGGCCGTGGAGAAGAGCGGATGGCGGGCGAAGGTCGCCAGTTGGTAGAAAGAGCTCGCGGCGATATAGGCGAGCCCGGTCGTCCAGCAGGCGACGAACAGCGTCCAGCGCATGTTGATCTCGCGGTAGATAGCGGCCATGACGGCGACGCAGGGGAAGTACATGAGGATGAAGAGCATGTAGGCGATCGCCCCGGCCTGGCCGTCAAACAGTTGCCCCATGGTGCCGAAGATCCCGGCGTTGACCGCCTGCTCCGCGGCGGCGCTTTCGAGGTCATCCGTCGCTCCGATGTTCAGCCCCAGCGGATCGCCCAGGCTGTCGGCGAGCCCTGAGAGGTTGGCGGGGATGGTCGCCACGGCTTCGCCGAGGGCGGCGCTGAGGTTGAATTCTGCGTCTTCGCCCTCTTGCAGGCGGGTTTCGTTCTGCAGGTAGATGGAGTCGAGGGTGCCGACGACCGCCTCCTTGGCGAAGATCCCGGTGAAGATGCCGACCGTCGCCGGCCAGTTGTCGTTGCTGATCCCCATCGGCGCGAAGGCCGGGGTGACGCTGCGGCTGATGGTCGCGAGCAGGGAATCGTCGCTGTTGTCGTGGCCGCTGGTGCCGTCGATGGAGACGGTGTTGAGGAAGGCGAGCAGGGCGACCATCGTGATCAGAATCCGGCTGGCCTTGAGGATGAACGATTTCAGCCGTTCCCAGGTCAGCAGCAGGACCGCCTTCAGGGTCGGAACATGGTACGGCGGCAGCTCCATGACGAAGGGGGTGATCTCCCCCTTGAGCAGGGTTTTCTTGAGGATGTAGCCGGTGAGTACGGCAAAGGCGATCCCGGCCAGGTAGAGCATGAAGACGACATTCTGGCCGCCGACCGGGAAGAAGGCCGCGGCGAACAGCGCGTAGACCGGCAGCCGCGCGCCGCAGCTCATGAACGGGTTCATGGTCACGGTCAGGGTGCGGTCGCGCTGGTTCTCCAGGGTCCGCGTTGCCATGATCGCCGGGACGTTGCAGCCGAAGCCGACCAGCAGCGGGACAAAGGCTTTCCCCGGCAGGCCGAGCACGCGCATGAAGCGGTCCATGACAAAGGCCGCGCGGGCCATGTAGCCCGACCCTTCAAGAATCGCCAGGGCGAGGAACATGAAGCCGATCGGCGGGATGAAGGTCGCCATCGTCTGGATGCCGCCGCCGATGCCGGTGGCGAGCACCGCGATGCCCCAGTCCGGCGCGTGGAGCGCCGCCAGCAGGGTCGCGAGGCCGTCGACGAACAGCGCCCCGGCAGCGATGTCGAAAAAGTCGATGAAGGCGCCGCCGAGGTTGATGGTGAACATGAAGGTCAGGTACATAAACAGCAGGAAGAGCGGCAGCCCGAGCACCCGGTTGAGCAGCACCCGGTCGATCTTCTCGGTCAGGTTGCGCCCCGCCTTGCGGGTGTGGTGGACGGTCTGGTCGACGAGCTGGTGAATCTGCTCGTAGCGGCGGTCGGCGATGACGATATCGACATCCTCTTCGAGGGCGCTCTCCAGTCGGCGCTGTTCATTGAGCAGGGCGTCGCGTTCAAAGGGGTTGAGCAGGTTGAGATACTCCTGATCCTCTTCCAACAGTTTGAGCGCCAGCCAGGCCGGGTCGAGGGCCAGCCGCGCGGCGAGGTCATTCAGTGGAACGGCCAGCCGCTCCAGGGCCGGCAGCAGCTCGGCGGGAAAGTTCTCCAGCCGCAAGGATGTATCCTGCTGTGGCCGCACATTGGCAACCGCTTCCTTCAACTGACTCAACCCTTCACGTTTCGCCGCGGCGACGGCGACGACCGGAACCCCGAGCTGTTCGGCCAGGGCCTGCTCGTCGATGGCCAGATGGCGGGCGCGGGCGACGTCAATCTTGTTGAGCACGACGATGAGCGGAATGTTCAGCTCCAGTAGCTGGGTGGTCAGGTAGAGGTTGCGTTCGAGATTGGCCGCGTCGACGACATTGATCACCAGATCGGCCTCGCGCGCCAGCAAGTAGTCGCGGGCGACCTTTTCGTCGCTCGAATGGGCCGTGAGCGCGTAGATGCCGGGGATATCGACCAGGGTTACCTCGGTGTCGGCATGGGTGTAACAGCCGGTCTTGCGGTCGACGGTGACGCCGGGCCAGTTGCCGACCATCTGGCGGGCGCCGGTCAGCTCGTTAAAAAGGGTGGTTTTGCCGCAGTTGGGATTGCCGGCAACGGCAACGGTCAGCTTTTTCATTCTCCGTTCTCCTTGGTGACGAGGACGGCGTTGGCTTCGTCGCGCCGCAGGCTGAGGGAAAAGCCGCGCAGGCTGATTTCGAGCGGATCGCCCAGCGGCGCGACCCGGGTGATCTTGAAGCTGATACCGCGGGTCAGGCCCATGGCCAGCAGTTTGGCGCGATAGCTCTTCGCCCCGGGGACGAAGCCGCAGACGGTGCCCTGTTCTCCTACGCCGAGTTGTCCAAGTCGATGAGGCATGGTGATCTCCTGATGGTTGAGTTTTCGTTCGCGATCACTATGCCGGAAAAGATAAGGGGAATCTGTGACCTTGGTCACATTTTGAAAACTTTTTTCAATTTCATGTTTGGTATGGATGGGGAGGTAAGGTTTTCACCACAGAGACACGGAGGCACAGAGGAAATCTGGGTTGCTTCGCGCCCGTTCGCTGTGCTCACTCAAGGGGCAGAGACGCGGGGAGAGTCTTTCTTTTTGACAACCTTCGATTCTCGCGCTAGATTTGCGACACACAATTTTGCAGGTATCAGAGATTCAGGGGGGATCGATGAGATAGACAACAAGCCATCCGTAATAGCTAGCGGATGGCTTGTTTTGTTCAAGAAACATTACATTGATAATTTGGACAAAGGGAAGAGGGTATAAGTCCAATTCATGCTCTTAAATTCATATAGCTTGCGTGGAATATTATAAGGGTCCAGATAAAATTGAACAGCTATCAAAAAGATTCTTCAACTGCATGATATTTAATGAAAAATTCAGTTTTTAGATTTTTTTTGTGGGTGTCTTTGTCTGGCTGGAATAAAAAAATCGGCAGCTTATGATGAACTGCCAAATTACTGTTAAATGCTAAAAGGAAAATTTATGAGGTTCTCTAAAATTTCAGCAATAACCTTTATCATATTCTTTCTTTTTGTAACTTCTTCCATTGCAGAAAATGAACAAAGATATGTGCACTTTGGACTTGGCTTTAGCATAGTCAAGCCAGCAAATTGGTCTTTCGCACTACCTGAAATGAATTTGGTGGCTATCGATAAAGAATTTTTAAACGATGAAGAGTTGCAGAATTATCTCGATAATTATACAAAAGATTCATTTTTTTCTATTTTACAAGAACAAATTTCTGACACGGAATATGCAGCTTCTATAAGAGCAAGGGTCAAAAAATACAAAAGTTACAAAGGTCGTTCAGCCGTAGAAATTTTGGAGGCAATGGCTAAATACTTTCCCGAATCATTCAACAAGTACAAATTATTGCAACCTCCAAGGGAAGTTGAATTGTCCGGGTTTAAATCAGCGCATATTTTATTCGAATATACAGTAGATTTAGAAAACAATAGTTTCATTACATTGAAAAGCGACGTATGGATTGTTCCTTCTGGTAAGTATTTTTTCATCATTGATGCTGGCACAAATCATGATGATCAAAGCGGTAAACGAGAGGAAATATTGAACATATTAGAAACCTTGGTAATCAGAGGATAAGCATTTAATAAATCTATCCATCGGACGGGAAAAGAATTGCAGTTCAACTTAAAAGAAAAACCAAATTGTGGTGGGTCACGCAAGTTTGCGTTGCTTCCGGTTATCATTACCCATTAGCCAGCAAGAATATTTCAATCATGAGAGGGGCCATGGAAAACGAGTACCTTTTACGAATAGACTTCAAAAAAGGAACCGAAAATCCTGAAAGGATTTTTTCAGCAATGTCTGAACTTATCCAGGCATTCCGAGAGATTGATCGCAGCCTCTCCCACTCAATATCAACCGAAATAAGCTCAAAACTAATTCTCGACGACATCGAAGCAGGTTCAATAATAGCTAAAGTTAGGTCAGCTCTTGAATCGGTGGACGATGAGGCACTCGGAAGTCTTGAATGGAAACCAATCGTTGGAAAATACCTTGTCCAAGGGAAACATAAGCTTGTCCAATTCCTTAAAAATAAGGAAAAAATTAAAAGCAAACAGGAAATTCAAGCATTAAGAGAAGAGCTTGTAGCGTTAGCCGGCGAAACAGAAGTCCTTCAACTACCTGTCTACCAGCCAATCCCCGAAGACAGGCTTTTGAAAAACCTTCAAAAACTTGGTGAGGCAACAACCCCGCTACTTGAAGAAGATTCCGTTTTCTATGGCGGTGACGGTGAAGAAATCACACTGAACAAAACCTTTAAAATTCCACAAGAAACAATCGAAGAAATTTTGACTGAAAGGGTTCTTACTGGAACCCACGAAATGATCTTAAAAATTAAGAAGCCAGACTACCTTGGCCAATCAATGTGGGAATTCAAGCACGAAGGCCGACTTCTCCCTGCTAAAATACGACACGCTGGCTGGCTTACCAAATTTCACAATCAAGAAGTCATGGTTGGCCCAGGGGACTCAATTAGGGCTATTGTGGAAATCAATGTCAGTTACGACAGGCACGGCGAAGTCATTGGCCGTCATTACGAAGTGCTAGAAGTCCTTGAAATTATTCACTTGCCTGATCACAAGCAAGATGAGCTACTATAAAAAAATGGCTAACAAAGTAATGTTTTTAGGTGAATAGTCAAACTGATCAACCGGACGGAAAATACACCAGTACTAAATTGTAAAAGAAAAATCTAAAATTGCGGTGGTCGGCAAGCATTACGTTGCCGCCGGTCCTGATGAACCGTTAGGCAGATTCGAGATATGACATTTACGGTAAAGCATGTGCGAGGAACACGAGAGTCGTTTGGCGACTACAGATACGGGATCTATGAAGACGGACACCTAGTTGCGTATTTTTGGCATGACTACCGTGGCGATGATAATGGGATCGAATTTATTGGCGGTATTTCGGCGGACGACCCTGTGGGTAGTAGAGGTGATTTTCTTTTAGGTGGTGGGCCAAAGCCACTAACTCTGTCGAAGCGTGCGATTGAGTACATCAATGAGCACCGTCCAAAAAGTAAAGCCTAACAAGGCGTTCCAGTTCGTCTCGGCCCTTCGGGCCTCCCCGGACGTGCTAAAGCGCCCCTGACTTTCGCGTTAGATGCTGGAATAAACATGACAGCTCAAATGCAAACAACAAAAGCCCGGCTCAATGAGCCGGGCTTTTGTGTTCTGATACAAGCGGTTAATTATTCGTCCGCTTCGCTGACTTTCCACTCTTTCCAGACATTCCCAACCAGGTTGATCCCTGGCTTGAGGGTCTTCTTGCCGGGACGCCAGCCGGAGGGGGTGGCTTCGGCACCGGCGGTCTGGCGGACCAGCTGGAAGGCCTGAACCTGGCGGATGGTTTCGTTGACGTTACGGCCGACCGGCGGGGTGAGGACTTCGTAGCCCTGGATCACGCCATCGGGGTCGATGATGAAACGGCCGCGGTTTTCGACCTTGGCTTTTTCGTTGAACACGCCGTAGAGACGGCCGATGTCGCCACCGACGTCCGAGAGCATGGAGAAGGGAACGCCGCCGTCGACCATTTTGGTCAGTTCCTGGTCATTCCAGACTTTGTGGGTGAACATGCTGTCGACGCTGACGGACAGAATTTCAACGCCGAGTTCCTGGAAACGGGGATATTTTTCGGCGACCGCCGAAAGCTCGGTCGCTCAGACAAAGGTGAAGTCGCCGGGATAGAAGCAGAGCAGAACCCACTTGCCCGCGTAATCCGACAACTTCACACCATCCAAAAATTCACCTTTACGATAACCCGGGGCAACAAAATCGGGTGCTTTCTCACCAACATGAACCATCTTGCTCTCCTTTTTGGCAACAACAGGTTGTTCGATTTCAGCGGTTTGAGCCGGTTCTTCGACAGCGACGGATGCGGTTGGCCTGGTGCATCCTGCTGCTTGCTCATCTCCCATAGCCTCTCCTTTCACACTAAGTAAGAATTATTCTTATCTCTGTATTATAGACAGGCGATCGTAAAAATCAATGGGGCGGAGAAAATATATTTATTTTTTCGTTAGGGGCTGTCGGACTCAATAGCCGTGAATCGAAGAACCATCGGGATCGCCATCGGGATCGCCATCGGGATTGCCATCGAGACTTGTGTCAGGACCGCCCGAAAGCGATCCCGATTCCGATGACAAGGGAATATGACTTTTTACTATTTGTCCGAACGTCCCAGGGCTTCCCGGTAGTGATTGATCAGACCGTTGGTCGAGGCGTCGTGGGTGCTGACGGGCGCATCCTGGGTCAGCTCGGGGAGGATCTGCTTGGCCAGCAGCTTGCCGAGTTCGACCCCCCACTGGTCGAAGGAGTTAAGCCCCCAGATGATCCCCTGGGTGAAGATTTTGTGCTCGTAAAGGGCGATCAGGCTGCCGAGGTTGTGCGGCGTGATCTTGCGGACCAGGAAGGAGCTGGTCGGGCGGTTGCCGCTGAAAACCTTGTGCGGCAGCAGTTCGGCGACGCGCTCGGGGGAGAACCCTTCGGCTTCCAGTTCGGCGCGCGCTTCGGCGGCGGTCTTCCCCTTCATCAGGGCTTCGGGCTGGGCGAAGAAGTTCGACAGCAGCAGCTGGTGGTGGTTGGCGATCGGGTTGTGGCTTTCGATCGGGGCGATGAAGTCGGCCGGGATCAGGCTGGTCCCCTGGTGGATGAGCTGGTAGAAGGCATGCTGGCCGTTGGTTCCCGGTTCCCCCCAGATGACCGGTCCGGTGGCGTAGTCGACGCTGCGGCCGTCGCTGGTGACGCTCTTGCCGTTGCTCTCCATGTCCCCCTGCTGGAAGTAGGCGGGGAAGCGGTGGAGATACTGGTCGTAGGGGAGCAGGACATGGGAATCGGCGCCGAAGAAGTTGACGTACCAGACGCCGAGCAGCCCCATCAGCACCGGAATATTTGCGGCGAAGGGGGCGCTGCGGAAATGCTCGTCGACCGCGTGGGCGCCGGCGAGCAGTTCTTCAAAGCGGTCCATGCCGATCGCCAGGGCGATGGAGAGGCCGATGGCCGACCAGAGGGAGTAGCGGCCGCCGACCCAGTCCCAGAAGGCGAACATGTTGGCGGTGTCGATGCCGAAAGCGGCGACCTTTTCGGCGTTGGTCGAGATGGCGACGAAGTGCCGCGCCACGGCGCTTTCGTCCCCAAGTTGCTCGATCAGCCAGGCGCGCGCCGATCCGGCGTTGGCCATGGTCTCCTGGGTGGTGAAGGTCTTCGAGGCGATCAGGAAGAGGGTGGTCTCGGCGTCGAGCCCCTTGAGGGCTTCCGCCAGATGCGTGGCATCGACGTTGGAGACGAAGTGCAGGCGCAGACGTTCGTGGGTGTAGGGTTTGAGCGCTTCGGTGACCATCAGCGGGCCGAGGTCGGAGCCGCCGATGCCGATGTTGACGATGTCGGTGATCGGCTTGCCGGTGGCGCCGGTCCAGGCGCCGGTGCGGACCCGGTCGCTGAAGCTGCGCATCTGCTCCAGTACGGCGTTGACGGCAGGCATCACGTCTTCCCCGTCAACCTTGATCGGCCGGTTGCCGCGATTGCGCAGGGCGACGTGGAGCACCGCGCGCTCTTCGGTGGTGTTGATCTTCGCGCCGGAGTACATCTTTTCGATCTGTTCGCGCAGCCCGCATTGCTCTGCCAGTGCGACCAGCAGGGGGATGGTCTCCGCGGTGATCCGGTGCTTGGAATAGTCGAAGAGGATCTCGTCGAACTGCAGGGAGAAGCGCTCAAAACGCTCCGGGTCCGCGGCGAAGAGATCGCGCATGTGGAGGTCTTTGATCGCGCCATGGTGCTGCTGCAACGCCTGCCAGGCGGGGAGTTTCGTCAGTTCGTGCATGGAGCCCCTCTTTTCCGTTCTGAAACTGATTCTGGGGTGTAAGGTTCCGGTTGCGTCGTAGCGCTCGTCCGCTTACTTGCGCGAGGCCATGACCGCGTCGTAGGAGGCGTTGATTTCGGCCAGCCGGTCGTTGGCGAACTTGATGAACTCCGGCGGCAACCCCTGCCCTTCGATGCGGTCGGGGTGGAACTCGATCGCCTTCTGGCGGTAGGCCTTCTTGATCTCGGCGTTGGTCGCATCGGGCGCGACGCCGAGGTTTTCATAGTGCTTCTTGAGGCTGATGCTCGACGACTGCATGCCGACATAGCGGCCGTAGAGCGACTGGAAGATGCTCTCCGGCAGGCGGAAGGCGGCCTGGGCTTCGTGGAGCATGCGTTCCTCTTCGGGGTGCAGCTCGCCGTCGGCCATGGCGACCTGGAACAGGAAGGTCAGCATGAAGATACAGAGTTTCTGGTCCTGGGAGAAGAGATCGCCGAACTGGCGGGCGAAATCGCCGAAGCTCTGCGGGCTGTCCTTGGCCTGGGTGAAGACGTTGATGGCGTAGGCGCGGGTGCGGTCGTCGAGCCCGAGGGCCTCCCTGGAGATTTTGTCGATGGCGGCGATCTCGTTCGGACAGACGCGGCCGTCAGCCTTGGCCAGCTTGCCGACCATGGAGTAGGCGGCGGTGAAGAAGATCGCCTGGCGCTGCTGGGTCTGGTTGAAGCCCCCGGTGCCCTGCTGCGGTTGGTTTTTTGCGCCCCCCATGGTGGCGCCGATCGCTGCGCCGATAATGGCGCCGTAAGGTCCGGCGATCATGGCCCCGAGGCCGCCGCCGATCAATCCTGATAACCAGCTCATAGGTTCAATCCTGTTGGAAATATTTTCATGACAGCTGTCTTTAAAGTAGCCATAATGAGCGATGCCCGTGCCCGCCGCAAGTTTTTTTGCCGCGGTTTTCCGTCAACCCGTTCCGACCTGCCACTGCAAGGACGTCGACAATGAAGGTCTCTTTTATCCGTCGCCTGTGGGTGATGATCGCTTCCGGTACCATCTATCTTTACGCCGCGCTGCTCAATCACTTCCGCATCGTCGGCGCCGACAATATCCCGACCAGTGGCGGCGTGCTGCTGCTCTCCAACCACATCTCCGCCTACGACACGGTCCTGCTGCCGGCGGCGATCCAGCATGAACACCCCTGGCAGATGGTCTGGGCGCCGGCCAAGGAGGAGCTGTTCCGCAACCCGATCCTCGGCGCGATCTTCCGCTCCTGGGGCGCCTTTCCGGTCAAACGCGGCCGCGACGTGCGGGCCGGGAAAACCCTCGGCGACATGCTGCAGACCGAGAAGGTCATGCTCTTCCCCGAAGGGACGCGCAACAAGGACGCCAAACTCGGGCCGGGGAACCGCGGCGTCGGCAAGCTGATCTACGACCATCGTCCGGCCGTGGTCCCGACGACCCTGACCGGTATCAACCGCTGGAAGGTGCTCAAGCTCGGCCAGCAGGGGGGGGTGCGCTTCGGCGCGCCGCTCGATTTCAGTGATCTCTTCGAGCTGGAGAACAACAAACAGACCCATATCCTCATCGTCGAGCGGGTCATGGCGGCAATTGCCGAGGGGTTGGAGTAGGGTTTTCCGGGAGAGGGATTCACCACAGGGGTACGGAAGCACGGAACAAAGCAAAACCTGATCTCGCGCTGAGGCGCTGAGGCGCGGTGGAAAAGCAAATCCCCCTCGATCCCCCTTTGTCAAAGGGGGAAGGTTCAGTAAAATCAAGATCGGTATCGCTATCAGTATCGCTTTCGCTATCGAATACTCTATTCGGGAAAGACGATTCCGATTCCGATTCCGATAGCGACAGGATATTCATTCACAGAGTCACTTAGATAAAGAGTAAGCAAATCAGATTAGATTCTTCCCTCCCCCCTGCGTGGGGGAGGGTCAGGGTGGGGGGCGAATAGCGTAAGGCTCACTCCCATCCCAGCCTTCTCCCATCAAGGGGGAAGAAGTTATTGATTTAAACACAGAAAGCCCTCGGTAAAATCTCCCCCGGAATCAGGCCGTCGAGTTGATAAGGGAAAATGAAAAGCCTTTTTCAACAGGCTGTTGTTAGCGAGCAGGAGGCCTTGCGGGGGCCGCCAGGCTCCAGTTTAGCTCATATTTAGTGGCCTTTCTTGCTCCCGAAACCAGTAATATTTTTTTGTCGACCAAGTCGGCAAGGTCACGGGCCAACGTCGCACGACTCCCCTTAACCATACCTTGATGTTTTTTTGCAGTAAGGCCACCTTCAAAACCGTCCTGTCCGGCTTCAAGGAGTTTCTTTACGACCTTGCGCTGGCGTTCGTTCAGAGAAACATCGGATATGTTTTGCCAAAATCGCGAGGTGTCCACAACCTTGCTGATCGTTTGCTGCGCGAGCCTCATAGCCTGCTCGTGGCGCTCAAGAAACCAACACAGCCAGTCGGTAATATCGCCCTGGCCATTAGAGGTCTTCTCCAGCACCTCATAATACCCGTCCCGTGCTTCCATGAGCATCGATGAAAGGCTGTAGCAACGCTTCGCAGCTCCTTCCGCCTGGGCAAGGGCCATATCTGCCAGCGCCCGCGCGATACGTCCGTTGCCGTCCTCAAACGGGTGGATTGCGACAAACCAATAGTGCGCAATCCCGGCACGTATAATAGAGTCTACTTCTCCTGAACGCGGATGAGACTTGTCCCACCACTCGAAAAAGAAGCCCATTTCCTGTTCAATCTTCTCAGGCGGCGGAGCAGTGTAGTGGACCCTCTCCCGCCCATAGCGGCCTGAAATGATCTGCATCTCCTCCGAACGCCACTGACCAACCTTGATTTCGTGGAGACCCGAACGCCCGGTTGGAAAAAGAGACGCTTGCCACGCTTTCAACCGATCAGCAGTCAGGTTCGGATTGTCAAGGTCCGTTGCGTCCAGCAAAACATCGACGAGTCCATCCACATTTCGCGGAGACGCAGGGAGCCCTGCCGTGGGCAAACCTAATCGCCTGGCGATCGAAGATCGAACCGCATCGGGATTATAGAACTCCCCTTCGATCTCAGCTGATTTGACGGCTTCCTGCGTTAACGCTTCCAATTGGGTCGCAAGTTCAAGATCCACTCCCAAGGAGGAGGCTTGTTGCAAGAGTTGACCTTGAAGGTTGCGGCAGCGCCCAAGAGGAACCAGCAAGCGCTCGGCATTAATCGTAAACTGTGGCCACTGTGGACTTTGCCAGATGTATTGAGTCAAAACATTCCCCCTTATGTCTCACAATTTGAGTCAATAGTAACAATGATGTGAGTCACAAGCAAGGATTTTTGTCTCATTTTGTGAGATATAAATAGAGGTTTATGTCTCAATCCTACTCCTCTAAACAGGAAGGCCATTTCCCTATGACGGCAAATGGCCTTCAACACGTTAACGTAACCCCCGGCAATTCTGCCGGGGGCTGTTGTTCGTTCATCGTTGTACAGTTTTGTGTCCGGCCCCTCGTTACTCCGGCATATTCGGGATCGAGGTCTCCTGCCCCTTGTGGTTGCGCAGGTAGTAGCTCTCGTCATCCTTGCCGATGATGTAATAGTCGGGCATCAGCGGGATTTTGCCGATATTGGTGGCGATGACGTGCATCGGCTGGGCGAGACCGGTGGTGTGGCCGCGTAAGGCGTCGCGGATCAGTTCGGCGCCTTTTTCGACCGGAGTGCGGAAGTGGTCGATCCCCGGGGCCGGCTCGCAGTAGAACAGGTAGTAGGGCTTGATGCGCACCCGCAGCAGCTTTTGGTGCAGCTCGCGGAAGGTGTCGACATCGTCATTGATCCCCTTCAGCAACACGGCCTGGTTGCCGACATTGACCCCGCAGGAGAGAAGGTCGAAGACGGCTTTGGCGGTCTCTTCGGTGATCTCGTTAGGATGGTTGCACTGGGTGTTGACCCAGATCGGTACCCGGTGATACTTGCCGAGGACCTTTTTCAGCCCCGGCGTGATCCGTTGCGGCAGGACGATCGGCAGGCGGGTCCCGAAACGGATCATCTCGATATGGGGCAGCTCGCGCAGCTTGCTGATCAGATATTCCAGCTGCTCGTCGGAGAGCAGAAAGGGGTCGCCGCCGGTGATCAGGACATCGCGGACTTCGGGGTGTTCGGCGATCCACTGCAGGCCGTCATCCACGTTGAAATCGAGCTTGAGGTCGCCGTCGACCACCAGCTCCTTACGGAAGCAGTGGCGGCAATAGATGCCGCAGGTCTGAGTCACCGTGAAGGCGACCCGGTCACGATACTGACGGGCGATCGTGTCGGGGCGCTGCTCCTCGGTGGTGCGGTTCTCTTTCCAGAGGAGGTAATCCTGCATTCCGAAACGATTCTCGTGCTCCTGCAGTGAGGGGAGTACCTGGCGCCGGATCGGGCAGTTTGGATCGTCTCGATCCATCAATGAGGCAAAATAGGGGGTGGTGCCCCAGGTGGTTTTCGTCTCGGAGAGAACCTTTTCCTCTTCAGGGGTCAGGTTGATGTACTGCTTGAGTCTTTCGATACTGTTGACAAAGTTTATGAGTTGGTCTTGCCATTCGCCGGCCATATGCGCTCCTTTTAGCGGTCTTGAGTTGTGCCAAAGCGCGCCGGAACTCGCAAGGGGAGCTTGCCGGACTGCTTCAGCGGAAGCACCTGCGGCAGGCATGACGAATAAAATAGAGACGAAGATGAAGAGTGAACTTCAATCGAAGAATAGCTTCTATCACTTGGGTCGAAACAGGGGGGACGCAGCCGCCAGGGTGCTGGGATGAGGTGGTTATTTGTTTGTGTAAAGGGAGGGCCACCCGCACCCGATATCGCGACGGAACGACGCGATCCAGTGCTGCCCTGGAGGATGAGGGTTCGATCCGCACAGGCTCGGGGCCTGTGCAGTCCACCTCGTTTGCGGGTCTATGGTCGAAACATCCGGTGAGGATATCGCCATGAACTCGGGAACCATAACATAAAGGAGGACCGACGGCAAATCGGGGCCTGGTTTCGCGCGGGAGCGCGGAGGCTCGGTGAAAAAGCTAACTCCCCCTCAATCCCTTTGACAAAGGAGGAAGTTCAGTATAATCCCTATCGGTATCGGTATCGGTATCGGTATCGGTATCGGTATCGGTATCGGTATCGGTATCCAATATGTCCGAGAAAAGCCGATAGTGATCCCGATTCCGATAGGGAAAAATCCGGAACTAAAAAGCCCCCGGCGTTTCTGCCGGGGGCTTTCGTTTGTTCTCTGCTGCTCAGCTTGGGTTACTTATCGCTGAGGATGCGCAGCATGCGCCGCAGCGGTTCGGCCGCGCCCCAGAGGAGCTGGTCGCCGCAGGTGAAGGCGGAGAGGTACTCCGGTCCCATGTGCATCTTGCGCAG
>PKUG01000045.1 GCA_002869665.1 Desulfuromonas sp. | reverse complement strand
TCTTCTCTACGCTGCTTGCTGGTGTTGGCTTTCACAGACAAAGACTCTGCTGCGATCAAAAGCCCCACCAGACTGATACCAGCTTTTGAATGAATGGGGTCGGACCAAGATAACTATCTAGGATAAAAAGGTTTTGTTGAGCTATCAGCCTTTTTTTAGCGCTTAAAACGCCCTTTTGGGGGTCAAAAAGAGGCTGCTAAGATCTGCTTCAGGGAGGGGGAGCAATGCCGCGAGCAAATCGATACTTTTTGCCGGGTCATCTCTGGCATATCACTCATCGTTGTCATAAGCAGGAAAACCAATAGGGGGCAGGCTTATTTTGACGAGATTGACTATGTTTGTTCTTGTAAACCATACAATTGTATGGTGTTTCCATACAGCATGAATCTCCTTTCCGGAGAACCAATAAGGGACAGGTTGCTTTTGGTGAGATTGACCTTTTGATTTATGTGGACGATGCAAAGGGGCAGATTTTCTAGTCTGCCCTTTTTCCGTCATATAGAACATGAAACTGGTAGGGTGTGGTGAATGAAATAAGCGCACCGATTTTGCTTTGTCGATGTTATTAAGACCAGATGGGGACGGAATTTTTTTCGTCCCCATTTCTGTTTCGGGTACTGAAACCGGTCAGAAATGAAGCCTGCGGAGGAGATAAGAAAAAAAGAGCCCCGCGACCAGGAGGGAGGAAATCGCGGGGCAAATATTCTAGAGGTTTTTAAGGATTTTCTTTTTGTATCAGCTTTTGGCCTGCCACAACCATCCGCTGATGGTTAATTTATAACCGCGCAGGTCATCTTTGTCAATAAAAAATATTACTCGTTTGGTAATTTTTTCATGATCTCGTGTAATTGCTCAAAAATACATGGCTTTCTCATTTTTCCTGGCGTGGGGGAGATCTGTTAACTGAAGCTCGGGACAGCGCCAGCTTTGCTGAAAACCTATGGAAACGGATTCCCACGGGAAAAGCAGGTTCAGGCCAAAGTCAACGACAAGGTTTCCGGGGGCTTAATCCACGTTTGTCAGATTTCATCCGTGTCCGCTTGCCTGCGGTTCTTATTGCTCGGGTGATTAAACAGTGAAAAGATTGGAACTTATCTCGATCTGCTCTGCTCAGGAAAAACGTATCTGGACAACCAGAAAATTCTATTTATTTTATCCCGCTGAGGCGCAGTGGCACCGAGGGAGACCCTCTTGGTTTTCCAACAAATCCATGGAGTTATTGACCGTTAGACAGTCTGTTCTCTTCGATCTTTCCTCTGTCTTTCTCTGTGCCTCCGCGCCTCTGCGCGAAATCTGAGTTCCTATCCCGGCAGCGAGACGGATTGTTATTTCGGGTTGCTGGTATTGAGCCCACATGAGGCTGTTGACCCGCCTTAGGTATTTATCCGCCGGAGTAATAATAATTATTTAATTTGATGATGTGCTTGCGATCAGGCCTTGGTGAGATAAATTACTAATAAACCGTCATTTTTCTTCCTTGAAATGTGATTTTCTACTGCCCGGTCTTCTGAGCGACGACTGATCGAGGGATTTCTCTGTAGCTGGTAGGGACCAGTAAACCACCTCATAGCAACACGGGCAGAAGGAGAAGAAAGTCACTTAGACAGGAGGATGCCATGAACACGACGACCGTCAGTGGTGGGGGGCAGCAAAACCTGTTACACCGGCGCATGCGCGGAGCGCGAGCGCTGCTTCTCTCTCTTTTGGCGGTCCTTGTCTTCATTGTCCCGGTTGCGGCCGAGGTGAGTTCGGGAACGAGCCGCGATCTTGATGCCTACCGTACCCCCTATCCCTCTTCCTCTCCCCAAGGTTACACCCTTTGCGATATCGTCGGGATCGGCATCGCGGGCTCGAACGATCATGTGTATGTCTGGTATCGCAACGGCATGGTGAGTTCGGGAACTACCAGCGATCTGGCCCGTTATCGTTCTCCCCAGCCTTACAGGTTGCCGCAAGGACGGTCGCCGGGCGATATCGTCGGGATCGGCATTGCAGGCTCGAATGACCGGGTCTATGCCTGGTATCGGGACGGCACCATAAGTGCCGGGTCAAGCACTGATCTGGCGCAGTATCGCGCTCCGCGGGCCTACAGCCTGCCGTCCGGCAAGTCACCAGACTCGATCGTCGGGATCGGTATCGCCGGCTCGAACGACCGTGTTTATGCCTGGTATGCCGACGGAACAGTAAGCTCCGGGACATCCACCGACCTGGATGCCGCAGCGCCGCCACAGTCGGTCAGTAATGCGCAGGGGTTCTCATCCGCTCAGATTGTCGGCATTGCCATCGCCGGCTCGAACGATCACATCTACGCCTGGTATGCCGACTGTGCTGCCACGGGAGCCAGGCCGCAATTCAAGATGATTCAGGATGTCGTGATTCCGTCGCAAGCCGGGCAGGCGAGTTCAAAACCGGGGACGGCAGCGCCTCCGGCCACCTTGAGTCCCGCGACACTCGAAGCGTTGAAAAGGCCCGATTTCAAGATCATCGCGGATGCCGCAACGCCGTCAACTCCGCAGACGCCCGGCGAGAATCCGGACGTTAAGCTCAGCCCCGGTACAACATTCACTCAACTCTCCACCCCGCAAGCAACGGCGGCGCTCAATGCTTCCGCCTGGCAGGAGCGCCTGGACGATATCACCCAAGACGGGCTTGCGGTGCTGAATGACAGCATGGAGCGACTCAATGCCATGACGCAGAAGAGCGCAACCCTGCGCATTGAGA
>PKUG01000137.1 GCA_002869665.1 Desulfuromonas sp. | reverse complement strand
CGGCGCACTCAGGCTCAGGGTGTCGCCGTCGACATCACTGGTTGTCAGTGTGTAGCCGTACGCCGCATCTTCCGTCGCCGTCGTTAGCGCCACACTCTCGATCGTCGGGGCACTGCCGCAGACGCCATCCAGATCCGGATCATCCGGGGCATGCCAGGGGCAGATATCCTCAGAATCGAGCAGACCATCCAGATCGCTATCCAGCAAAATCGTCGGACCGATCAGGCTCCCGACCGCAGGATAACGATTGACGCCTGCGACAAAGTAGAACTCGACGGGGGTCTCCTCCGAGAGGTTCGTCGCAAAGCGATAGCGCATCCCCTCCGTGACATCCCCCCCTTGGGGGGTCATGGCATACGCCGTCCCATTCAGGACCAACTGCACCGCCGGCAGCGGAGAGCTGACAACGCTTCGCACCATGACCTGGAAGTCAAAGGGGATATCCGTCCGGTACTGATCGGCATCATTGAGATTGATATTATCCGGTCCACCATCAAGACGGATGACCCCGGGAAGGCTCAAGTCATCGGGGGCAATGCTCAAACCGAGGGGGATATTCCTGGCAACCGTCGGGAAGGGATCACTCCCGTCGCCTAGTCCGTCACCATCACTGTCAGCGGAGAGCGGGGAGAGCCCGGCGGCGTACTCCTGCAGTGCGGTCAGACCATCACCATCCAGATCGCTGCGGTGATCGATGAGGTAAGGATCCTGGCCATGCCCCAGCTCCCAGCTATCGGGCAGCAGGTCCCCATCGCTGTCGAGGATCGCGGCGTTGGCAAGACAGAGGGTACCGTTGGCATATTCGACAAGGTCTGAAATCCAGTCGCCATCGCAGTCGCTGCCGCTGTTGTCGATGGCAGGGTCCAGCCCGGCCAGTCGCTCCGTCGTATCGGGAAGGCCGTCCCGGTCGGTATCGACCATCTGAAGATTGACGATTCGAACCAAGGTGCCGAGCTGGATCTCTTCGAGATTGTTGAGGCCATCGTCATCCGCATCAGCATAGAGATCGAGCGCGTCATAGGGATTCATCCCGCTGACGATCTCGACCCCATCACTCAGGCCGTCGCCGTCGCTGTCGGGATCCGAGGCGTTGCCGACCAGAGGATCCCCCCCGAGAAGATACTCGGCGTAGTTCGACAGACCATCGCCATCACCATCGGCCAGCACATCGGCCGGGTTGGTCTCATCAAGGCCCCAGGAGATCTCGTAGAGATCGGGGAGACCGTCGCCATCGCTGTCGAGCAAGGTGGCATTATCGATCAGAGGATCCATCCCGCTTCGACGTTCAGCGGCATTGCTTACCCCGTCGCCATCGGCGTCGCCCGAGGCGAGCAGAAGACCGCTGGTCGAATCGCTCGGACCATACCCCTCATTCCAATTTTCCGGATAGCCATCGGCGTCGAGATCGCTGCTGGCCGCCACATCGAAAGGAAAGGCGTCGCCGTTATCGCCGATGCCGTCACCATCGCTGTCCTGCCACTCGCCGGCATCATAGGGGTAGAGATCGACCGCATCCGCCACCAGGTCGTTATCGTCGTCAGGGTCACAAAGATCGCCAAGCCCATCGCCATCCCAGTCGTCCTGTCCGCTGTTGGCCAGAACGGGACAGTTGTCGGCAACGTCACCGATCCCGTCGCCATCCCCGTCAAGAGACTCGCTCGACTCGAGGGGGAAGAGGTCCAGAAGATCGCCGACCCCGTCGCCGTCACTGTCGGCCAGCAGCGGGTCGGTCCCGGCGAGAAGCTCGCTGGCATCGTCGAGACCATCGTTGTCATCATCGTTATCGAGCACGAGAGCGGTGGTCGAATCGAGCGCCCCGTAGCCGGGGTTCCACTGATCGGGCATCCCGTCACCGTCGCTGTCGACACTGGCGGCCACATCGAGGGGAAAGGCATCCAGAATATCAGCGACCCCGTCACCGTCGTCATCGCTATCGATGGTGTTATCAAGGCCGTCGCCGTCAGTATCGGCGGCGACAACCGCCTCTGTATCGTCGCCGTCGGCAATGCCGTCGCCATCACTGTCGATCAGCAGCGGATCGCTCCCCAGAGCGAACTCGGTGAGATTGTCGAGCCCGTCACCATCGTCATCAGCGTCAGGCGCCCCCGCCTCCGCCGAACCGAAATAGGCGGTTTCCCAGGCATCACTCAACCCATCGCCATCGATATCGGAGGTCTGGGGGTCGTATTCGTCAGCCCCGATATCGGCGGCCAGACCGACCACACGCGGGTCATTGTCGATATCCTGAGTCAGATCGGAGGCCGCGTAACGATCGAGCAGCGGTGAATCGTAGCGCAGGTGAAAGTCGTCTGCGGCGACATTGACGAAATTCGGAACCTCGTCGATGTTGCTCGCATCGAGTGTGGGGGGAGTCCCGGTAAAATAGGCCCCATCTAGCAGGTTGAAGCGATTGGCAAAGAGCGACAGAGTCGTGGCGTAGTCGGTGCCGGCAAAAGCGAGATCACGGCCGAGTCCCGTTGCCGTATTGCTATCGGCGAGATTCCCATCAACCTCGACAAGGGCAGCGTTGTCGATCCAGTCGAGGCTGAGTGCGCCGCCGGTGACCGCGGCATTGCCATACAGAGTGTTATGCTTCACCTGGACGAGACCGTCAGCAACAACCGACAGCTTCATCCCACCCCCCTCACCTTCGGCGCTGTTGCCGTAGATCAGGTTGTTGGCGACCAGCACCTCCCCCCGGTCGGTCGAAATAGCGACACCACCGCCAAAGGGGGCGGAGCTGTCGCTGATGCGGTTTGCCACCAGCTGCAGCCCCCCTGCGTACGTCTTCGCCGCCAAGGCTCCACCGCCGAGCCCATCAAGCGCCACCCCATGCAGCAGGTGGAGAGATTCGACCCTGACCACCCCTTGCGCCTGTCCGGTTCGAGTGTCAAGACTCAACACCCGCCCATCCCCCACACCATCTTCATCGAGGTCCCCGTCGAGGCGAGTCAAGGCGGCATCAAAGTCGCGCGAGGTGAAATCGCTGCTGTACCCCCCCAAAAACTCGAGATCGAAATCCTCGGCCCAGCCCGCCTGATAGGAGAAGTGCCCGCGATAGACCCCTGCGGCCAGCCGGATGCGGTTGTGTATCCTGTCCTCGGCCGCCTCGTATAAGCAGCTCTGCAACACCGTGGGATGAAAAACATCCGTAACCCGCCAGGTTTCATCCTCGCCGGGCTGCCAGATACAGGCGGCGGGGTCAAGACCAGCGAGATACTCCTGAAGGTCGCTGATCCCGTTGCCATTCATATCCCCGGAGCCATCATCGCCGGGATGATCGATCGCCCACTGCTCCGCCGTACGCTTGACCAGATCGAGCTTCACCAGCGTCCCCCGCGAGGGGATGGTCGTCGTCGCTACCTGCATCTCATCGACGTAAATATCGACGAGATCGCCGGTACGCGCCGTCTCGGGGAGGCGCGGTTCCAGCGCATCCATCGGGACCCGCAGCTGATAGCTCTGGTCGGCATTGACCGTATAGCTCACCAGAGGCGTACTCTCCCCCTGCAGATAGAGAGAGACCACGCTCCCTTGAGCGACGGAGCCGTGGTAGATCACCTCCGGCTCACTGATCTTCGCCCCGGCTCCCCCTACCGTCCACAAACCGCAGAGAAGTGCCGCCAAGAGCTTGTTGCGCATGGTTTTGAACATGGTTTTTCCCCCCGTGCCGCCGCTTGCTGTTCGCATCGTCATGGCATCAATTCCCCGAGAAGGCGTAGGTCTGGAAGAACATCTTGATGTCGTCCACCGAGTTGATGAAGGTCTCGAGCCCGACATCCTTGTTGAACAGGAGGGTCGAGGCGGGGATGATCATCATCCAGTCGGTGTTCCAGACCGAGCGGCCGATCAGCCGGCTGTCGGAGGCTGTCTGGGTCGGATTGAAACTGCCGCTGTAGGGATAGGCCCTGAAATCGGAGACCCGCCGGATCCCCGAGAACTCGCCGCTGAGCGAGTCGTTGATCGGGATGAATTCCGGATCCTTCAGATCGCTGTCGCCGATGGGGAAGGGGACCGGCAGGACCTGATCCCGCACCTGCCACTCGCGGGTGGCGAAGCCATCCCCCGAGGGCGAGCGGAGCACGTCCGCCCCCACCGGGACCAGATAGACCCGAGGGGTGCTCGACAGCCCCGAGCTGTCGTAGTTCTTGAACCAGACCCCCACCGAACGGACCCGGGTGGCGAAGTTGCTCGAGCTGTAGGCGCTATCCCCGCCACTGAGCGGCCAGCCGAAGAAGTTCTTGCCGTAGGTGACATAGGTGGGGAAGCGGAAGACCAGCCCCGGCTGCGGCCCGGCGCTCTCCGGCGCGAAGGGACGGCAGAACGCCTTGTACTCGGGGATCTCCCAGAGGTTCTCCACCCGGTGATCCTTGAGGACATCGCGCCACACCTGATCCGATTCGGCGTCACTCTTGACCCGGAAGAGTTCGGTGCGCAGGGAGAAGGGGGTGGTTTCGGTCTGCGGGTTGTTAAAGCCGAGCTGGGTCTTGTAGACCTCAAAGTTCTGGGAAAGGCGGGCCATGATATCGGCCAGACCGGGGAACCCGGCCATCGGCGTACCGTTGTTCAAGACCCCGATGGAGCTCTGCCGCACAATGTCAGAGAGGAACTTACGCCCCGAACCGGCCTCAGTTCCCAGCAGGTTGGTCTCGTAATCGTAGGCGGTCGCCGCCAGATAGACGTAGCGGGCCGCCAGTTCAAACTGGGCGCGGTACTTCTGGATGGCGTCGTTGCGGAAGACCCGGAAGCCAAGATCCTGGAAGCGGTACTCCTGCACCTCGGCCGCCGACTGGGCCCTCAGTGCTGCCCGTTCGTCGAGCAGACTTAAGCCTTCCGCCAACACCGCCTGGTATTTGCCCGCCGCCTGAACGATCTCTTCCTTGAGGAGATAGGTTTCGAGAAGTTGCTGGTCGACATCCGCCAGCATATTCTCCAGAGCCTGATACTGTTGCTTGAGTTCGAAGTTGATGTTCGATTTTTCAATCGTCAACTCCGTTCCGGCCTGAACACGCTCTTTGACTTTTTCAAGGTTGAATTCAATATTGTCGGTAACATCCGCCGCGGCATCAAAACCCTCCTTGCCTGCGGCACTGATCCCTTTGATCGTCCCCCGAATTGGAGCCGTGACATCTGAGGACAGCCCCATCGACTTGGGCATCCCCTCTATCACGATCTCACTTCCCTCATCCATCCCCTCACTAATGGCTCTAAACATCGTGCTCTGGGCATGAAGATAACCAATTGTCGCGTCGAGGGCCGTCTGAGTAGCGTAGTTGGTATTCATCAAAAAGACCTGCTTCGCCGAGAGATCATATCTCGCCTGCAGATCATCTTTTGCCGATTCGATATCGGCAACCATCCCATCAAACTTCGCGTACGATTTTTCGTAGGAAGCTCGGGCAACAAGAAGTTCCGACAGCGCCTGCTGCACTTTCCCCGGGGCCTTGCGTTTTCCAAGCCACCCTTCAGGTTTTGTCACCCATGTGTCTTCACTGCTAATATTGAATTCAACCGTGTGCTCTTTTTCACTAAATGCCCCCATATCGACCAGGTTTTCCAAGACCCCGGGGTCAGAGATTGTCGTCGTAAAGGTTTTATACCCTTCGGAGACGTCACCGGTCAGCTCTGACCGATCCACATAGTTGAAATGCAAGATATCGGGTCCGTCGTAGCCATCGGGATAGGTCTTGCCAGCACCGATGTCATCCTCATAGGGATAACCGAAGATCTCGATCAGACGGTTGGTGTAGTCGCGCTCCTGATCGTTCAGGTTCTTCTTGAAGGTTTCAAGGGTATCCTGATTCTGCCGCAACCTCTGGGTATAGCCGTTGGCGTAGTCGTACACCGAGATCGCGTTGGCGAGAGCCTCTTCCGCCCGCTCATAGATCTGTTCAAAGTGGGTCTTGCCGGCGCTGATCTGCACCGGATCGATATCGAAGGGGACCACCCCCTTCACCAACCCTAGGGGATTGACACCACTGTCCACCTCTTCCATCTTCGATTGAATCCGCTGGAACTGGGAGGCGATGGTCGTGATCTCGGGAACCTTGCTGCGATCGATCTGCTGAATCTCGTTTTCAGGAATAATCTCTTCCGTAAAGGTCCCCGTCGCGGGGTCCTCGACATAACGCTTCCGGGGAACAGGAGTCGCCGACGCACTATCGGGGAGGATGGCGTTGGCCGTGAGCCAGTCGAAGTACGCCCCGTGTGCGGCCCGCCGGGCCCATTCATCCACCCCCCAAGCACGGTCGACATAGGTATCCTTGTACCCCTGCCACTGGCCGGAAGGATCATCGGTGAAGAATTTGCGGTAGGTCAGATCAAGAACTTCCGCCCCGGTCTTGGCCCGAGCGGCGGCGATGGAGGCGAACTTACGTTCGTCGAGGTAGTCGACCATGATCGGATTCCCCGCCACCATGACGAACTCAGCCCGGGGCTCCCAACTGTAGGAGGAGTGACCCAGAAGCCGGTAGTAGTAGCTGATCGCCTGCAGATAGTGACCCCAGGCGTCGCCGTGTCCCTGCGGATACATGATCCTGGCATCGGCGGCGTTGATCAGTCCGCTCTCGTCCTGATCGGTCACATTGTAGTTCTGGGCATAGGCAACCTCCCCCTCACCCTGGGTGAAGTTCCAGATCAGGCGGTTGTAATACGGGGAGTTACTCGTACTCGTCGCCGTATCGTCGCGCCCGCGCAGCAGCACCAGCTCTTCATCGAGCAACGAGTCGACCTGATTCTGGAAGGCGAAAATCGATGGGGCCATGTTGCCGTATTCGGCGCTCATGGTGCTGAAACCGATGGTCGGATCGACGGCGTCAGCATAGGCCTCGTTCCCAAGCGCCAGATAGAAGGTCGCCAGCCGACTGGAGATATTCAGCAGTGCATCGTTGGTCGGACCATAGTCCTGAGGGGGGGTTGCATCGATGCTGAAGAGCCGTCCCCGGTTCAGCACCGTCTCATAGGCGGAGATCAACCCCATACCGTTGAGGTTGTCGGCGGCACCGTTAAGGGCGACATCCCCGGCGTAGCGCTCACCGAACTGGGAGAGCATACTTACCGTGGTGTTGGTGGGACTGTTACGGAAATCGGTGACCCGCGCCTCGAGGGGGTTGAGCCCATCGACGACCCGCTTGATCCACCCCAACGCCAGAACAGGCTCGGTCGCACTCGCACCACTCCAGCCGCTCCAGTTATTGAGATCGTCATGGGGGGTCGGGGCGGGGTCAACCGGCAGAGAGGCCTCGGCCTGTGTCGGCCACGCCTCCTTGTAGTAGTAGCGGGCTGAGAACCAGTTGTCCGACAGGGTCAGCGGCGACGCCCCCTCGATGGTGATATCGTTTGCCCCCATCCCCATCTCGCCTTCTGGCAAGACATAGGCACTCCAGTCGGCAAGATCAGGCACCCACTCTCCGCTGACAGCATTGTACTGTGGCAAAGAAGGTTGACCGTTGGCAACGGGCTGATAGATCCATTCGAAGAAAAACTTCTCCGGTTCACCGCCGAAGTCACCCATGTAGTGCAGGGTCAGCTTCTCATCGAAGACGTTCTTCGACTTGATCGCCATGACCTTCCCTTGGTAGACCTCATCACTGACTTGCAGAACATGCAGCGCCACCGGCTCGGCCCCCAGCGCCGGATCGTTGTTCTCGACCAGAACCACATACCCTGTCCCCTGCGCCATTCCGGCACTGAGGGCGTTCTTCTCCCCCAGAATGGAGCGAGCCGAGACGATCTTCCCACCATCGTTTTCCAACCCCAGCGGAATCCCCCATTGACAGGCATCCATCGTGGCATTCTGCTTGTAAGGGTTGCTGATGCTGATCTCACCCGCAGAACACCCCACCAGATCGGGGTAGTCCGTTAGGTTGTTGGGGTTGCGCGCCAGCGCATAAAGGGCGTCGACGGCTGCATCCCACTTCGCTTTTTCCTCAGCATCCGCAGCGACCAACTCTTTGATGGTCTCCCGCGCTGTCCCGGTCATCAGGTTGGGCAGCAACCAGGAGTTCTCGCCTTCGAGAGAGACCATCTCCCCCTTGAAACCGAGACGCTGGTTCGCCCCATCGTAGAAAAGGCGGCGCTGAATGACAAAAGGGAGTTCGGGAAAGAGGGTCACACCGCCGGTCCCAACATCGGTCTTGATCCCAGCCGGCACCCCCTTGAGAACAACGTAGAGGTAGCGCTCAGGGGCATAGAGTTTGGCCAGCGGCCCCCCCCCCCGATAGACATTCTCGTCAAAAACCACCTCAGCGCTCAGCCAGTTGTAGAGATCAGGAAAGGGCTTTTCGCCGCTGGTGAGAGTATCCCCCACCTTGAGCGATGGCGCGCTTTCGGGCCACCTTGTGACATAAGTGACATCGATCGGAGACTCAGTGAAGCCGTCATAGTCTCCCCCACTATTGTTGAGGAAGGGGACACCGTCCTGAACCTCGGCGGCATCATAGGGCCAATAGAAGTCGGGACGCAGGTAGTAGTACCACTGCATGACAAATCTTGATCGATCCGCCTCTGCCACAGCAGGGACTTCATCTCCGCGCCAGTTGGCCGCCTTGGCCCAATGCCCACCTTTACGATCTTCAAAATGCCACTCTCCGCCGACCTCGACATCAGCAATCTTCTTGATGCCACTTTTCGGCGGAACCTGGAAAGATCCGGGCAAAGGAGGAACAATCGGCTGCCCCGCCTCGACCTCATAAACGAAGGATTCGGGACGCGCGACCTGATAAACATCCATCGCCCACTCACTGGCGACAGTATCAAAATATTTGAGCAGTACGTAAGAAGCAGATTTGTTATTGCTGACGTTCAGATCATTGCGCAGGGCATAGAGTGTATCGCCGGTGAGCAGGGCGTGCTCTTCGTTGGGGTTGAACCCCGTCAGCTGCGGATCGGGCTGGTTGTAGACCATCGCCTGAGGCTTAGCGGTGGGGGAGACCGGAATACCGGTACCTATGGTGATGGAGGGGGCCTCATCCGGCCACTCGGCCCGGTAACGAATAGCCTCGGTCGGCCAGCCTATCCCTCCCTCGCCTTTTTCATACCAGACCACCACCAGCGGGTTCATCTCCGTCGACGAACTCTTATTGACCGGAATGATCGCCCCTTTGCGCGTGCTGCGATCATAAGCCCGGTCGGGGCCTTCTCCGTCATGAACGCCACCGGGGTAATAGAGATAACCGGTTTTCGTCTCATATTCCGGATCGGGGAGCGGTGCATCGGGATCTGAGGCCGCGAGCTCGAGGAAATAATTCGGAATTTTTTCACCAATGACACAGGACGTCGCGTCGTCAAACGAGACATCCGCCGGTTTCTCCTCGCTCTGGACAACGATAAACGTTGCCCCAATTTTCAGATCAGGGAGTTTCGCGGGCGTGTCGAAACGCAAAATACTGGTACCGGCCGCGGTCGCATTGAATTCCGCGGTGGGAGAGACGCTTGCCCCGCTGGTCCCGGCAGAACTAATTTCCTTGTAGGTCAATTCATTGCCGATCGGGTGAAGATTGACCGGCACCCCAACGATATGCTTCTGCTTTTCAGGCCAGATGGCCCGTGCCGACTCGCTGTAAGTCTCTCCGTCGGTACAGGTCCAGGTAATGTTGAAGGCGGTCAGCGGCTGAAGGGGGAAATAGCGTAGCCCTTGGGGTGGCTTATCCGTCGATTCCTGCCCCGGTTCTGGCTTCCTCCACCCCTCTTCCAACTCATCCCAGAACCAGTCCGCATTATCCCAAGCGCTGACGAACGCACTCTCTAAGGTCGCTGGTGGCTCAAGTGTGATCAGGGGGGGCACGCTTTCATCCACAGGGGTTTCAGACTCGCTTCGCTTTGGCGGCAGCATCGGCGAACCGATCACATAAGCTCTGGTTTTGGAGTAGGACCAGCGCACAACCAGAGGCGCCTCAAGACCGAAAACCGTGACCGTTTGCTTCCCATCAATCACCGCTTTGATCGGAGTTCCCGTTCCATAGGTCTTTATTTGGGTTTGAGCCAGTGATTTCAGGGTTGCATCAATGTCGAGATCATTGAACTGCTGAGCCACCGTAAGAACGACGCTCGAAGTCGGGTCCGCATCATAGTATTGCACTCCGGAAGATGGAGCGGCCTCATCCGCCACACAGGCCAAGACATCTGAACCGAAACATTCGCGCGGGTCCGAAGAACTCGGCTCGAGAGTCCGGGCAAAGGTGAAAGTCTGTCCCACATTGGGGAAGCCCTGCGTCAGGGTTAGCGCCACCGGATTACTCAGGCTGACAGACCCTTTTTCCAGCACCACCCCATTGCCGTCTTTCACCTCCGCATTCACCGCCGTCACCACCGTCCCCTCAGGGATCCCGTTGCCGTAAACGCTCATCCCCGGCGTAAGATCCTCAAGCGAATAGATGCGGTTGTCGTTAACGGTGACCGCAAGCGAGTCAGACTCGGGAACCGCGATATTGGTCAAAATATGAGACCCTACCTTCGTATCCCCTACGAAGTCATAGACTGTCAGCGGCGCCTCTTCCCCGAAGGTAACCACCGCCACCCGGACCTGTTTCTTGTAGTTCCAGGTAATGGTTGAGGCTCCGCTTAAAGGACTCATCAGCGGAACAATGGTGCGCATGCCGAGATCGGGACTCCCGCTCGGAATCGCCCCCGTACCGGTATAACCGGTCAGAACGTAGCGGATGAGATTTCCATCGCCCTCATAGGGGAGGTAGATGACATTCGGCGCCGCCAGCAAAGGGGGATTGTCGAGGCTGTAGGGGATAGACGTCGGTGAGACCGCAGGGAAAAAACCTGGGAACCCTTCAAACTGCTTTACCGTGAGAGCGTCACCGGTCTCCATCCCCTCAACCTTGACCAGCACTTCGGTCCGCGAAGCCGGGTCGATCGGGACTCCGCTCCCGCCGAACCCTCCTTCCTGTAGTGCCAACTTGCCAGCGACCATCCGGTAATCCGGTGTCGTCTCGGGATCCGGCAGCTGGGTGCTCAGCGCCGAGGCAAATCCCCCCTGAATCAGAAAGCTGCTACTGGCCATCGGCTCGGCCGGTGCCACATAAGGGACGGTCGGATTGTCAGAATCCGGCGGGACCGTCTCTGCCAGCAGGCTCTGCGGCAGAAATGTCAGGCAGCACAGGAGTAAGGCCAGGATATGGGATGCTCTCATCTCGATTCCCTTTATCGTTTGATCTTCGGTATCCGATATGCTCGGGTTTAGCGATCTACGGGTAGAGTCGTTGCTGCGAACGCCTTCCGCCTAGCGAATGCGCATGATGTAAGCCAGCGCATAAAACGGTGGTCTGTTTTCGTGAGACTGATCATTCCCCTCCTCCAAAGGGTACGTTCCGTCATCGAACAGGTTTACTTCTCCAGGTGAATTATCCAGATACTCTGAGCTGCCGATGGTCCAGGACCCGTTATATCTGGCGAATTTATACCCCGCCATACTCCCGTCGTGGTGGTTATGTTGCGGCAGCTCTGCCAGTGTCAATTGGATGCGCTCATAACCATCCATATGCCCAGGCTGGTAATTAGTGCCGGAACCATCAGAGTATGGAGGTCCGACATTGACGACAAAGCGACCTTTTAGATTCGGGGTTCCATTCGTCCCGTCACACAAGGCCCAACCATCGGGGATATTCGCCACCGTCCCGGACCACATGATAATGCCACCGTAAGGGATCCCGTTCTCCGCCTTGTAGGCAAAGGGGACGCTGTTCAGCTGCTGTCGGGGTGACATGGGGCTGTCGCCTTCGACCTGGATCTCCAGCCACACTTGGTCCTGATCGGAAAACGTTCCTACAGGCACCTCATGTAAGGCGTTATCGTAGACAGCATCACCAGCCGCCGGTTTATCGAAGAACAGGTCATTCGAAAGGGGTGTCACGCTCCCCAACACAGTAGCGAAGCGGCCATTGACAATATGGACATTGCTCTGTGCCTCCTCCCAGAGGAGGTTACCGGCGGTCGCCGCGTCATAGAGGCGGAAGGTCATACTCTTCACCCCGCTAAACGGCGTTCCATCGAGGGTGGCCAGCGTCCCCTGATAGGAGAGGGTCTGGGGAACAATCTCCGCCTGAGCGTTCGAAGCGGTCAGCGCCAGCAGCATGAGGGGGAGCAAAAGCGCCGCAAAAGTTAGCTTTTTCATCGGAAACTCCTGTCGTTTTCGTTTTTTTGTTTTATCTGTGCGAGGTGACTACTGCACCCCGTCGTTCAAGGTCTCTATATCCGTGGCGAGATTCAGGCGGAAGCTCCCCTCGGTCCGGATCGCCCCCCGGGAGAGGCCGGTGACCTCCTCGACGTAGGTCCCCCCCAGCATGCTCACCCCCCACCCCGGAGGAGGGCTGGTGGGGTTCTCCTGCGGCACGCTCTCGAAGCTCAGGGTGATGGTCCGGCGGATCTCCGGAGCCTCGTCGTTGGCGGTGGCGTAGTCGCTCGCCAGGCTGTCGTGATCGGGATGGAAGCGATGGTAAAACGGGTTGCTCGGATGATTTCGATCGAGCACGATCCGGCATTCGACCACCCCGGAGATGGTGCCGGTGCAATTGAGCGCCGTATCGGCGTGGGAGGTCTCGCTGCTTGGGGTGTAGTCAAAGGCGACCGCCGAGAGACGCTTGCCGACATCGGTCCCGTCGCGCTGGCTGACTCCCGAATAACGAGGGATCAGATCGTCGCGGGTCAGCACCACCTGCCGCTCATTGGTCGCCAGACTCCCATCGGCGTTGTAGGTCGCCTCCTGCCGCATCACGATCGCCTGTTTGAGCAGACGCACCTGACCGCTGCCGTCCTGATGCAGAATCAGGTTGAGGTTCAGCTCCGTCGGCGTTGGCTTCGCCTCTCCCGGCAGGAACTCCGGCCCGAGTCCGGCCTCGGCAAAAAGGCTGACTTTGTTCAGCGACGCTGAACCGAGCCAGAGCCCGGGATAGCTCGTCGTCGGATTGGAGATGGCCCGCACCGGCACCCGCACCGAAGAGCCCAGATCATCCCAGACCTCAAGGACCGAGGCGGCTTCCCCGCTGAAATCGGCGCGCTGAAGCGAGAGGACAAGGGTCTTTGTTGCCCCGGCAGCAAGACTCAGGGGGGGGAGAGCAGAGAGCGGTTCGCTCCGCATCCCTCCTTCGACCTCGTCGTACTCCCGATAGGCCAGAGGGACCGCCGTCGCACTGGCGAGGGCGGCGACATTCACAGAACGGGCAACGGACGAGTTGTTCTCAATTTTCAGTTCGAGCAGGCTGATCCCGGTACCGAAGTCGAGACCGTCAACCCCGCTCGCCGCCACCGTCAACGGTCCCTGATAGTCCGACCCCGACTGGCAGTAGACCCAGAAGGCCTCGCCCGAGCGCATCGGGGTTGAGGCTGGATTGTCCAGGATCTCCCAGATGCCGTTGCGGCTGTTCATGCGATAGATCGTCTGCCCCTGATGAGCGAGCGAGGGGGCGAAGAAATCGGCAAAGCTCGGCGGGGCCGAGACAAAGCTGAAACCGGTCAGGTTGAAGGAGTCGGGGATCCACTCCTTGTGCCGCAGGGTCGGGCGCCCGGTAATGTTGAGGGTCAGCGGCGGACTGGAGGCGGGGATATCGATGAGAAAAGGGCTGTGCACCTGGATGCCATGGAGGGTGGTCAGTTCGGCCAGGTCCCCGCCGTTGAAGATCGCCTGCCATTTGGGATAGGTGATCTCCGGTTCGCTCGGATCCTGGATGAACTGCATCGGCTCGTGCTTGCCCGTCCAGTCCCAGATGCTCGCCCCCTCGGGCAGCCCCTGAAAGACCTCTGAGGGGACGTTCGAAAGTGGCTGAACCTCAAGGAAGACGGCGTTCCACCCCGGTGTCAGGGCGATGCTCTGCGTCACGATCGGCTCGACGGCCCAGAGCCGCAGTGGCAAGAGCAGCAGGACGGCGAAGATTCCGCCCCAACGTATGAGACCCTTTGTTTTCATGAATGCTCCGTTGTCACAGCAAGAATGACGGACGCACGCTTGGCGGCATCCCGGTATGCGATTGTGTTCATCGTCCCGGCAGCAGCGGGGGGGCCGAAACGGCAGGTGCCACCTCGACCTTTTGCAACAGGGAGGGATGGATGTTGACCCCGACCCGTTGTTGCACCCGGGCGTAAAAACGGCGCTCCAGCGCTTCCCGCTTCTCTTTCACCGCCCGATTGCGACACCAGTCCTTCAGTTCGGCAAAGGGGCGGATAAACCCCTCTTTTTTCTCCATCAGCTTGACCAGATAGAAACCATCCTCGGTGGCGATCAGCTCACTGACCGCGCCGACCTTGTCCAAGGCGAAGATTGCCTCGGTCACCGCTTCGGGCCAGATATATTCCTTCTCTCCGGTCAGGAGCCAGCCGACTTCGCCACCGCGGTAGCGGCTTGAAAGATCGTCGGAATAGCGAACGGCGACACTGCCGAAGGAGGTCATCTCTTGGGCGAGGGCCAGCGCCTCTTTCCGCGCCTGCTTCGCCCGCGCCTCGATCTGGCTTCGCTTCTTCTCTGAAATCCGTCGCGGCACCTCGATCTTGATCAGCGCCGCCCGCACCTTGGCCGCGATTGCAAACTCCTGCTGATTCGCCTCGTAGTAGGCTCGCGCCTCAGCGTCACTCGCCTCGATCGCGCGCAGCTGCGGCTCGAGTTGGTTCTCGAGATATTTACCGACGACCATCTGCCGCAGCGCCTGAAGAATTTCTGGATCCCGGTCGAGCCCCTCGGCCAAGGCCGCCGCATGGAGCGCTTCAAAGCGGACCATCTCCTCCAGCAACGCCTCCTTCTGCGACGCCGCAATTCCTCGCGTCAAGGCTTCCTCGCGAAACTGCTCGATGCTAATACGCTCTTGCCCAACCTGGGCAAGTAGAGACTCCGTTGCGGAGGCTTGGGGTGCGACGACGAAGAGCCACACAACCACTCCCTGGAAAATCCTTTGAAACGACCTCTTCACACCCACTCCTTAAACAAAAAAACCGCCTTCGAAAGAACGAAGACGGCTCAAGGGCAGAAAAATTTCTGCGTTGCAAACACAAAAATCCCCCCCAGAAAACTCTCTCTTCGGCGACTGGGCGACCCCGGTAGGGCCCCTGGCTCTGCGTCCCTGCGTTGCCACAGGTTTGCTCTTATCGGAGATTTATGTTACCCACCTCCCCTTGCGGGGAGAGGTATTACCCCCCCTCCTGCGTTTACAGTCCTACTAAAAACCGATTCCCCAGCAAAACACTCGGCGCTCGCGGGTGCCACAAGAAATTTTGGCCTCTCATGAAACAAAGACCACGTCGTAACACCGTGCCTGTTTTGGCGGTCAGCGATGAAATTAGAATTTTCATCCGAAGTTTCCTCGTTAATAGCACGGCACCTCTGATAAAAACCTGATAAAAATCTGATATTCGCTGGAAAATCCCCTCCTAGCGCCTCTTCTTGCCGCTTTTTCAAACCACACCCGTCGGATAAACAACCAGAACTGCGCTCTTTTTGAACCCCGTATACAGTCCAAAAAAAATTTCGCGCTAACAGATTTTTTTTGTTTCGACGAAAAAACATTTACTAAAACCAATGAAGCTTGCGCAGCTTCCATAGCAAAGGCCCACCCCGTTTCCGGGGTGGGCCTTTGCTATGATCCTGTCCCTATCCGCTTTACGGGGAAGGCGCGTGTTTGTCCTTCTAGCTCTCAACAGAGGGAAGGTTTTAATCGACCTGCCCAACACCGTTATTGGCCTCTTTTTGGCTGAGTCATCATCCAATTCCCTACCCGTTTTCTACCACCGATGCAGGGTGGCACGCATGATGTCGAAATAGCCCGGCGCCCGCACGACTTCCTGATATCCCGGAACCGCTCCCACCCATTTACCCAGACGAACGTTGGGGGCTTGGGTGAGATACAGGGTGGGCAAGCCCATCAGCGCCGGCCCATCCATGCCGGCGGTGGTCACGCCGATCTGTCCCGCAGACCGTGACGACATCGCAACGCCTCAAAGAGTTGCAGTTGGGCCCGCCGCATCTCCGGCCCCTGAAAGAGCGGCTCCTTCCAGCACAACGTCAAATCGACCCCACCGGCTGGAACAATCTCTGGCGCGATGGCGTCGCCGAAAAAAAGGGGCGTAAACCCGGCCTGCACGACCAGTTCGGAAATCTGACGCAGCTCATCGAAACAGGTATTACGTTCGGCATCGTGGTCACCTGTACGCACCCAAAGCAGCACCTTTTGTCCCATCTGCCCCCCCACCTTGGCATCAATCCATGCTCGCAAGGTGGACGACGGCAAGTCGTCTCCCAGAAACGCTGCCCGCAACGTGCGCTGCGCTCCTTGTGCGTCGGCGCGAAAGGCCTCTGCGATGATATGGGTCAAATGCTTGGGGCTCGCCGGACGAGGACGATAGGGGTGAAGGGAGGCAGCTAAGCCGGCATCCTGAAGAAACCGTTTGGCCTGACCTTCCTGAAGAGCACCGGGCCGGATCTGGACAGAAAGGCCGGCAAACAGCGCCGCGGCCGCAAGGTACCACCCTTCGCCAAAGGAGAAACCGGGATCGGCGTGGAAGGTGTAGGCGCGATTGCGCGCTAAGACGATTTGCCGGGCAGATTTTGCGGCAATATCGGCCCGATGGGCTATCGCGCGCGCTTTGGCCGTCCCCAGCAGCCGAGCAAACCGCGCGGCCGCCTCGGCCGACTCTTCAGCCGTGCAGACAATCTCTTCGACCCGCTGCCACCCCTCTTCGCAATCGGCCAAGGAGGGGGACCGCTGCGATCCGCGCGAGAGCTGCCCGGCACCATAGCGGGCAGCCTCGGCCCGGGCTCCTTCTGCCCGAACCAGCACCCACTGCAGGAGTGCAATCTCCCGGCGTTCCGTCACCGTCTCCAGCGCCCGCGCGGCAAGCGGCACAACCTGCTCCAATCGCAAGCGGTAGTCATCACGCACGCCGGGCCGATGCAGCGAACCCTCCAACGCCGTAGCTTCGGCCAGCAGAGTCGCGACCCGTTGTGCCCACCCGCTCTCTGTTTCGTTGTGGAGAAGCTTTGTCACAGGATCTTCTTCGACCAGACCTTCGGCGCCAGCGGCCCGTCGATTTCCAGCTCGACATTGTGGAGAAACGGACGAGGCCCGCGAGCTTTGATCCAGTCGATCATCACCGCCAATCCCTCT
>PKUG01000164.1 GCA_002869665.1 Desulfuromonas sp. | reverse complement strand
TGAGTGTGACTTCTGTGGCATTCGGAATCAGCTGGTCCAGAACCAGCTCGGCAATCCGGCGGGCGCGTTCCAGTTCGACTCCGTTCGCCTGCCGCTTGACGGTTCGGCAAGTCGGGCAGGCGATGTTACAGCTGTGGTCGAAGCAGAGATTCAGCTTCTTCGGTCGATAGGGGAGGGTGCTGAGGCCGTTCTCTAGGGCCAAGCGCACTTCGCGGTCCGCGATCGCCTCCCTCAACATCACCGGGCCGTTGCCGTTGGCGAGAAATGGGCAGCGTTTACTGTTGCAGCAGTGATAACTGCCGTTGAGGATCGTCTTGCGAATTTCCCGGGCCCGGGCACCGTTCCAGATCTCCTCGACCGATTGCGTCAGCAGGTTACCGACGGGGCGCTTCAGCCAGGCCGGGCAGCAGAGGAAGACGCTGCCATCCGGGTGGACTTCGTACCACTCGAAGGGCCGGGTACAGATCATTCCCTCTTTTTGTGCCGCCAATCCCTTTTTCCTTCCTCTGTCACATTCTGTTATCGTTATGGTTACACCACAAAACCGCGGCAGTTTTCCAGTGGAGAATCTTCATGACAAGTATCCTCGACCATCGCTTGATCAGCGAACGCTACTTCTTTCCACGCGCCGGACGTTTTGCCGACCCCTTCTGGGTCGACTGCGGCGATGCCCGGTTGGCGTGCAGCTACCATGAAATCGATCCGGCGGCGAAGACGCTGGTTCACTTTCACGGCAACGGCGAGATCGTCGATGACTGGCAGGGGGATTTTGTTCGCCTCATTCAGCAGATGGGGTGCAATTGCTTTCTCGCCGAATTGCGCGGCTACGGTCAATCGAGCGGCTGGCCGCAGCTCGGGAAAATGCTGGATGATGTCGTCCCGACAATCGAGGCCCTCCAGCGTCCGGCTAGTGAGCTGATCTTTTTCGGCCGTAGCGTCGGCTCCATTTTTGCCATCGAAGCGGCGTCGCGCTTTCCGGATGCTGCCGGTCTGGTCATCGAAAGCGGCGTTGCCGATGTCCTCGAACGGCTGCTGCTGCGGGTCGATCCTGCTGAATTGGGTGTCAGCAGCGAGGAGCTGGACGCCGAGGTCGACCGGCGGTTGAATCACCGCCGCAAGCTCGCGGCTTATCCCGGTCCGCTGCTGGTCCTGCATACGCAGCATGACGGACTGGTTGATGTCAGCCATGGCCAGCGCCTTTACGATTGGGCGCCCGGGCGCAAAACCCTGAAAATTTTCCCCCAGGGGAATCACAACGACATCATGTTCGTCAACGCCCGCGAATATTTCAGCTTGCTGGCGGAATTTATCGCCACGCTGGGATGACCATCAACCGTAACAGGGTGGACGGTGCCATGTCTGGGCCGAAGTTAGCCTTCTCTGTCCATAGAGATTGCAGGGCCGGTGCCGTAGACCTTGACCGTGCACCCCGTGTACAGCTCCGCGAGGTACTTCTTCGCCGTGGCCGTGTTCCCTTTCCCCTGCATGCTCAGGACAAAGCCGTCCCCTTTGATTTCAACGATAAATTTGTTGCTCATACCATTCTCCCTGCTGTTTATTGTGGTGACTGAAATGACTGCGTAGACATCAGGCTAACATGATCGTTCTCTTCTGTTGAGGAGATAAAATGCTCTTTGTCTCGTTGGCGGATGTCGGAAGTTCCGATCCGGGTCGGCCTTTGACGCGACGGCCGAAGATGCGGGATACTGGTTGCAGGAACAAAAATGATCAGGAGGCGATAAAGGCTATGAAAGAATTCGATCCCGTCGCCTACAAGGCGATGGTCAAGTCATTCCAGGACCGGGACGACCCGCTGGGCTGGTTCGACAGTATCTACACCGACGCCGAAGGGGATCATCGCGGGGTCTTCTGGGCTGATCTCGAGCCCAACCCCTACCTGCTTGATTGGTTGGAGCAGAGCGGGATCATTCATGCGGGGCGCAAGGCGATCGTCGTCGGCTGTGGAGTGGGGGATGATGCTGAGGCCTTGAGCGCGGCGGGTTACGCGGTGACTGCCTTCGACATCTCTCCCGAGGCGATCCGGTTATGTAAAAATCGCTACCCCGAAACGCAGGTCGACTACCTGGTCGCCGACCTGTTCGCCTATCCGCCGGACTGGGCGGCCGGGTACGACCTGATCTTCGAGTGCAATACGATCCAGGTGCTGCCCGGCAAATATCGTCTCCAGGCCCGTGACGCGATGATCTCGCTGCTCGCGCCGCAGGGGCATATCCTGGTCTCCTGCCGCAGCCGACTGACGGGGGAACAGGAGGATGATATCCCCCTGCCGTTGGACAAGGAGGAGATCGATGGTTTTGTGCGCTGTGGTTTGCGTGAGCGTTTCTTCGAAGCCTACGACGACACCCAGGACCCACCGGTCCCGCATTTCTTTGCCGTCTATCAGAAATAGAGGGGTTTACTTCCGTTGCTGGAGGATGCGGTCGAGTTGATTGGCGAAGCGGTTGCGGTCGCTGTTGCTGAGCGCTGCCGGTCCTCCTGTTTCGATACCGGAGGAACGCAGGGAGTCCATAAAATCACGTATGTTCAGGCGTTCACGGATGTTCTCCTCGGTGTAAAGCTCTCCACGTGGATCAAGAGCGATCCCTGATTTTTCGACAACCTGCGCAGCGAGGGGGATATCGGCGGTAATGACCAGATCGCCGTCGGTCATTTTGCGGACGATCTCTGCGTCCGCGACATCCGCACCGGCAGCGACTTGAATAAAGCTGATGAATGGTGAACGCGGGATGCTCATGGTGTGATTAGCCACCAGGGTCAGTTGGCGTCCGGTTCGCTCGGCAGCTTTAAAAAGGATTGTTTTGATCGCCGCGGGACAGGCATCGGCATCAACCCATATCTTCATATTTTTCCTTCTGTGCAAAAAAAGATCCCCGGCCGAGCGTTCGACCGGGGATTTCCTGCTTGAGTCCTGATTGTGTCAACCGTGAATCGCTTCCTTGTTGACTGCCAGAGCCGCTTCCTTGATGGTCTCGGCCAGGGTCGGGTGGGCATGGCAGGTGACGGCGAGATCGTGAACGCTGCCGCCGAAAGAAAGCACGACCGCAGCTTCGGCAATCAGCTCCGAAGCCTGCGGTCCGATGATATGAATACCGAGGATGCGGCCACTCTCCGGGGTGGCGAGAACCTTGACGAAACCGTCGCTCATGCCGGTACAGAGGGCGCGACCGTTGGCGGCGAAGAAAAACTTGCCTGATTTGTACTCAGTTCCGGCCTCTTTCAATTCCTCTTCGGTTTTGCCGACGCTGGCGACTTCCGGCCAGGTATAGGTGACCGCCGGGATGACGTCGTAGTGAACCTTCGACTGCTGCCCCGCCAGGCGCTCGGCGAAGACAACCCCTTCCTCGCTCGCTTTGTGGGCCAGCATCGGGCCGGGGGCCAGGTCGCCGATAGCGTAGATTCCGGGGGTCGCTGTCTGGTAGTTCTCATCGACTTCAAGCTGCCCCTGCTTATTGACCTGCAGACCGACAGCCTCGAGTCCGAGGCCGGTGGTTTCGGCACGCCGCCCGGTGGCGACGAGGATCTTGTCGCAGACGACTTCCTGCTCCCCTTTTTCTGTTGTCAGGGTGGCGTGGATGCCGTCGTCCTGCTTACTGAACTTGTCGAGGCGGGTCTTGGTCATGATCTCCAGACCCTGCTTCTTCAGGCTGCGCAGCAGGGTCTGGGCGACCTGGCCGTCGGCCGAGGGGATGAGCTGCGGCAGCATCTCGACGACGGTGACTTCGGCACCGAGGCGGCTCCAGACCGACCCCATCTCCAGGCCGATGACGCCGCCACCGACGACCAGCAGGCGCTTGGGTACCTCGGTCAGGCTCAGGGCGTCGCGGGCGTTGATGATGTTCTCGCCGTCAAACGGCAAGTGGGGTAACTGGAAGGCTTCACTACCGGTTGCCAGCAGGATGGCTTTGGCCGTTAGTTCGAGAACCTCTTCCCCGCGGGTGACCTTGACTTTGCGGGCGCCCGCTTCGCTGGCGATCAGTTCCGCGGTCCCGCGGATCGATTCGATCTTGTTCTTCTTGAACAGCGAGGCGATCCCGCCGGTCAGCTTGTCGATGATCCCCTGCTTCCGGGCCATCATCTGGCTTATGTCGATGCTGGCATCACTGACGGAGATGCCGTGATCGGCAAATTCATGCTGAGTCTTTGCGTAGTGTTCACTCGACTCAAGCAGAGCCTTGCTCGGGATGCAGCCTTCGTTGAGGCAGACCCCACCGAGGGCGGCGCGTTTTTCGATCACGACCACGTTGAAGCCGAGCTGGGCGGCGCGGATGGCGGCGACATAGCCACCGGGACCGGCGCCAATGACGATTAGATCGTATATTTTTTCGGACATGCGGACTCCTTGATCCAAGGTAAAATCATTTACCACAGAGACACAGAAAAGAATCGGGATCGGGATCGATCCAGTTTGTCAGGAAAACCCGATTCCGATAACGATAGCGATCCCGATTTCGACATTATACGGAATGAAGGCTTTTCTCTGTGCTTCTCTGTTGTTCAGCTTGTTTGGTTAACTCTCAAACCTGCAGCAGCAGCGCCTCAGGGTTTTCGACGTAGTTTTTGATCTGTTTGAGGAACTGGACCGACTGGGTGCCGTCGATGATCCGGTGATCGTAGCTCAGGGCAACGTTCATCATCGAGCGGATGACGATTTCACCGTCGCGCACAACTGGGCGCTCCTGGATGCCGTGCATGCCGAGGATGGCACTCTGCGGCGGGTTGAGCAGTGGCGTCGAGAGCAGGGAGCCGTAAACCCCGCCGTTGGTGATGGTGAAGGTGCCGCCATCGAGTTCGTCGAGGCCGAGTTTGCCTTTGCCAGCGCGTTCAGCGAAATCGCGGATCGTTTTCTCGACGTCGGCGAAGGAGAGCGTGTCACAATCGCGGATGATCGGCACGACCAGACCGCGCTTACTGCCGACGGCGATACCGATATCATAGTAATTATGGTAGATGATGTCGTCACCGTCGATGCTGCCGTTGACCTCGGGGAACTGCTGCAAAGCTTCGGCGCAGGCTTTGACGAAGAAGGACATGAAGCCGAGTCCGACGCCGTGCTTATCCTGGAACGCCTCTTTCCAGGTTTTACGCATAGCCATCGCTTTGCTCATGTCGATCTCGTTGAAGGTGGTCAGCATGGCGGTTTCGTGCCGGGCCTTCATCAGGTGTGCCGCAATCTTCTTGCGGATCTGGGTCATCGGGACGCGGGTGATCCGTTCTTCCGTGGCAACTGCGGTTTTCTCCGGTTTTGCCTGGGTCGGCGTAGCCGCGGGTTTTTCCGCGACTGCCGGCGCTACTTTCTGTTCCGCGGCTGCGGGGATGTCATCGACCAGAACCCTGCCGTCGCGGCCGCTGCCCGTGAGGGTTGCCGGATCGATGCCGCGTTCGGCGGCGATCTTCGGCACCGCCGGGTTCATCGGCGCATCCTTCAGCGGAGCGGCTGCCGGGGCGGCTTGTTCCGCTGCCGGCGCCGGTTGGGGAGCCGTCGCCGCTGCAGGAGCAGCTGCGCTTTTCTCAGCCGTTTCGTCGATCTTGCCGATAACGGCGCCGATCTTGACCGTCTCTCCCGCCTCGGCGAGGATGGTCAGCCGTCCTGCGGCTTCGGCGTTCAGCTCGACATTGACCTTCTCGGTTTCGAGCTCCATGAGCAGCTCGTCCTTCTCGACGTAATCGCCGTCCTTCTTGAACCATTCACCGATTTCAGCCTCGACGATCGATTCTCCCACCTGTGGAACCAGAATATCCATAATCCATCCTCACCTTTATTCAGCGAAAGCTTTATCCAAAATGTCCTGTTGCTCGATCTTGTGTTTGTGATGCGATCCGACCGCAGTGCTTGGCGAGCGCTTGCGGCCGACATAGACCGGCTCCTTGCCGAGCAGTTCGCGCAGGCGCGGGCGCAGGTGATCCCAGGCGCCGCCATTACCGATCTCTTCCTGAACCCAGAAGTACTCGACATCCTTGCCGTAGGGCGCGACGATGCTGCTCAGCAGTTCGTTATGGAGCGGGTAGAGCTGCTCGATACGGACGATGGCGACATCGTCGTGGCCGCCGTCGCTGCGCTTCTGCAGCAGGTCGTAGTAGAGCTTGCCGGAGCAGAACAGGATCCGGCGGCAGTTTGCCGGCTCCAGGATGTCCGGAATGATCTCCTGGAAATGCCCGTCGACCAGATCACTGACCTGCGAGACGCAGACCGGATGGCGGAGCAACGCCTTGGGGGTGAAGACGATGAGCGGCTTGCGGTACGGCGCCCGGACCTGGCGGCGCAGGGCGTGGAACATCTGGGCCGGGGTGCTCGGGTTGACGACCAGCATGTTCTTTTCGGCGCAGAGCTGCAGGTAGCGCTCGATGCGGGCGCTGGAGTGTTCCGGTCCCTGCCCCTCGTAACCATGGGGGAGGAACATGGTGATGCCGCTCGGGCGATCCCACTTGGCCTGGCTTGAGGCGATGAACTGGTCGATGACGACCTGGGCGCCGTTGGCGAAATCGCCGAACTGGGCTTCCCAGATGGTCAGGTCGTCCGGGGTTTCAACGGAGTAACCGTAATCGAAGCCGAGAACGGCGGCCTCGGAGAGCATACTGTTGAAGACATCGAAGCGGCTGCCAGCCTTGGCGGCGATGCTCGCCAGGGCGGTGTAATCGCCCCCGGTTTTGATGTCGTAGACCGTCGCATGGCGGTGGTTGAAGGTGCCGCGGCGTGAATCCTGCCCCGACAGGCGAACCGAGGTTTTCTCGTTGACGAGGGTGGCAAAGGCCAGCGCCTCGGCCGTGCCCCAATCGAGGTCGCCGTTTTCGGTGACCAGGCTTTCGCGTTTCTTGAGCAGGGCGGAGATCTTGCGGTGCGGCGTGAAATCGTCCGGCAAGGTCGTCATTTCGACGGCCAGCTGCTTGAGCGTCTCTTCTGCGACACCGGTAGCAACCGAGTCGAAGCTGTACTTGCGCGAGATGTGCGACCACTGCTTCATGAAGATCTCATGCAGGGCGCAGACCGGGTTCTCCAGGGCGTCGTCAAGAGCCTGGTCGACCTCGTCCTCGATCTTCTTCAACTCGTCGGCGCTGAAGCCTTCGAGCAACAGCTGGCTCTTGTAGATCTCCGCGGTCGGCGGGTGGTTCTTGATCTTCTCGTACATCAACGGCTGGGTGAAGAAGGGCTCGTCCCCCTCGTTATGCCCGTAGCGTCGGTAGCAGATGACGTCGATGACGACGTCCTTGCGGAAACGCTGGCGGAACTCGAGGGCCATGCTCGCCGCCTGGGCCAGGGCCTCGGGATCGTCGCCATGGACATGGAAGATCGGCGCGTTGAGCATCTTGGCTGCGTCGGTCGGATAAGCGGTCGAGCGGGCGTCTTCCGGCAGGGTGGTAAAGCCGATCTGGTTGTTGATGATGATGTGCAGGGTGCCGCCGGTCTTGTAGCCGGGCAACTGCGAAAGGTTCAGGGTCTCAGTGACCAGCCCCTGGCCGGCAAAGGCCGCATCGCCGTGGATCAGCAGCGGCATGATCACCTGCTCTCCATCCCCCTCGGTGCGATCCTGGCGGGCGCGGGCCTTCCCTTCAACGACCGGGTCGACAACTTCCAGGTGGCTGGGGTTGGACGCCAGTGAGATATGCAGTTGACCGTCCGGGAAGTTGCGGTAAGACGAGTAGCCCTTGTGGTACTTGACATCACCCTCACCGACGATCTGGTAGGTCTCGTTGTCGCTGAACTCGGCGAAGATGTTGCCGAGCGGCTTTTCGAAGATGTTGGCCAGGACGTTCAGGCGGCCCCGGTGGGCCATGCCGATAACGACCTGCTCCACGGACTGCTCGGCGGCCTTGCTGATCAGGTGATCGAGCAGGGGAATGACCGACTCCGCCCCTTCGAGGGAGAAACGCTTCTGGCCGACGAACTTGCGGTGGAGGAACGACTCGAACTTCGTCGCCTGCTGCAGTTTGCGCATGATCGCCAGCTTCTCTTCGCGGCTGAACTGTTCGCGGCTGCGTGACGCCTCGGCCTTCTCCTGAATCCACTCGCGCTCTTCGGGGATCGGGATGTGCATGTACTCAAGGCCGAGGGAGCGGCAGTAGGTCTGCTTGAGGACATCGACGATCTCCTTCAGCGTTGCGCGCGGCAAGATGAACTTGTCGGTCGCGAAGGTCCGCTGCAGATCCGCTTCTTCCAGTTCGAACCGGTCGATGCGCAGCAGCGGGTGGTCCAGCTCGCAGGGGGTCAGGGGGTCGACGCAGGCATGCTGGTAGCCGATGTCGCGGTAGCGGCGGATCATTGTCTGGATGGCGGCCGGTTTGTTGTCCCGCGGGCCTTCCCCCTCGAACTGTTCAAGGGCGAGATCGAAGCCGCGGAAGAATGTGCGCCACTCTTCGGGAAGCTGTTGCGGGTCCTCTTTGTAGAGCAGGTATTGGTTTTCCAGCCACTGGGGGCTGACGTTGTCGATTGAGCTCATTTTTTCACCACTCTTTTCCGGTTGAGACGTTCCGTGAAAGATTGATCGATTTCGGTTCTGTCGCGATTCAGGAAGGATCGCGACCCTGTCATTTCAGTTCAATTGATATCCGACTGGATGATTTGTGCTTAACCAAAAAACTATAACAGCCGATTTCCGCTTCAACAAGACGCGGAAGGGATGAATTTTATTCAGCGATTGCCGTTCAGCACGCTGGGGCGACCGTATGCGTCGAGGTTGACGAAGGTCACTGAAGTGCTGAAGACTTCCTTCTCTTCCGCCGAGCCGGGCGCATCGGCAAACACCACGACATTATAGGTGATCGAGGTGCGCCCCTGGTGCGTTTTTGTCGTCTGGAAACGCAGGATCGAGCCGTTCTCGACACGGTGCTTGAAGCGGCAGGCATCCATGCCGATGGTCACCAGGCTGCTCCCCGGGTATTCGCGGGTGGCCGCCATCCAGGCGTTTTCGTCGATCCACTGGAGCATCACCCCACCGAAGAGGTAGCCGTGATGGTTCAGGTGCTCCGGGCGGACCAGGGTGAAGTTATCCATGCTGATCGCTCCTGCATGCATCAAGTTGCTCCTCGGCGTGGTAGGACGAGCGTACCAGCGGGCCGGATTCGACATGTTCGAAACCGAGGGCCTGCCCTTTCTCTGCGTAGGCGGTGAATTCGCGCGGCTCGACATAGCGTTGGACGGGGGCATGATCCCGAGTCGGAGCGAGATATTGGCCGAGGGTGAGTAACTGGCAGCCGTGGTCACGCAGGTCGCTCATGACCTGCAGAACCTCTGCTTCCGTTTCGCCGAGGCCGAGCATCAGGCCCGACTTGGTGATGACCTCCGGCTGGCGTTTGCGGACTTCGGCCAGCAGTTGCAGGGTACGCCGGTAATCCGCCTCGGGACGAACGTCGGCATACAGGCGCGGCACGGTTTCGACATTGTGGCCGAGGATATCGGGCTTTTCCGCGATGATCGCGTCCAGCGCCTCCCAGTTCCCCTGGAGGTCGGAGATCAGCAGTTCGATGCGGCAGTCGCTGCGCTTGCGGATTTCTCGGATCAGGTCAACGAAGTGGCCGGCGCCGCCGTCGGGCAGATCGTCCCTGGTTACCGTGGTGATAACGGCATGTTTGAGTTTGAGTTCGGCGATCGCGGTGGCGACCTTGGCCGGTTCGGCCGGATCGGGCGGCAGGAGTTGGCCGCTGTCGACGTTACAGAAACGACAATGGCGGCTACAGGTGGTGCCGAGGATCATGAAGGTGGCGGTCCCCTTGCTCCAGCACTCCCCCTGGTTCGGACAGGCGGCGCTGCGGCAGACCGAGTTCAGCCCGTTGACCCGGTGGTAACGATCGATTCGGGCGTAATTTTCCCCGGCGGGGAATTTGACTTTCAGCCAGTCGGGCTTACGTACGTGAGTGCTCATCCGGCGGCATCCTTTGGCGATGACGGCACAGCAGGCAGAGCCTGAATCTTTTCGGGATATTAGAAGAAAATAACACAGATCCGGGGAATTGCCCCGGACAAAAAAACAGGGCCTGATTCCTGTCGGTCATCAGGCCCTGTTTCCGGTTTCAACAACCCGGCAATCAGGCCGGCTCGAAGTTTGATTTATCGACGCCGCAGAGGGGGCAGACCCAGTCCTCCGGGATGTCTTCAAAAGCGGTGCCCGGCTCAATGCCGCTATCGGGATCACCGACTTCAGGATCATAGATATAGTCACAAACGACACAACGATACTTCTGCATGGGAACCTCCACTCCTAGGTGATAATGTTAAAGTTTCACGGAGACTAGCAGAAAAAATAAATTATTACAATATGGGTAATGATTTATTTTTTCTTTTTCAGGCAAGCATCTCCATGAGGGCCTGAACGGTCTTTTCGATCCCTTCTGCCGCCTCGCTGATCCGTCCGGCAAGCATGTAAGCGGGAGAGGTGATGATCTTGTTCTCCGCGTCGATGACGAACTCTTCGACCGGGCAGGATATGTGGGTTGCCCCCATGCTGGCGACGGCGCCGGCGGTCCCTTCATCGGTGCCGATGGTGAGCTTCGGGTCGAGGTTGTCGGCGCCGAGGACCTTGGCGACCAGGGCCGGGGCGATACAGACCGCGGCCAGCGGTTTCTTGGCGGCGACGATTTCGCGCACCAGGCGGGCGACCTCGGGGTTGACGCTGCAGTCCGGTCCCTTGAAGGCGAAATCGCAGAGGTTCTTGGCGACACCGAAGCCGCCGGGGATCATCAGGGCATCGAGTTCGGCGGCGCTGATGTCGGCGATGTTGCTGACGTTGCCGCGGGCGATACGGGCCGATTCGACCAGGACGTTGCGGGTCGCTCCTTCTTCCTGTTCTCCGGTCAGGTGGTTGACGACCCCCTGCTCGATGTCTGGAGCCATCATGACGATCTCCGCGCCGGCCCGGTCGAGCGCCAGCAGGGTGATGACCGTTTCGTGAATTTCGCTGCCGTCGTAAACACCGCAGCCCGAGAGGATGACACCGACTTTAGCCATGGGAACCTCCTTGTGAATATGAGTTTCAGAACAATCGATTGGTTTGTCATCAGCTTGATTTTAAAGCATAACAAATCGATTTTTTCGTGTGCTGTTGCGCGGGTCTTTTTTAGTTTTTTGTGTAGAGCACGGCAATGCCACGGGCGATTTTGTCGCCCAGGGCCTTGAGGCTGTGGGGTTCGTTGGAATCCCAGTAGACCGAGTCGCCGGCGTCGAGGATGTAGGTCTCGCCCCCGTGGTTCAGTTGCACCTGCCCCTCGATGATATAGAAAAACTCCTCTCCCGGATGGCGTACCGGCTGGCACTCTTCAGTGCGGGCCGGATCGAATTCGACAAGGAAGGGTTCCATGTGCTTGTGCTTCTTGCCGTAGGCGAGGGAATTATAATAGTACGGCTGCGGCGAACCGCCGTGCGCCGGGCGTCGGTGCATACGGGTGGAATCTCCGGCCCGGACAACCAGACACTTCTGGGTGTTGTCTTCCTCTTCGAAGAAGGTTTGCAACGGGACCTTGAGCGCCTTGGCGATGCGCAGCAGGGTGGCCAGCGGGGGGATGACCTGATCATTTTCGATCTGGGACAACAGCGGCTTGGAGAGTTCGGTCAGTTGCGACAGGTCCTGCAGGGTCAGACGTTGTTTCTGGCGCAGTTGGCGGATGGTCTGGCCGATTTGAAGTTCCTTGACTTCAGCTCTGTATTCGTCCATGGGGCTCCTCGTGGGCGAAGTTTAATTTCACTAAACTTTTAGCGCCCATTATTCGAACAGTCAAGTCTTCATAATCCCTCCGGACGCTTGGAGAGAGCTCTTCAGCTGTGGTAGAAGAGAGAAGATCAATAATTGACTTGAGACCCGCGCCGATGCGGGGAGGATGAAATGAACGAAGTTGCTGAGCACGACCATTTTCATGCCGTTCTGTTCGATCTGGACGGAACCCTGCTGCAGGCGCAGATGACGGAATTTATTCCACGTTATGTTCACGCTCTGGCGAGCTATTGTGCCGATAAAATCGATCCGCAGCGTTTTGAAAAATCGTTACTTCATGGAATCCGCAGGCTGATCAACATCGAAGGGGACGGCCGTCACACCAACGAGGAACGCCTCTATATCATCCTGGCTGATGAATTGGGAATGGCGCCTGAACTGCTGCAGGAGAGTCTGGCCTATTTCGAGCAGAACGGGCTGGAAGACCTGCATGAATTGATCCATCCGGTTCCGGCAGCACAACAGATCGTCGCCGCCTGCAACGCCCACGATATCCCACTGGTGCTGGCGACTAACCCGGTCTTTCCGCGCTTCATGATCGATGCGCGGATGCGCTGGGCCGGTCTTGAGGCCTCCTCCTTCACCCATGTGACCAGTTACGAAAACAGCCGCTACTGCAAACCGCAGCTCGGCTATTTCCGCGATATCGCCGAGCTGCTTGGCCTGGAGCCGGAACAGTGCCTGATGGTCGGTAACGATCTCAGTCACGACCTCGCGGCGGTGGGGGTCGGCATGACCGCCTACCTGGTCGATACCTGGCTGGTCGAGCGCGAAGGCCCCAGTTGGCCGTGCGAATACCGCGGCGACCATGCCGCTCTGCGCCGGTTCCTGGCGGAGCATGTTTGTTAACGCTGAAGCGATCTGAAAGTTCAGATGTCAAATCTCAAATTCTTGAGCGATGTGAAAGAGACTCATGAGCAAAATCAACGAAGAAGAAATTTATCACGGACGGATTTTTGATGTTGTCCGTGAGGTTCATCGCATGCCGGACGGGCGTGAGGCCCGGTTCGAGATCATCAAACATCCGGGCGGGGCGGCGGCCCTGCCGGTGCTGGCCGACGGGCGGCTGTTGCTGATCCGCCAGTTTCGCCCGGTGACCGAGGAATTCATCTATGAGATACCGGCCGGGCGGCTGGAACCGGAGGAAGACGCCGGCCAGTGTATCGCCCGCGAACTGGAAGAGGAGATCGGGTATACGCCGGGAGCGGTGGAGAGCCTCGGGTTCGTCTGGAGCAGCGTCGGTTTCTGCAGTGAGAAGATCCACCTGTTCCTGGCCCGCGACCTGCAGCCGGCCCAGCTCGCCCTGGAGCCGGATGAATTTATCGAACCCGAGATCCTGACCCTGGCCGAGGCCCTGGAAATGATCGCCTCCGGTCGGATCAACGACGCCAAAACCCAGATTGCCCTGCTACGCTACGCCCAGACCCGCAAAGAGTGACCGATGACTGCAACCGCCACCCCCCGTTTTGTCTCCACGATTGATCTGCCCTTTAACCGTGCTGCCTTTGACGACAACTTTCTCCTCGAAGTGCCGGATATGGACCCCGGCGGCCCCGGCGTCTGGCTGCTGCTGCGTGGCTCCAGCATGCTGATCGTTGCCAGCGGGGAAGGTTTTTCCCTGCCGGAAGGGGACCTTCCGCTAGGTCTGCCGAATGCAGAGCCGCTCTATATTGGGCGTTGGCAGGGGCGCCCCTGCCGTCTGCTTGCGCTGCCCCATTCCCTGGATCTGCCCGAAGGGCTGATCAAACAGCCGCTGCGTGCTCTCGAACCCCTGGTTTCGGTCGCCATGCTCTCCCTCGGCGGCATCGGCCAGATGATTTTGCACTGGGAAGAGACCAGCAGGCACTGCGGAACCTGCGGCGAAAAGATGGTGCGCCTGCCCGGTGAGTGGGGGAAGGAGTGCCGCAGCTGTGGCTCGCATCATTTTCCGCGTATTCATCCGTGCGTGATCGGTCTGGTGGTTCGGGGTGACGAGCTGCTGCTGGTTCACAAGGGGGAATGGGCGGACGGCCGTTACGGCTTGGTGGCCGGTTTTGTCGAGTTTGGTGAATGTCTGGAAGAGGCGATGGCGCGGGAGACCCTCGAAGAAACCGGGATCAGTATTACGAATATCCGCTACATCGGCAGTCAGTCCTGGCCCTTTCCGAGCCAGTTGATGTGCGGGTTCGTTGCCGATTACGCCGGTGGTGAGATCGAGCTGCGCGACCAGGAACTGGCCGACGCCAAGTGGTTCCGTCTCGAAGAGCTGCCGACCCTGCCTCCCAGCCGCAGCATCGCCCGCTATCTGATCGACCGGGCGGCGGAGTTCGTTGTTCGTTGAAGCTTATCCGTTCTTGATGTGGCGGCTATTGGCGGTAGTTCTTTTGCTCCAGCCCATGTGCCGCCAGCTTGTCATAAAGTGTTTTTTTAGGCATCTGGAGCAATTCCGCTGCCTCAGACACTTTCCCTTTTGTGCTGATTAACGCATTTCGAATCAGGCTGCGTTCGTATGCCTCTACTTTCGCCGACAGAGACGTGCTGGTAATTGTGGCCGGCTCTATACAATCGCTGACCCCCAGGCAGAGACGTTCTGCCACGGTTTTGAGTTCACGCACGTTGCCCGGCCAATCATGTTGCTGCCACCTGAGTAAATCCTGTTCGCTCCAGGTGACCGTTTCCCGATGAAAACGACGCGCCGCCTGGGCCAGAAAGTATGCCATCAGCGGCGCGATATCCTCAATGCGCTGCCTGAGCGGGGGGAGCTCTATAGTGACGACATTCAGGCGATAATAGAGGTCGGCGCGGAACTCCCCCTGTTCGGATAACTGTTGCAGGTTGACTTTGCTTGCCGCCACAATGCGGCAATCGACCGGTATGCACGTGTTGCTCCCCAATCGTTCGACGCAACGATCCTGCAGGACGCGCAAAAGTTTAACCTGTAACTGCAGCGGCATCGATTCAATTTCATCCAGAAAAAGTGTCCCGCCATTCGCGTGTTCAATCTTCCCGATACGTTTTGCGGCCGCCCCGGTGAAAGCCCCCGATTCATGACCGAATATCTCGCTTTCGAAGATCGTCTCCGGCAAGGCGCCACAGTTTATGGCGACAAAGGGCCCTGTCCGACCGCTTAAACTGTGGATGGCATGGGCAACGACCTCTTTTCCTGTTCCTGTTTCTCCCAGGATGAGCAGGTCGACGTCGGTTGGCGCAAGGGTGGCAATAGAGCGGCGGACACTCTGGATTTTGTCGGAATGGCCTATCAGTGGCATCTCTCCCGCCTGCCCCAGTTGTTCATGGAGTTGGCGGATTTCAAGGATTAAGCGCCTCTTCTCAAGCGCCCGGCGGATGACATCAAGCAGGCGCTCGGAATGAAATGGTTTCTCAATGAAATCGTAGGCATTATTTCGCATCGCCTCGACGGCCATGGAAACATCGCCATGTCCGGTGATCAGGATGAGCGGAATATCGCTGTCATATTTCTGCATGTCATCCAGCAATTCCAGTCCGGAAAGACCCGGGAGACGGACGTCGCTGACCATAACGGCGGGAGGGAAATCTTCCATTGCAGCCAGGGCTGATTCGGCAGTATCAAACAATCGGACAGATAAGCCCGCTAATTGAATGCTCTGTGCACAACCATGTCGAACCGCCTCATCATCTTCTATCAGATAGATCAGCAGTTCATCTTTCCAATCGCTATGACTGTTCATCAACAGCTTCCTCCAGCACGATAGTAAACTCTGCCCCGCCTGCAGCAAGGTTTCTGGCGGTAAGTTTGCCTCCCAGGTCGGCAATGATCATGTGCGATATGGCCAGGCCGAGGCCCAGTCCCTGACCGCTGGATTTTGTGGTGACGAATGCGTCAAAGAGTTGAGGGAGAATTTCTTCGGCAATCCCCGGCCCCGTATCGCTGATAACGATATGGACCTCATTGTTCTGCGGAGTCACGGTTAAGGTGACGCGTTTGTCGGATTGTTCTGCAACCGCATCCAGCCCATTGCGTAACAAGTTGACGAGGACCTGCTCAAAGCGAATGTCGTCAGCCCAGACCTGAAGAGTTTCCTGAAACGGCTGTACACTCAGGATCGCATCAAGTCGACGGCGCTGGGGCTCTACCAGCAGACAGGCGTGATTGACGGCGTTGGCAATGCTGACGGCTTTTTTTTCGGCTGGTGATTTGCGCGAGAATGATTTGATTTCAGCGACGATATGCCCGATTCGGTCTGTCATACGACTGATGATCTTCAGGTTTTCAAGCGCTTCCGGGACGCGTCCGAGTTCGAGAAGGCTGACGGAATTATCGGTAAACGTATGGATAGCGGTGAGAGGCTGGCTGATTTCATGGCTGACTCCCGCCGATATCTGACCGAGCACCGCCAGTTTGCCCGCCTGGACCGCGTTGTTACATGATTCGCGCAGGATGTTTTCTGTGGTCTTTAATATCTTGATTTTTTCCTGAAGAGTACTGTTGGCTACCACCAGATCTGCTGTGCGCTCGGCTATTTTTTGTTCAAGTTGCTGATGGGCTTTGCGTAGCGCCGCTTCTGCCATGCGCCTTTCCTTGTAACGTTTGGTGGAGAGTTGAAAAAATACGGCAATCAGAATACCGGCGACGGCTATGATGACGAGTGTGCGGTGAATGGTTTTTTCAAATTCTTCGTTGCCCATTTCAAAGTGCAGTTCCGCGTTGTGAATAATGGCTTTGAAGCTCGCCCTCGCTCTCATGGCTAAAGGTGTAGCCACCTCCCGATAGCTTTTGTAGGTATTGTTGCGCTGATCAACAGGGATATCTCTTATCCGCTTCATCCTCTCTATACAGTCATCAATAAAGGCAAAGGTATCAACCCTGGCCTGCTCCACCAACTTTTGATCGTTGTCACTACGCGTGGCGCCGGACAGTGTGTCGAAAGATTTGGCAATCGTTTGGGCTAGTTCTTGGAGTTCCCGCATATCCTCGTCGTAATTGGAGCCGAGCATGATGTTGCGGGTCAGGCGAGAGACGTAGTTGACGTCCCTGGAAATTTTGATGGTTTCAATTTTTGTTGTAATCTCATGTTGATGGAAGGATACAAACGCAGCGTTCAGGCTGTAGATGCCCCATAGAGCGACACCCGCGGCCAGTGACAGAAAAACAATTGTCACACTACCGAGGAAAGCGATATGTCGATTGATGCTCATGATTGTTTCCAATGGTCCAGACGTATTATTTCTCTTGGGAGTATAGCATCGCTGGAAATGATTCCCTTTATGAAAAACTCCCCCCTCTCTGTGCCGGAGGGGGGAGTGATAAGAGGTCACAATATGAAAGGTACTATTTTTCCAGGTTGATAGCGGGTTCTTCGTTGTTCCCGGAGATCATCGAGCCAATCATGCCAAAAGTCCAGGACGCATAGGCATGGATCATCACGTAAATCACAAGTCCCATAGAGACAACCAGATGGATAAAT
>PKUG01000156.1 GCA_002869665.1 Desulfuromonas sp. | reverse complement strand
GGAAGGCGACAACGATCACTGCGGCCGTCGTCAACAGTAGGGGGTAAAAGGAGGCACTGCGGACCTTGGCGCGGATCGCTTCAACACGTTTCTGATATTCGAGAAAGCGGGTCAGGGTTTCCGGCAGGTCGCCGGTTTTTTCCCCGGCTTTTACGGAGGCGACATAGAGTGGTGAAAAGATCCGCGGATATTTGGCAAAAGCTTCGGAGAGCGAACTGCCACCGCGGATATCCTCACGGATTTCGCAGAGGACATCGCGAAATGGCCCGGCTTCCAGCTGATCAATCTGGGTGTCGAAAATCTGCAGAATCGGCAACCCCGAGCGCAGCAGAACCAACAGTTCCTGGTTGAAGGAGAGGAAGCGTCGCCCGGTCATACGCGCGCTTTTGTTGCGCCCCCCCTGCAGAAAAGAGAACGCCTGGCGCCGGATGCTGAAGACGTGAAACCCCTGGTCCTCCAGGTTCTCCCGCAGTTGCTCACTGTTCGCCGAGTCATACACCCGGTCGACAACCCGACCGTCGGCAGTCCCTATTTTACATTGGTAACTTGGCATCATCGTCCACGTTATCTGGTTTAACTTCAAAAACCAGCAGATCAATAATTGTGAATATGGCCGGCAAAATTATGGCAACTAACGGTACAGCTTTGACCAACAGGATCGAAAACAGGCTCCTGAATCGGATCTGAAACATTGAAATCATCGGTAAAACGACGATCAAAATTGATCAGATAGGGATGATCCGTTGTGCCGTGAGGATCATGACAAACGGAACAGGCGACACCTTTTGCAACAACATGCGATTGGTGCTCATTTATGAGATTCGCCCCTTGAACTTTATAAAAATTTGTCCCTGAGGAAACCGAAGCCCCAGTGGCAAAAAGTAGCGTCGGATCGTGGCAAATAAAACAAAGGGCATAATCCGCGTCGCTATAGGGCTGGAGAGGATAAATATCCTGCTGATATTCAGCTAGCAAAATGTGTGGATAGATCGACCCGTGCGGACCATCGGCTCCGGTTCCACCAGCTTTGACACTGTCATCACTGCCGTGGCAGTCGGTACAGTAAATTTGACTTAATTCCGTATAGCCTGCTCTCAGATTCGGAACGTCCGGATTTTCACCGACATCGACGACCGGGTGATGGGAGGGGTTGGTCGGATCAAATCTCAGATTCTGCTTTTGCTGCTGGATAACCCTCGGCACCAGTATGCCTGCATCGGCAAAAGCGTTCGACCCACCGTGACATTTGAAACACACTTCGTACTCAAAATCGACCTCGTCTGTTGCCACAGCTGAGCTATCGACACCCGCCACCCCTTTCAGACGCCCATTGGCATTCGGAGGATCGGCCAGAGGGGCATCCTGATCATTCGCCTGGTGCGGATTGTGGCAATCGACGCATTCAACGTGCTTGGTCAGCACCGCCGCAGGGTCTTCGGTGACATCGTGAATGCCGGTCGTGAGGTCAACCGGGTGGTTGTACATCTTGGTGATTGGATCGTCGATATCGACACCATCACCTGTTCCATTGTGACAGTTGGCCAGGCAGTTGCTCTCTTCTGCGGCAAATTGGAGCAGGTGTTCCGCTCCCCCGGCACCGTGCTGCTGGTGGCAGTTTTCACACCCTTCAACTTCCATCGCCGCATCGGTCGCGTGACTGCTCGTCGCCCAGCCGGTCTTGTCATGACAGGCCAGACACAGCGCCGAATGATCGGGGCTTAAAACCAAGAACATGCCGTAGGGGTCTTTATGCGGATTATGGCAGGAGGTGCATTGCAGTGTCTGGCCATCTTCCAACTTGACCTCTGCCGGCAAGCTCCCGGGGTCAACCAGCTCTCCACGCGTGCTTGCCAAGGCTGCCGTGTAAGGAAAGGAAATAGGATGATCATCAGAAAGATCGGTTTCGAGATTCGAGGTGCCGATCGGCATCTCTTCCACACCGCCAACCATGGTCACTTCGGCAGCCGCGCTCTGCACCATACCAATGGCGATGGTTCCATCATGACAACTCAGACAAAGACGTGACGCTCCCGTCGGTTGCCCTGGAGTCGCAACCAACGATGAAGAACCATACAGATTATAAACAGCACTGCTCAGCGTCCGGTTCCACAACGGCAGGTTGTCCACTGTTCCGTCATCTGTGCTGTGGTGAGGGGTATGGCAGAAGATACAGACTCGAACCTCTCCGGTCGCTATGATCGTTCCCGTCCCGGACGTTGAAAGATTGTGTTTGGTCGTCAGGATGTCAGCCGACGCACCGGTTGTAACCACAACAAACCCCAGCAGCATGAACAGAACAAAAAATCGTTTAGCCGGACATTTCATATGACTTACCAACAAAAGTGTTCAGACTTATTCCAGTTCCTTGAAAACCTGGATCCGCCGGTTGTAGGTATCGGACACGTAGACATAATTACGACCATCGATAAAAATCCCGGAAGGCAGCCAGAACTGCCCGGCGCCGACACCATTGTCACCAAAAGCCATTAACAGGCGCCCCTCAGTATCGAAAATCTGGACCGCATCAAAGAGCGCATCGACAACAAAGACGTGCCCGTGACTGTCAACGGCCACGCCCTTCGGTTTGGAAAATCTCCCTTGCGTATCCCCACGCCGACCGAATTCGCGCAGATAGTTCCCCTCAGTGTCGAAAACCTGAACACGCGCGTTCAGCGCGTCCGTGACATAGAGCTGCCCATCGTTATCAACCCAAAGGTCGGTCGGGAAATTGAACTGCCCCGGCCCGGCTCCCCAGCTGCCGAAGCGAAACAGCTCTCCGCCATTACGGTCAAGTATTACAATTTCGTGCCTGGCCGAATCACTGACGTAAAACCGCTCTGCAACTTTATCGAAGGCGAGTCCGGTGGGACGTTCAAGCTCCACTTGAGACCAGAGAACAAGCCGATCTTCTTCCGGAAGATAACGTAGAACCACCCCTTGAACCGAGTCCGTCAGGTAGAGCGATCCAGCGATATATCTGATATTGATCGGCGATTGAAGTGCAGTATTTTTATCACCCGTTATGGCCGAATAATCCCCCGTAACCATGTCGAAAACATGGATTTTTCCCCCACCGGCATCAGCGATAAAAAGCTGCTGACCGCCATCGGTACAAACACCGTATGGGCGCTCTAAATAAGCAATTTTCGGGCCGAGGAAAAAATTCGCCAAATGCCCGAAAAAGCCCTTGCGCGCTGCCGTTTCCTTCAACACACGGTATTCACCAACCCACTCCAGGTGGGCCTTCTCCGGCGCTGCCGGCCATACCGGATGAACTTCCTGCTCCGGTTCCGGCTTTACCCCTCCAGTACAGCTTGTCAGGAGCAGTAAAAGCAGCAATCCCAGAAGGTAGATTGGGCGCGTGGGAATCGTTGGTGTCAGAACACGTCTCTTCATCTTCAGAAATAACGTGTCAGGCTCAAAGACAGCTTGGTCATCTGACGATCGTAATCATCGTAAACTATCCAGTTGTAATTCACACCACCACGCAGAAAGAACTTGTACCAGCGCGATTCCACCATAACACTTGTCTTATATTCTTCATGCATTTCGTCGTTTTGCATCAATTCAGCAACCTGCCCCCGCAGGGCGACGGTCAGCCAACTGGAATACTTCTTTCGATAATCGGCGAGCAAAACGATGGAAGCGTTCTCAGACTTGTCCAGCGAAAAATATTCATCGGTGCTCTTGTTCTCGACAATATAGTAAGTGCTGTTCAGTCTGAGGGAAAAATCGGAATCGTTATTCCTGTGCCGGAACTGCCAAAGCCCTTGAAATTTACTGGTTATGCTGTCATCCGTTTCGGTCCGACTGGCAATCAGGCTGAACTTGTTTTTCTCGAAATTGGCCCGGAAACCGAGCATACTGTGCCATTCCTGATTTAACGGCACCAGATCGGCCTCTCCCGCGGTCAGCTCCTGACTTTTCCAACGACTGTTACCGAAAATCTTGTAACGACCATCAAACAATTCCAAGGTTCCATCGATCGCATTGACATAGGTTACGTAACCGATATTACTGTTGGCATAACGGCGATAATCGATACTCAAGCTTTCACCGTCCAGGCTCGGATCGAAGGTCAAAAGGGTCAGGTTGCCCGGCTGATTATAATCGACCTCGTAATCGAACCCTTCAGAGTAGCGGATCGTACGGTCCGCGTTGTACACGACAACACTTCCCGGAACGACATAGGGGTGAAGCAGGTTATGGTCGAAGGAGAGCACGTCCACGATCATCTCCTCTTCGTCTACATCGACAATACTTTCCGTCAAATCATCGGTTGTATTCGCGATGCCGAAATTGTAACCAAACCCCATCTGACTCTGCCATGGCAGTAGTTTCTTGTAGGTCAGCAGGTAATCCATTGCAACGGTCTTGCTGTCCCCCTCATCGAAATCAAAGGTTTTATAAGAAAACTCAAGCCGGTTGTGGAGGCTTTTGAACAGGTGATGACCAATCCAGAATTCCGCGTAATGAAATTCCGTTTCACGGTCGTCCGAGCTCCGTTGATTCCAGCGTGTCGACACCCCACCTTTCAACGCCCGCCCAAGGATAAAGGACAGGTTTTCGTTCCAGGTCCAATAGGTGGAGTCGGTCGCGCCATTCTGACCGCCGATCCGAAGCCTGCTGTAAAGTGTAAAATCCCGGTCGAGCCAGGTAAAAGGCAGCTCATTATTAGCATAGAGAGAGTAAGTATCGACCCGACTAGCCGGGCTGCCCTCGCGATCTGTGGTCCTTGTCCCAGCCTTGAGTTCCAGCTCCGACTCACCTGGGCCGACCTCGGTTTCCACGACAAATCGAAGGTCATCGCTGACCTGCTGATAATCATTTTTCGCGCCGTCTGTTTCCAGTGTTCGGTGCTGATAGTTCAGTCGCATCGGAAAGCGCTTGTGCAGCCATTGCGGTGCCAGACTGAAGAGGGATTGGCTCAAATCGTAGGGGACGATAAAGGGGTCATCAACCGTGCTGTACTTCTGCCAGGCGGTCAGCATGGTCGGAATACGGCTGCGTTCGAGAAGATGCAGCCGGAACTGGTATTCCATGGACAGACTGCTGGAACTGTCACTGCGCACCAGAGAGCTGTTTTCGGAGACCTGCTTCTGGGCAAAACTCAGGTTGAGATCCAGGTCGCCATACGCCAGGCGCTTGTCCAGAATCATGTAGTTGATGCCGAGACGATAGCTTTCTCTGAAGGTCAATTCTTCCGAGCTGTCACCCGTAGAAGAGTCATCCTGGGTGTAGGAGGAGTACAGAGTGGTCGACTGTCTCAGGTTGCCGAGATGAAAAATTGCCCGCTGAAAAGCTGCTTCAGCCGGCACGCCCCCCAACAGCACCCCTGAGGCAACCAGCATGAGCAACAGGAAAAAACGGCAACAAAACAAGCCCAACCTGTCTAAGCTTGAGCCGATATTGCAGTTGGTTTTTTTTCGCGGGGTGACGACCACGGCTATCCTCATGAGACGTCATGCAAACACATCACAAAACCGAAATCGGCTATTTCAGGAAATAACGGGCATCACCCGCATGGGGGTCATGGCACTGATTACACGTAATGGCTGAGACGACAAAGCGTTCATGCATATTGGCGGCCAGCCGTCTTTCCGCGTGACAGGTCTGACAAATGTCCCCCGGAGATTCGATCAACAACGAGGTGTGAGTCGAGGAGTGTGGCAGATGACAGGCCAGACAATCCCCGACAGCGACAGGGCCATGGACATGCTGTCCTGCAAAATCCTCATGACAGACGCCACACAATTCCTGTTTGGGAACGATAAACCCCTGCGTGGCCTTATTGTTGATATCGTGACAGTCGTTACATTTTTTTTCAACGTAAGGCCGGTGCTGAGATTTTTTCCCTTTACCGGCTTGTGCGTCTGCCAGTTCCACAGCAGAAACCTCGCCCAACTCTGCCGCCCGGCGCGCTTCATAATAGTCTTCGCAGATTTGCCCCGGAGGAGGGAGAGAGGGGACACCATCAAAGAGGGTACTGAGAATCTTGTGATTGGTGACCGGGTCACCACAGGATACCAACGACAACAATAGCCCGACGAACAGAAGGGTTCTGATCACCCGCACAAAAACGCTTGTTTTTATCTCTTTACAGGCTGATTGCATAATCATCGTTGGACATCTCATTAACAACGAAGCATTGGGCTCTGTCGAGCAGCCTTTATGCTTTATTTTCCATCCTCGGTCCCGGCATCACCGGCTTCCTGCTGGCGCAGCTCCTCGGTTTTCCTGTAGTACCCCTCGTAATCAAAATCGGTTTTTTTTCCAAGTCCGTAAATATTCAGATGAAACGGCTGAATCTGGCTGATGACAAAAATGACCTGTTCCAACTTGAAGTTCGGCTCGGCATACTGCTGGTAAAGATCGAGATTTTCATTCGACACGGCAATTCCGGCGGGAACATTCAGGTACCCCCTGCTCACCCCGGGGTCGCCGAAATGCATCAACAGGCGATTATCTTTGTTGAACATCTGGACATTCTGGTGCCCGGCATCGACAACATAGAGGCGGCCGTCGCTGTCGAGCGCGACCCCCCTGGGGCGCGCGAACTGGCCGGGGCGATCACCCATTTTTCCCAGGCTGCTGAGAAAGTTTCCGTCCCGGTCGATCTGAATGATCATCCCGGTTCCGGCATTGGCGACATAGAAAACCCCCCGGTCGCTCAAAGTCATGGTCGTGGGCAACCACAGGTTTTCATAGAGATTCTCGCGCCCTTGGCCCAACCCCTCGACCAGTTCGCCATCCCGCTTCCTGAGAACGAGAATCTGGCTGCTGTTGCGGTCAAGAACGTAAACATGGCGCTCATCGACAGCGACATCGACCGGCTCGATATCGTAACCATCGCCGAGGATCGAGGTGAAATTACCGGCGGCGTCATAAACGAGAATCCTATTCCGCCCGACATCGGCAACATAGAGATTCCCTTCGGCATCGGTGGTCAGGTTCAACGGCTTCTGCAGTTTGCCGCCGCGCTCGTCCCCTTTGAGCCACTCGAAGCTCTTTTCCCGCAGGTTGATGACCGCCACCCTGCCGATCAACGAATCAGCGACATAGATCAGATCGCCATGGAGAGCGACCCCGAACGGCTTGAGGAGCGAGCGTGCCCGGCGGTTTTCAACCGGCTTGACCGCAAACAGGGAGGTTTCCACCTCGCGCCCTTCGACATCGAGTGAATTACCGATGCTCAACAGGAACTGAATCCGCGGCGGATCGGGCGCCGGCGGGAAAAAGACCGGGTCCAGCTTCTTCTCCTGCTTGGCCTGGGGTGCCATGCAACCACACACCAGCACGAGAAGAACAATGGCCAGACACGCTTTCATCAGTAAAAATAGACCCTTCATTTCGACCCTGCAGATAACGTCACAAGTGGGCATCTAAACCCATCATTCTCCAATAAATTTGAGTATTTTACCTGCTTGCCAAATTCAGAACAAGGAGAAAAGGGAATGAAAAAAAAAAGTCGCCCACAGACGCGGGCGACTTTTTTTGCCAGATCAGGAGAACCTGTTATTTGTCGTGACAAGTCAGGCAGAAGCTGGAACCAGCCTGGTCACCGTAGAGCAGGTAGTTACCGGTATAGGTATCGCCGGCAGCAACCGTCGTTGCAACGTTGTCGGTGTTGTGAACATCGTGACAGGTTGCGCAGGTCATGACTTCCTCGAGAGTGATCGGGTCGAGAGTCAGGTGATCCGCAATGGCGTCACCATTGTCGAAGGTGTTGGTCGAGGGGTGCAGTTCACCGTCACCACCGTTGTCGGCAGCAACAACGGACTCATAATCGAAGCCGATCGGGTGATCGTTCGACAGGCCGTCGCCGGGGCCGCTCAGGTTAGCGAAGGAATAACCGAGCTCACCGATTTCCCAACCGCCCCACAGGTCGTCACTGGTCGCAACACCGGCAGCACCACCGGCAGAGCCGTAGTAGGCGTCGATAGCGACGTCACCGTCGTGGCAGCTCATGCACAGACGGGAAGGACCACGCAGCGGATCACTGTAAACAGTACCGTAGCCAGACGTACCGCCGGGATCGATCTCAGTCGTAACACTCTGATAACCAATGTAGCTATCGAGGAAAGCCGCGCGGCTCCAGAGGGGCAGGTAATCAGCGTTGGCATCATCTTCACCGTGGTGCGGGGTGTGGCAAACGGCACAAAGGCGAACTTCGCCGGGAACCATGGCGCTACCGGTAGCAGTACTCAAATCGTGCGGGGAACCGGTGATCCCGGTACCGGGCAGGGCACCTGCAAATGCCGAAGAAGCAAAACCAAAGCTCAAAGCGATGGCACACAGGGTAGCGACTACTTTACGGGTTTTCATTCTGATGTTCCTCCTGTTGGGTTTTGTGAACGTGGCAGTTCAACTTCTTTTAACCTTCTTTACAATTTTGGCTCTTCCCTTCATGAACGGCAGAAAACACATCCTTCCCCAAAAGGCAGCATTTTCGAAATCGTCGACGTAGTAATGAGCAACCTTGGTGCCAACAGCTTAAGTTTCCAAAAAAATCTTCCAATGTTGATGCAACATCCTGAAACAAAAGGTTTTATTTTTTATCTATTCAATCATTAAGTTTTCCATATACGATTTTCAACCCACGCCCAGATCCGGCAAAACACCGGTTATATGCCCTTTCCCAGCTCATGGGCGGGTGATATCCCCATGCATTTCCACGCCACCACCGAACCAGGACCGTGCTTTCTTTACTGAAAGCTCGCCATAAAAAAAGCCCTCCGGAAGGAGGGCTCTACTTGAATCATCATATTTGCCGAATCACAGACGAAGAGTCTGATTACCTCTCATAACTGACGGGGTTCTCCCGATCATAGGCGTAGTTCTGATGGCAACCCGGAGAACAGCTGCCACCCGTTTCCGTCTTATTGAAACGGACAGGAACGTTCCACTCACCGAATTCCGCGCCGACTTCATTCATCAGCTTGTCAATGTTCGACGCATGCGGTTCGTGACACGCCCTGCAGGTCCGCCCTTTATATTGGTTCGCGACATGTAAAAAGTGCAGATTCTGCTTACCGTTACGGAATTCCGTGTAGATGCTCGTGCTCTCAAAGCGCAGCATGTTGCTATCGTGGCACCCGAGACAGAAGTCGTAGCTCCCGCTCGTGTACGGATAATAAAAAGTCTCCGGATATGGCCCGTTCAGCATGCGGAAATAATCGGAGCCATGTGGCTGGTGGCAGGCGGAACACTGCCCGTCTTCGAGCGGGCCATGAAGATACGGCTTACCTTCGACCTGCGCAGCGATATTCTTCAGGGCATTTGACTTGTGATAGTCGTTCTTACCGTGGCAGGTAAAACAAACGTCCTGCTCTTTGAGAAAGAGCAATCCGTCATTATTGGAAAAATGGGCCGTATGACAACCGGTACACTTTTCTTCCCGATACAGAGCGGCATGCTTAACCTTGGCTCTCTGCGCCTTGCGACCGACATCTCCGTGGCACTCCAGGCAAACAGATTCGACATCTTTTTGCAGTAATTTGGCCGCCGGTGCGCTGTGAGGGTTATGACAGGTCAGACAACTGGCTTCTTCGACCGCAGCATGGATCACCGGGGCCGTGGCCAAGCCATCGCCAATATCGGTATGGCAACCGGTACAAGTATTCCGCACCGACTTTTTCAACAACCGCGGCTGATTCGCCTGATGGGGGTTGTGACACTGGGTGCAGGCACCGGAGGCTGCCGGGCCATGAACAAACTGCTGATTGAACATCCCCTCGTCGTGACACTGGGTGCAAAGTTCTTTCAGGTCATCGGCGACAGGGAGGAGCTTGGGTCCGGCGTTCGAGCCATGCGGATTGTGGCAGAAGGTACACTCGCCATCAGCTACCGGCGGGTGAACAGTCAGCATCTTGCCGTAACTGTCGTGACACTGATAGCAGAGGGCAGCGCCCTGTTCGACCAGCCTGAAGCTCTTCCCTTCAGCGACCGGGTGGGCTTCGAGAATCTGCTCATGACAGGATGAACACTCCCCATCGGCCACCGGCATGTGACCGAACTTGACCCCGGACATATCCGCATGACAGGCACCTGTCGAGCATGAATCCGCAGCAACACAGAGGGTCGGCAACAGGAACAGGAAAAGGAGCAGGCAGAGCCCAAGGCTGCTTACGTTGGCAGGCGACAGGCGTGTCATGGCAGTTTCCTTCCGGAGAGCGACCCCGTTACCGATCACGGGATCTGCGAAGTTGACAAGCAAAAGCCGGCATTCAGAAAGGCGGCCGCTCGCATTATTCGCATCGGCTGCCTTCTGAATCCGGCATTCTATATGCTGACTTCCCGCGAATCAACACCAAGCTGCGGGAATTCAATCTTCATCGCGTGACGACTGGCCCATTAACCAGGTGCAGCACAGGACGAAACAACATCGTCACCTTCATCTTTTGAGGACGAAAGGGAGGCGGTTTTCGGCGGCGGATAGTTCTCAAGGCCGAACTTCTTGCGCCGGTAACGCAGGGTGTCCAGCGACAAGCCGAGGCACTTGGCCGCCTTGGTCTGGTTACCGTCGTAACGGGCCAACGCCTGACGGATATACTCCTTCTCAACTTCCTCGATACTGATCCCTTCGGGCGGCAGCACAATCGGCGCTCCTGCATCCGAATTACAGCCACAACCGCAATCGCCGACCTTCATGAATTCGGCCCGGCGCTCCTGGCAGAAATGATCGACGCTGAGCACTTTGCTCTGCTCCAGCATCATCGCCCGTTCGATGGCGTTACGCAGCTCACGGACATTCCCCGGCCAGTCATACCCCATCAGCACCCGCAACGCCTCACTGGAGACACCGCGAACCGAACGCCCGTACTCCTTGTTGAGACGCTCGATAAAATATTCAACCATGCTGGGAATACATTTTTTCCGTTCGCGTAGCGGCTTGATCTCGAGCCGCATCATGTTCAGGCGATAAAAAAGATCGGCCCGGAAAGTCCCTTCCTGAACCATGCGCTCTATGTTCTGGTTGGTTGCGGCAATAATGCGCACATCGGTCTCGATATCGCGCTGACCACCGAGGCGGCGGAAGCGCTTGTTCTCGATGACCTTGAGAATTTTTGCCTGCATGTTGAACGGCATATCACCGATCTCATCAAGGAAAACGGTCCCCCCTTCGGCCTGCTCGAACACCCCGATCTCACGGTTGCCAGCGTCGGTATAGGCGCCTTTTTCGTGACCGAAAAGTTCATTTTCCAGCAGGTTGTCCGGGATGGACGCGCAGTTGACCTCGATCATCGGGGCATCTTTACGCGCGCTCTGGTAGTGAATGGCGTGAGTTACCAGCTCCTTGCCGGTACCACTCTCACCGGTCACCAGGATGGTTTTGCAATCGTTACGGGCACAGGCGTTGATCGTCCTGAACAGCTCGACCATCGACGGACAGTTACCGACCAGTTGATCCTGCTGGTGTTTCTTGCGCAGGATTTTCTGTCCCGGTTCGACGTCTTTCTCGACATCTCTTTTGACGAAGATCTTCTGTACCGAACGCTCGACCATGTCGATATTGAAGGGCTTGCCGATATAATCTTCGGCTCCGAGTTTGAACGCCTGAAAAGCAAGGTCGGAATGGTAATTGGAGGTCATAATGATGACCGGCATGGAGGGGTTCTGGAACTTACACTCTTCCAGCAGATGCAACCCGTTCATGTCGGGCAGGGACGCATCGAGTATAACCATATCCGGTTTGAAGTTGTCGATCTTCAACCTGGCGTCTTCGCCAGTCGCAGCAACTTCCACGGCATGGCCGATGCGTTTGAGCATTTTTGAAAGTGACCAGCAAACAAGATTTTCATCATCGACGATCAGGATCTTGCCAGTTTCCATGGGGATTTTGCTCCAACTGCCTTTGAGGTTTGCCTCTCCCCTCTTGGCCGCGCCGACGATGTGGCAGAAGAATCACCGACTGACAGCCACCTCCATGTCTAATCACCTGCCTTTGCAGGTTTTCGCAGGAGGGCATAAACTCCACTTGATCATTTAATTATTTGCATGACAAACAAAAGAAAAGGCGCCGGCCACAACAAGCACCACAGTCATGAACGCCTCCCCTCAATTCCCCACCTCTCTAATGGGCAACCGTCAGTAAAATCACATAATTTATCATTTAAACAAAGCGGATAATTCTCATACCCCTATCAGAATTTCTTATAGATAAAAAATCCATATATAAAGATAAAATGACATATAGTGTTTTTTTTAGCGCCGCGCGCCGGGCTTAAAAACTCCGGATCGACAGCGAAAAGTATCATATTAGTTAAGCTTTTTCAAGATCTTACAAAAACTCCAGAGAGATACTGGACAAACATCTTCTATCCGCCGATAATAAAGGGGTCATTTTTTCTTAACCATAAGAGGAACTAATGCCATCCCCCCTGAAAAACAACTCCCCATCAAGGGCCCTGGCCCTCACCTACCGTATCGTCGAAGATTGCATGATCGCGAGCTGCAACGGAGAGTCCGATTGCGCGACCTGTATCAATACAATTTACGAACCGATCTTCAGCCAGCTTGAAGACTCGGAGTGCACGGGACTGGTTATCGACAAACGCGGCATCACCTGCTCGCGCGAGAAAAAGAGCCTCAATCTGGTCGTCGATACAATCCTGCGCTACAAAAATCGCTCGCCACTCCGCAAAATGGCCCTGGTCACCTCGATTGCCTACACCAAGGACGAAGAAAAACTGCGCGACATCCTCTTCAGCAAAGGATTGAACATCCGCCTTTACAGTGATCTGGAAGAAGCGATCGCCTGGGCCTGCGCCTACCCCTGACCCCCTCCCGGAAGATGATATTGATATCGGTATCGAAAACAGTCTATTTCAAGAGCGGCTCAGAATAGCGATCTTTGAGTCACACCCCTACAAATAAGTCCGCGCCCCGACATAGGTGCGTTTGAAGTAACCACTATCAAGATCAGCAATGCGCACCGTCAACCCGGTACGCGGCGCGTGAATGAACTGCCCCGCCCCGACATACATGCCGACATGCGTCACCCGTGTCCCACCTTTGGTCGCGAAGAAAACAAGATCCCCCGGCTGAAGATGCTGTCTGGCAACCACCCTGCCAGCCTGAAACTGCGCCCGCGAATTACGCGGCAGACGCAATCCATTCAAACGATAACTGACCATGGTCAAACCGCTGCAGTCGAAACCGTTGACCCGGTCTTCGCCACCCCAGCGGTAAGGCACACCGATAAATCGCTTGGCCGTCGAAACCAGCTCTGCCCGCAGATCTCCGGTGCCCGCCCGGGCAATTTTGCTGACGGCATAATCCTCGGGAAGAACAATGAAATATCTCTCGATCACCCCCTGGGCGCGCAACCGCTCCGCTTCGCTGCGGGCGCTTTCATAGTCACCATGATCGCCGAAGCGCACTTTGTAATATCCGGATTCATGGAGAAAATAGTAGGCATCGACCCCACGCTCCTGCAGCACCTGCTCCAACCTCACGGCATTTTCCTGGCGAGTAAAGGCGCCGACCTGAATCGCGAAGCCGAGGGTCCCCAGGGCGCCATCCTCATCTCCCGCGGCGCGCTCGTCCAGCAGGTCGGCAATCGGATCGGCACTCGTGCCGGTGGGCGCAGGACTTATAGGCCGCGGCGGGCTTTGCAAGCTACAGGCACTGAGAGCAAACAGTACGCAGATGAACAACAGACGGGTGCAATAATTCGCCATGATTCTGAACAGAAGAGAGGGGTTTGCGCTCCGGCTAACGCCTTAGCATATCGACCTGGAAACGTTTTTTCAGTAGCCCCTGAAACGATTCAACAACGTCCAGGGCCAGGCGCAGGCGCCCTTTTTCCACACGGTCGAGAGATTCGGGAGAGATATAATTACTGACCTCGCGTCCGGCTGAGGCCGCATTGATCTGCGCCCGCAGGCGCAGAAAGGTGAGCAGGTTGAAACTGGCTTCGATATCGTCCGCCTGCGCCTGGGAGATAACCCCCTTGTGCAGCAGCACATTGAGCTTTTCGTGGGTCCCCCCTTCGAGCACACCGACGTGCAACGCCAGGGTCTTGATCCCTTCGGTCAGGGCAAAAATCCCGGCCTTTTTCAGGTCGACACGCCCGGCATGATTCCCGCGCTTTTCCGTTTTGATGCGACCGAACATCCCGAGCGGCGGCTGGAAACGGCAGACATTCTGGGCCATGCGGGCCAGAAAGATGGTGTTCTCCTCGGCCCGCTGAATGATGTGCTCGCGCAGCTGGTCCGCCAGAGTACAGTCGCCGCAGAGCGAACGCATATCGGAGAACATGCTGAAATTAAGTATATTCTCACCGCTGGGAGTGGCAATCCAGGAGTCGACGGCATCCTTCCATGCCCCCAGCTTGCGCCGCCAGAAATCGTTCTTGGCCATGATTCCGCCCGGGCATTCAGGAACCCCGATCTCGATCAGCGAATCGATCAGAACGTTCGAGAAGGCTTCGATTTCACGCAGATCCTCCTCCGTCGCATCATCAGCAATAATGATGGCGTTGTCCTGATCGGTTTTGAGCGTCTGTTCGCGCCGCCCTTCACTACCGAGAACCAGGAAGGTACTCTTTCGCCCCATCCCCGGAAACCGGGACTCTTTCAGCGTCGCAATCAAGCGATCAGCAATCTGGTCGTTGAGCAGAGAGATCAGGCGCACAAGCTCCCGCGTACGAACCCCGTTGCGGCTGAGAAAGATGACAAGCTGTTCGGCTTCCTGGTGGATTTTTTTCAGATCGGCGACCGATTCGGCCATGTCAATGGCCCGCAACAGACGCTGGGGAGACCGGTTCTGCAGGCGGATGATGTCCGATTCGTTGATGAGGCCGACCAGGGCGTTGTTCTCATCAACCACCCCGACCCGATGGATCCGGTGGTGCGACATCTTGTAGAGCACTTCGAAAAGAGAGTCGTCCTCATGGACGGAGATGACCGGGGAGGTCATCACTTCGGCAACACTGGTCTCGTCCGGAGCCAGCCCACCGGCGACAACCTTGCTGCGCAGATCGCGATCGGTCATGATCCCGACCGGCTGATTCAGCTCGTCACAGACAACCAGACTGGAGATTTCCCTGTCGCGCATCAATTCAGCTGCCGTCTGCACCTTGTCGCTCGTATGACAGGTGATCAGGTTCCGATGGCAGTAATCTTTGACCGGCAGGAAAAAAGTTGCTTCTTCGGACATGGCCGCCCCCCTTGCAAGGCAGTCGAAACCGGGTTGAGGCTAAAGTTTAGAGAAACTGTAAAGTTAAGTCCACCGCAATCTGGCGAACTAGCCGGGAAAGCGGACTTCTCCGGCATACGGAAAGCGTTTCCAGCAGCGTGGGCGGTTGATCTCAACCAACCACTTGAGGTATACATCACTCCTTGTAAAAACATTCATATAATACGAAACAGGAGTTTCCCAACATGCCCGGAAGTACCCTTCGTCGTTTCATCCTTCCCTTCATCTGTCTTGCTGTCCTCGTTGCGAGCGTTGGCGTCATGCCGGCTGCAGCGGATGAAACGGCAACCGACGATTACCTGCTGGTCTTTTTCATCAATCCGAACGGCGGCCCGTGCCAGATGCAGAACGCCATCCTCAGCGAAATGGGGGATGAACTCAACGGCAAGGTGATGATCCGCCCGGTCCAAACGACGGTTGACGCCGACCGCAGACTGTTCTATGCCTATGCCATTCGCGGCCTGCCGACGCTCATCCTGACTGACGCAACCGGCAAGGAGATCCGTCGCCTCCCCCCCGGGGTCCAGTCGGCGACAGCGGTTCGTGAACTGCTGAGTTTCATCCCGGAGAATTGAAAATATGACTGAACTTGAACTGTCCCTGACGACCATGGCCCTGACGGTCTTTGCCGGCATCGTCAGCGTCGCCTCCCCCTGCGTACTTCCGATCGTGCCGATCATTGTCACCGGCACCGACGAGGATCACAAATACCTGCCGATCCTGATCGTCCTCGGTCTGAGTATCAGTTTCATCATCATGGGGGTTGCGACCTCCCTGTTCGGCAGTGCCCTCGCCGGGGTTATGCCGGTGATGGAGAAGGCCGCCGGCGTTCTCGTCCTGCTCTTCGGCGTGCTGATGCTTTTCGACATCAACCTGTTCAAGCGCATCACCTTCTTTTCCCGTATCGGCGGCAACAGCCAGGGGCGCTGGTCGGGGCTGATCATGGGGCTGACCCTCGGACTGGTCTGGATTCCCTGCGTCGGGCCGATGCTCGCCGGTGTCCTGACCCTGGTGGCAACGGATGGCCGCCTCTCCTCGGGGATCATCCTGCTCGCCTGCTACTCCGTCGGCTTTGCCATCCCCATGCTGCTGCTCGGCTACGCCTCACAGACGGTGCGCCAGAGCATCAAAAAGATCAATACTCATCCCCTGGTCATCCGCCTGCTCAGCGGCGGGGTGCTGATTGCCTTCGGTATCTATATCCTCACCCAGGGGATGTTTGTCGCCTTCTGATTCAACCCCGCACACAGCATCATACGCCCCGTTACGCTGCTTCCACTACGCGCAACGGGGCGTTTTTCATTTCCACGCGTTATCTTCGCCACAACCCGATATAGCGACCGTTATCTGCTATTTTTTAGGAAGAGCGTTCCCCACGGGTTCGCCTGAACTTGCGCAAGGAGGTAGCGACAATGGAAGAGATGTTCCGTTTCTGTGACGACCTCGGGCCGACGAAAATCCTGCATGTTCACGAACCGGGAATCGGGCTGAAAGGGATCCTGGTGGTAGACAATGTCGCCGCCGGGCCATCGGTGGGTGGCATTCGCATGGCCCCGGATGTCAGCGTCGAGGAATGTTTCCGCCTGGCCCGGGCGATGACCATGAAAAACGCCGCAGCCGGGCTCCCCCATGGCGGCGGCAAGGCGGTGATCTTCGCTGACCCAAAACTGCCCCGCGAGCAGAAAGAGCTGATCATCCGCGGCTTTGCCAATGCCCTGCGCGACATCAAGGAGTACATCCTTGCGCCCGATATGGGGACCGATGAGACCTGCATGGCCTGGATCAAGGATGAAATCGGCCGGGTGGTCGGCCTCCCCCGTGAATTGGGCGGCATCCCGCTCGATGAGATCGGCGCCACCGGATGGGGGGTTCGTCATGCCGCCGAGATTGCGGCAGAAGAGTGTGGCCTTGAATTGAAAAACGCCCGCGTAGTCGTCCAGGGCTTTGGCGCTGTCGGCAAGCATGCCGCCCGCTACCTCGCCGCGCAGGGTGCAATCCTGGTCGGCGCCTCGGACAGCGAGGGAGCGGTCTATTCCGCTGCGGGACTGAACCTCGACGAGCTTTGCGCGCTCAAAAACGCGGGAAAAAGCGTCACCACCGCCAACAG
>PKUG01000193.1 GCA_002869665.1 Desulfuromonas sp. | reverse complement strand
ATCATCTCGGTCTTCTGTTTCGGCACCAAGTTCGGCGACCCGATGTTGCCCGCTTCGTCGGTGCTGATCGTCTTCCCGATTATTCTGCTGCTCGGCGGAGTGGTAGCTGCTGTCTCTTCGCTGCTGGTTTCGGTCCCCTCGTTTAAAACCCGCGACGACTACTTGGCGATCATCTCGATCGCGGTCAACTACATGATCATTTCGGCGCTGGAAAACATGGACTTCATCGGCGGCTCACGTGGTTTCCAGGGGATGAAAGACACCTACTGGGCGATGATCGACATCTTTGACGGCCCCTGGATGCTGTTCTGGGTGATCCTGTTTACCGCCTTTACCGTCTGGGCAATTCGACGCTTCATCAGCTCAACCTACGGCAAAGGAGTCAACGCGATCTGCCAGGACGAAGTCGCAGCCGAGATCATGAGCGTCAACACCAACAAGATCAAAATCATCAACTTCATGGTCGCCGCCGGATTAGCAGGCTGCGCAGGCGGTCTCTACGCCCACATCATCGGCTATGTCAATCCGCAGTCCTTCAACATCCTGAAATCGACCGAGGCGATGGTCATGGTCTATCTCGGTGGCATGGGTTCACTGTCGGGCGCCATCATTTCCGCGATTCTGTTCACCGGGTTGCTGGAGTTACTGCGCTCCCAAGCGATCATCGACGGTCTGCTCTCGCCGATCACCTGGATGTTCCCCGAGTGGGAACCCTCGGCAGGCGTTATCAAGTGGGTCATGATCCCGCTGCTGCTGGTCATCGTCATGCAATTCCGCCCTGAAGGGATCATGGGTAACCGCGAGTTGAGCGATGTCTTCCCCTGGCTCAAGAAATTCTACAGGTTCAAATAATGGCACAGTTACAAACACAGACGGACACCACACCGGTTCTGGAAGTTCGCGGGATGACGCAACAGTTCGGCGGCCTCAGAGCGGTCTCGAACTTCAACGTGCGCCTGATGCCGGGAGAGTTGACCGGGCTGATCGGCCCCAACGGCGCCGGCAAGACGACGGTCTTCAATCTGGTCAGCGGCTTTTACCAGCCGACCGAGGGGCAGATCTTCATCAACGGCAGCCCGACCGCCGGCCTCAAACCGCACCGGGTCACGGCGCTGGGCGTCGCCCGGACCTTCCAGAACATCCGCCTCTGGAACGACATGACGGTCCTCGACAACATCCGTGTCGCTCAGCACTATCAGCTCGGCTACGGCTTCTTTCACAGTATCCTGCGCAACAAGCGCTACAAGCAGCGGGAAGCTGAAATCGCCGCTGAAGCGGAAGAGCTGTTGGAGATTTTCGATCTGAAGCGCTTCGCCCAGGAGTTCCCGAAAAATCTCCCGTACGGCACCCAGCGCAAACTGGAGATCGCCCGCGCCCTTTCCAGCCACCCGAAGCTGCTGCTGCTCGACGAGCCGGCTGCCGGTCTCAACTCGGCCGACGTCAAGGATCTGATCCGCCTGGTGCGCTGGATCCACGAAACTTTCGATGTCAGTATCTGGATGATCGAGCATCACATGGATGTCGTCATGGAACTCTGCAGCCAGATCAAGGTCATCGACTTCGGTGAGACCATCGCCGAAGGAAATCCGGATGAAATCCGCAACCATCCCGCGGTTATTTCCGCTTATCTGGGAGACGATAATATCTGATGCTTCTCCAAGTCGAAAATCTCGAAGTCAAGTACGGTAACATCCAGGCGCTGCACGGGATCAGCTTTCATGTCAACGAAGGTGAAATCGTCACTCTGATCGGGGCCAACGGCGCCGGTAAAACAACCAGCCTTTACACCATCGCCCGGCTACCGCCACCGGAAGCACCGCGGGTAGTCGGTGGCGACATCAAGTTCAAAGGCGAATCGATCCTCAAGACCCGGCCGAGCGATGTCGTCAGCAAACTGAACCTCGCACTCTCCCCGGAAGGGCGGCGGATTTTCGGTAACCTGACGGTCATGGAAAACCTCAAGATCGCGACCTACGCCCGGGAAAAAGGTGCCGACCTCGAGGCGGAATACGAACGGATCTTCGACCTCTTTCCGCGCCTGAAAGAGCGCCGCGACCAGCGCAGCGAGTCCCTCTCCGGCGGTGAACAGCAGATGCTGGCCGTCGGCCGGGCGCTGATGACCGGCTGCAAGGTGCTGCTGCTCGATGAGCCGAGCATGGGGCTGGCCCCGGTTCTCAAGTATGAACTGTTCCGCAAGCTGAAGCAGCTGAACGAAGAAGGGATGACCATCCTGCTCGTCGAGCAGAATGCCAACCTCGCCCTGCATCTGGCCCACCGCGGTTACGTTCTTGACACCGGGACCATCGTCGCCGAAGGGACCAGCGAAGAATTGCTCGGCAACCCCGAGGTCAAAAAAGCCTACCTCGGCGGCTAGCCAGTTCCCGATTCAGCCAACAGGCCGCGTATCCGTTCAGGGGACGCGGCCTGTTCTGTTTTCTCCATTCATATCTACGAGATCCGCAAAAAAAACACCCCCGCCTCGCGCCCCGCAAATTCCCTATCATGGTAATTAATCAAATAAATGTTTTCATTATTCCGTCTATAGTGATATACAAGAGCGCCGTTTCCGGGCGCTCGGACACAGAATCTCACCGCCCTCCTCACGCTATCGCTGCCAATGATGTCACGATAAAAAAACAGCTCCCGCAAAAACATAAGCGGGAGGCACATGAAGGAAGAAAGTCGATGAAAGCCGTTTTTTTGACCCTGATTTCCCTCTTGTTCACCAACGCCGTCGCGCTGGCCAGCAGCGCCGCCCACGAAACAATCTCCGCAGCTCACGGCCCGCTCACCGGCACTATCGGCGGGTATGTTTCCATCGCCCTCTTCGTGCTGGCCTATGTCTTTGTCGTCCTGGAGGAAAAACTCCATCTGCGCAAAAGCAAGCCGGTCATGCTGGCCGCCGGCCTGATCTGGGTTCTGGTCGCCATCACCCTGGCACAGCTGGGAGATCATCACACCGCCCACGAAGCGATCAAGGCCAACATGCTCGAATATGCCGAGCTGTTCCTCTTTCTGCTCTGCGCCATGACCTACATCAACTCGATGGACGAGCGGAACGTCTTCCAGGCGCTGCGCAGCTGGCTGGTTTCACGCGGTTTTTCCCTGCGCATTATCTTCTGGCTGACCGGCCTGCTGGCATTCTTCATCTCGCCGATCGCCGACAACCTGACCACCGCCCTGCTGATGGGCGCAGTCGCCATGGCCGTCGGTGGTAAAAATACCAAGTTCATCAGCCTTGCCTGCATCAATATCGTCGTTGCCGCCAACGCCGGGGGCGCCTTCTCCCCCTTTGGCGACATTACGACCCTGATGGTCTGGCAGAAGGGGAAGATCGATTTCGCCGAATTCTTTGTCCTCTTCATCCCCTCACTGGTCAACTGGCTGGTTCCTGCCATCGTCATGAATTTTGCTATCGGCAAGGACAAGCCGGAGCCATTGAGCGAGAACGTCAAGATGAAGCTCGGCGCCAAGCGGATCGTTTTTCTCTTCCTGATGACGATCGTCACCGCCGTCATGTTCCACAACTACCTGAGCCTCCCCCCGGCGGCGGGGATGATGCTCGGCCTCGGTTATCTCGGCGTCATCGCCTATTACATCAAGCGCAATGAAGAGCGTTCTCAAGATTACGACCGCATCCTCGGTGCCGGCAGTGAGCAGTTTGCCATGCCGACCAACGGGATGACCGAGCTCTCGAAGCAGCATCTCGACATGATGCGTAACGTCTCGCGGGCGGAATGGGATACCCTGCTCTTCTTCTACGGGATCATCCTCTGCGTCGGTGGTCTGACCGTCTTCGGCTACCTGGCCGCGACCTCCAACCTGATGTATCACGGCCTCGGCGCCACCCCGGCCAATGTCCTGGTCGGAATCATGTCGGCGCTGGTCGACAACATCCCGGTCATGTTTGCCGTCCTGACCATGGACCCGAGCATGTCCCACGGCCAGTGGCTGCTGGTCACCCTGACCGCCGGTGTCGGCGGTAGCCTGCTCTCCATCGGTTCAGCCGCCGGCGTCGCCCTGATGGGTACGGCCCGTGGCACCTACACCTTCGCTTCACACCTGAAGTGGACCCCGGTGATCGCCCTGGGCTATGCGGCCAGTATCTTCTGCCACTTCCTGGTCAACAGCAGTCACTTCTGATTCGGGTTTTCATAGCACACCAGTTACGCCTCTTCGGCACCCCGCCGAAGGGGCGTTTTGTTTTTTTCTCACTCAGCGACAGCCCTAAAGAACAAAAAGCCGTTCCCCGCCTCATTAGCTTGTGCTAAATTTGTTCAGTTACCTCACCTGCACAGAAAGAGGGGTCATGGCGCAGGACACCTACCTCATCGTCGAGCAACAGCAGAAGCCCTCCGAGGCCCTGCCCGAGCTGATCAAAGAGCTGGTCCACAAGCATCAGCTCGACGGCTACCAGTCGCGCCAGCGCCTGGTCGGGCGCGGCCTGTCATTGCTGACCCGGGGCGAAAAGGCTGCGCTGGAAAAGATCTCCCCCCGCCTGCGTGAAGCCGGCTATCGCCACTGGATTGTCACGCCGCGCACACCCGGCTTCATGCCCCAGCGCCTGCGGGCGCTGAAAAGCGACAGCGAGAAAATTCTCTTCGGCTGTCAGAAGCAAACCTTCAGCTATCCGCGCGGCGGAAAAATCCTGGCGGTCTTCGCCGATCTCTCCGGCAACCTCGCCGCCCAGAGCGTCAAGCAACTGATCTCCAGCAATGCCTATCACGGGCGCGACAACCTGCAGCATATCAGCGAGGACAAGATCATCAGATCGATCCTCCAGGGGATGCCGGTTCTCGATCTCTACCTGATTGACGAAGAACAGGATGTCTCTGCCGCCGTCCGCCTGCTACCCGGCAAATTCGATCCCAAGGGGCTCGGCGATCGCGCCACCCTGAGTGCGCGCCAGAACCTGCTCAAGGTGCTCGAACTGGCCCGGGAATACGCCGGAGAATTTCATCTCTATACCGATTTCGGCCTTGTAGCCTTCCCCGGCTGTACTCTGCGCAAGGAGAACAGTGATGATCCGGAAACCATCCGCAGCAACCTGATCAGCCTCGCCCGCTACGGCTGGCTGATGGCCGATCTGATCACAGCGGAGACTCTGGCCCCGGATGAAGAGGAGGAGGACGACGACCTGACCAGGGCAACGGCCGCGGCGCTGCTACTGCAGAATCCGGCCCTGGCGGCGTCCGGCCAGGCCGAGGAGATCCTTCCCCTGGCCCGGGAAATCAGCCGTGAAATTGAAGCCGAAGAGGCGCCCCGCACAGAGCAGCCGGCAGCGGCCACCCCCGGGCTGCCCCCGCCACCGGAAGGGCACACATCGGTTCCCTGGAACCGTCCCGGCTTCTGGATCGGGGGCGGCGGTTTCGGTGCCGTTATCGCCATCGTCTTCATCTTCGGTGATCAGGACTGGTTCCGCTATGCGGCCTACCACGCTTTCGCCAGCGGTGGAGCTCCCCTGGCCGCCGCAGTGCTGATGCTCTGGTATGGATTCTATTTTTTCGGCCTGCGCCGCCAGATCGAAAATACCCCGACCAGCAAGGTGCGCTCTGTCGCCATGGGGATGGTCGAGGTCAAGGGGACGGCGCGGCGCCAGTACGCCCTCCTTTCGCCCATGACCCAGACACCCTGCGTCTTCTACCGGCTGACCAAGTATCGCCGCGACCAGAACAAACACCAGTGGCGGGTCCGCAGCGTCAACAGCAGCGCCAACGTCCCTTTCTATCTTGAAGACGAAACCGGCCGCGTCGAGGTCGATCCGTCCAGCGGTAGCGTCACCCCGCGCACCAAGCAGGAAGGCGCTCCGGGGGAAGAGTTGAGCATCTTTAGCATGAGTGACGACCGGGATGAGAAATGGGTTGAAGAGGTCATCGTCGAAGGAACCCTGCTCTACGTTCTCGGCTTCGCCGCGGTCAAGCGCGGGAACGAACCGAGCCTGCATGAGCGCAAGATCGAAGCGCTGCGTGAACTGAAGCACGACCGCCAGCAGTTGATGGCCTTCGACAGCGACGGCGACGGCAAGATCAGTGACGATGAGTGGGACAGCGCCCGCGCCGCCGTCGAAGACCAGGTATTGCGCGAATCGCTGGCCGCCCGCCAGAAGCGCAAAAAACAAGAAGAGCACGTCGTCATCAGCAAAAAGAAGGGACGTCCGCTGATCATCAGCGAGACCCACTCGGAAGAGCGCCTGACCGCGCGCTACCTCTTTTACAGTGTGACCCTGCTGATCGCCAGCACAGCGGCTGTCGGCGGATCAATTTATCTGTTACTCAACTACCTGAAGGGATAAACCCGAACAAAGGAGAGTCAACTTATGGCCGGCTGGATAACCCTGGGAATCATTCTGCTGTTGTTGTTCATCGTTATCGTCTACGTCATCATGGTCTACAACGGCCTGGTGGCCCTGAAAAACAGTATCGAGCAGAGCTGGAGCAATATCGACGTCCTGCTCAAGCAACGCTTCGATGAACTGCCGAAGCTGATCAAGGTCTGCGAGGGCTACATGCAGCATGAGCAAAAGACGTTGGAAGCGGTCATCAAGGCGCGCTCCATGGTCCAGTCGGCACGCACCGACACCCAGAAACAGCAGGCCCAGAACATGCTCACCGACACCCTGAAATCGCTCTTCATGGTCGTCGAACGCTACCCCGACCTGAAAGCCGATGCCGGGTTCCGCCAACTGAGCAACCGCATCAGCGAGCTGGAAGATCAGATCGCCGACCGCCGCGAACTGTTCAACGCCTCGGTCACCATCTACAACACTCGCATCGAGCAGTTCCCCGATGTCATCGTCGCCCGGCTGTTCAACTTCGGCGCCCGCACCCTGTGGCAGATCGACCCGGCTCACCGTGAGGATGTCACCGTCAGTTTCCAGCACACCTGATCAGTTCGCAATAGAACCCCAAGCTGCCCGCAGATCTTGCGGGCAGTTTTGTTTTCGGCCCGGAATTCCTATAGGTCTATATGTGGTTGGCGTCACCAATATTGAAGATGAACCACAGAGTCTCTGTGGTGAAATGATGATCTGGTTATCAGGTGCGCATGTTCGACGACGAATCTGCAGATTCTCACCCCTGCGTGTTGCCGATTCCGCTTGACTGAGGGTATCATTTGACTATCCTGCCAAACAGATTCGGAGGACCCCATGGAAGAGGATCTGAACCAGCTTAAAATGTGCGAACTGCGGGCCAAGGGACTGCTCGAAGAAATCGACCGCCGCTCGGCCAGGCCGACCGTCGTCTGCGGCAAGTGCGGCGCCAAGGCCGACCTGCCGGAACACCTGCACAACCCGCGTCCGCTGCCGAGTAAAAAACTCGACAGCTACTGGTAATCAATAATGAACAAGATATTTGATTTTTTTTCCGTCAACGACCTGTTTGCCCGCCACTGCGGTATCGAGCTGCTCGAAGGGGAACCGGGGCGCGCCCGGGCGAAGATGGAGATCCAGCCGTTTCACCTCAACGGCGCCAAAACCGTCCACGGCGGAGCCATCTTCACCCTCGCGGACTTCACCTTCGCCGTCGCCTCGAACAGCAGCGGCCGCCTCGCCCTGGCGATCAACACCACGACCAGCTTCATCAAGGCCGCCTACGCGGGGACACTCTACGCTGAAGCCACGGAGCTTTCGACCAATCGCCGCCTGGGCAACTACCAGGTCCGCATCTCTGATGAAAACGATGAACTGATCGCCATGTTCCAGGGCACCGCCTACCGCAAGGACGCAACCCTGTTCGGCGACGAACAATAACCGACAACCCCGAAGAAACAATCAACACCCAGCCCCTGTTACGGAGTCACTCGCATGATCATCGCCAACGACCTGCGTCGCGGAATCATCTTTCAACTCGATGCGGCCCCCTGCCTCGTCCTCGACGTCAGTTTTCAGTCACCGACCGCCCGTGGTGGCAACACCCTGGTCAAAACCAAGTTCCGCAACCTGATGACCGGCCAGGTCCTGAACAACACCTTCAAGGCCGGCGATCGCCTCGACGAAGCCGACTTCGCCCGGCGCAAGGGGCAGTTCCTCTATGCCGCCGGCGATCAGGGGGTCTTCATGGACCAGGAGAGCTACGAGCAGCATGAGATCGGCGGTGATCTTTATGACGATGTCAAGGGCTACCTGCTTGAAGGGGGAGAAGTCTCCCTCGGGGTTTTCAACGACATGGTCGTCACCCTGGAAGTGCCGCAGGTGGTCGAACTGACCGTCGTTGAGACCGCTCCGGCGATCAAAAACGCCACGGCAACGGCCCAGACCAAGGAAGCGATCCTCGAAACCGGCATCGCCATCCAGGTTCCCGGCTACCTCGAAGCCGGCGAACGGGTAAAGGTCGACACCCGCGAGTGCCGCTTCGTCTCCCGGGCCTAGTCAAAACAACTGGAATCCGGAACGGGACAAATCCTAGACGTTGGGATTTATTTCATTCCGGGTTCCATCCTCTATTCATGACGCAGCACCAGCCACAGGGCACAAGGACGCAGAAAAATTTATTGTTTCCCCCCTTTTTCTCTGTGCCTTGTGACTCTGTGGTGACATCTTTTTTGACAAACGTTCAGGCTTAACAATGCTCACAATTGATCACATCAGGGACCGTCTCTCCGCCTATCGGCCGCGCTCACTTTCGGTCGAGGTCAGGCGCCACGCTGCCGTCGCCATGTTGTTGCGCGAAAACAATGGTGGAATCGACATCCTGTTGATCCGCCGGGCCGAGCATGAAAAGGACCCCTGGTCGGGAGACCTCGGCTTTCCCGGCGGCGGCATCGAGGACCAAGACGCCAGCCCACAGGCCGCTGCCGAGCGCGAAACCTGGGAAGAGATCGGTGTCCGCCTCACCCCGGAGAACTATCTCGGCCGCACCGACGACCTGGCCGGCGCCTACCTGTCGGTGCGCATCTCCTGTTTCGTCTACCTGCTCGACGGTGACACCGATTTCAAACTCAACGGCGAAGTTGTCGACCTCTTCTGGATTCCGCTGACAACCCTGCTTGAACCGGAACGTAACCGGATCAAGGAATTCTATTATCGCGGCGCCAACCGCAAGCATCCGGTGGTTGTCCTCGATGAATGGAGCGCGCGGCCACTGTGGGGGATCACCTACCGCCTGATCAACGATTTCCTCAACCTGTTCCGCCTCTCCTTCCATCACATCGACGCGACGGACGAACTGAGCAAGAAGGAGGATTGAGCGCGCCACAGACGGGGGCTATCCGGCCTTGACAAATCCCCGGCTGCAACCGACAATCAGCAGACCGTGAGGGGCTGGCAGAGAGCAATGTCCTGCGGCGCCGACAAGGGTCTCTTCACGGCTGTTGACAGCACCTTACAACAGCCCGTTCCGCAACACAAAATCGTAAAGGCAAGCCATTGAAGTCGATCAAAAAATTGTTCCTGCTCCTGATTATCGTCGGTCTCGTCTCCGCGGCCGCTTTCTATTTTCGCGACACCAATCCGCCGCAGGTGACCCTGACCCCGGGCAGCGGACCGCTGACGGACAAGACCCCCCTGCTACTGACCCTTGATGATCCCTCCATGGGGCTGAAGACTCTCGAAGTGACGCTCCTGCAGGGAAGCGATCGAATCCCGCTGCTCAAACGTGATTTCCCGGCCCAGACCCCGACGGCCGAAGAGGAGTTGAACCTCGCCGGTCTGAAACTCCAACAGGGAGCCTTCCAGGTCGAGGTCATCGCCACCGACCAGTCCCCCTACCACTTCGGCAAAGGGAACACGGCCAGCGCCCTCTACACCTTCAATTACGACACCCGCGCGCCGCTGATTTCAATCCTCAGCAAGGCCCATAACGTCAATCGCGGCGGCAGCGGCCTGGTGATCTTCAGCCTCAACGAAGAGGTCAGCGAAGCAGGTGTCCGTTTCGCCGACCGCTTCTTCCCGGCCTATCTCCAGGACTCGGGAAACTATGCCTGCCTCTTCGCCTACCCCTACGACAGCAAGGAGAGCGATTTCGTTCCCCGCGTCGTAGCCCGCGACCTGGCCGGCAACGAGCGCCAGGCCGGAATCTACTACCACACCAACGGCAAGAATTTCCGCCAGCGCCAGATCAATATTTCGGATAATTTCCTGAATCAGAAGATTCCGGAATTTGAAGTGCTGGCACCGGGAATCAGCGACCCGCTGGAGACCTTCCTCTACGTCAACCGCGAGGTCCGCGCCGCCAATCGTGCCAAGCTGGTCGAGCTCAGCCAGCGTACCTCGCCGACCCCGCTCTGGGAGGGCGCGTTCCTGCGGCAACCGCAAGCAGCTACCCTGGCCCAGTTTGCCGACGATCGCACCTACTACTACAACGGCAAGGAGATCGACCGGACCTTCCACCTCGGTCAGGACCTCGCCTCCGTGGCCCAGGCCGAGATCATCGCCGAGAACAGCGGTGAGGTCATTTTTGCCGAATACCTGGGGATTTACGGCCAGTGCGTAGTCATCGATCACGGCCTCGGGCTGCAGAGCCTTTACGCTCACATGAGCCAGCTCGCCGTGCAACCGGGCGACATGGTCACCAGGGGGCAGGTCATCGGCCGCAGCGGAGCGACCGGCATGGCTGGCGGTGACCACCTCCACCTCGGGGTCATCGTCTCCGGGGTCCCGGTCCAGCCGATCGAATGGTGGGACGCCAGTTGGCTGGACAACAACATCGACAGCAAGTTGGAGAACCGTTAACCAATACCGAGGTGCCAGGCCTCAGGTATCAGGATTCAGGGTTTTGAAAACAGCCTGAGGCCTGAGGTCTGAGGCCTGACGCCTGATCAAGAGCCCGGCGCCTATGCTGCAGATCGAGAACATCCGAAAAACCTTCCCCGGCGTGGTCGCCCTCGACGCCGTCTCTTTCAGTGTCAAAGAGGGGGAGATCCACACCCTGCTCGGTGAAAACGGCGCCGGCAAGAGCACCCTGATGAATGTCCTCACCGGGCTCTACCACCCGGACCGCGGCAGCATCCGCCTGGCCGGCGAAGAGGTTCACTTCACCAGCCCGCGCGACTCCCTCAGCCGCGGTATCGGCATGGTCCATCAGCACTTCATGCTCGTCCCCGCCCACTCGGTCTTCGAAAACATCCTCCTCGCCCTCGACGGGGTCCCCAACTTCTTCAAACGCAGGGAATGGAAAGCAAAAATTCAGGCCCTGATCGATGAATTTCAACTCGATCTCGATCTCGACACCCCGGTCTGGAAGCTCTCCATCGGTGCCCAGCAGTGGATCGAACTGATCAAGCTGCTGATGCGCGACTGCCGCCTGCTGATCCTCGATGAACCGACGGCGGTCCTCACCCCGCAGGAGGCCAATCGCCTCTTTGACGTCCTGCGCCGGCTCAAGGAGCAGGGGAAGAGCATCATCTTCATCTCTCATAAGATGCGCGAGGTCATGGCGATCTCCGACCGTGTGACGATCCTCAAGAAGGGGCGCAGCATCGACACCCTGGCGCGCGGTGAATTCGACGAAGCACGGCTCGCTTCGCTGATGATCGGCCACGACCGCATCCCCGAGTGGCAGAAGAATCTGCAGATGTCGGACGAGATCGTCCTCACCATCGACAACCTCTCGGTGCGCAACGACCGCGGCCTCGCCGACCTCGACAAATTCAACCTGACCCTGAAAAAAGGGGAGATCCTCGGCATCGCCGGGGTTGCCGGCAACGGCCAGAAGGCCCTCGCTGAAGTCCTGACCGGGCTGCGCAACGCAACCCAGGGACGGATTCTCGCCCGCGGCGAAGACATCACCAACAGCAACGCCCGACGCTCCTACATCGCCGGAATCGCCCATATCCCCGAGGACCTCAAGGCGATCGGGATCGCTCCCGATATGAGTGTCGACGAAAACCTGATCATGAAGAGTTTCAAGAACGGCGCTTTCCGCACCTGGATCTTTCAGGACAAGCGGGCAATCCGCCGCAACGCCGAAGAGAAGATCGAACAGTTCGCTATCAAGAGCGGCCCTGACGGCACCCCGGTCCGCTACCTTTCCGGCGGCAATATCCAGAAGGTCATTATCGCCCGTGAGCTGTCGGAGGAACCGAGCGTGCTGGTCGCCCTCTACCCGACCCGTGGTCTCGACATCGGCAGCGCCGAGTATGTCCACAAGGTCATCGCCGACGGCGCCGACCAGGGGATGAGTACGATCCTCATCGCCGAAGACCTCGACGAACTGCTCAAGCTCAGCGATCGCATCGCCGTCATGTTCCGCGGCCGCCTGATCGGCTACGCCGACCCGCGCAGCACCACGCGCGAAGAGATCGGCCTGATGATGAGCGGCGAAAACCGGAACGCGGGGAGCGCAGCATGAAACTGGTCATTGAACGCCGCGAAATATCCTCCCGCCTGTTCCGCTTCAGCGCCCCACTGGTCTCCATCGCCGTGGCTCTGTTCGTCGCCGGCTTCCTGCTGCTCGCCGGGGATATCAACCCGCTGGCGGCCTACCAGGAGATCATCGTCGAATCCCTCGGCTCGCGTTACGGGCTGTCGGAAACGCTGGTCAAGACCACTCCGCTGATCTTCGCCGGACTCGGCGTCAGCCTCGCCTTTCGCATGCAGATCTGGAACATCGGTGCCGAGGGGCAACTCTACATGGGCGCCATGGGTGCAACCTGGGTGGCACTCTTCTCCGGCATCCAGAACCACTGGCTGATGCTTACGGCGATGTTTCTCGCTGCTTTCATGTGCGGCGGCGTCTGGGCCGGGGTGGCCGGTTTCCTGCGCGCCCGCTGGCAGGTCAACGAAGTCATCGTCACCCTGCTGATGAACTACATCGCCATCCTCTGGATCGATTACCTGGTCTACGGCCCCTGGAAGGACCCGCGCGGCTTCAACTTTCCCTACACTGCCGTGTTCGCTGACACCGCCCGCTTCGCCGAGTATTTCAATACACGCCTGCACAGCGGCTTTTTCCTCGCCCTCGCCTGCGCGTTGATCCTCTTCCTTTTCATTGAGCGGACGATCTGGGGCTACGAGATCAAGGTCATCGGCAGCAACCCCAAGGCCGCGCAGTACGCCGGGATGCAGACCGGGATGGCGATCTTCGGCGTGCTCTTTTTGAGCGGCGCCATCGCCGGGCTCGCCGGCTTCAGCGAGGTTGCCGGCCTGCAGCACCGCTTGCAGCACGGCATCTCCCCCGGCTACGGCTACACCGCCATCATCATCGCCTGGCTGGCCAAGCGCAGCGCCATCGGCGTGGTCATCGTCTCCTTCCTGCTCGGTGTCCTCTTCGTCGGCGGCGAGAGCCTGCAGCTCACCTGGCAGCTGCCGGTTGCCTTCGTCTACGCCTTCCAGGGGTTGATCCTCTTCTTCCTGCTGGCGTCCGACTTTTTCATCATCTACCGGCCGCGGCTGATCAGGAGGTAGAGGTGTTTGCAGCTAACAATAGACACGCGACAGGACACCAGCATGTTCGATACGCTTGAAATTCTGCTCGACGCCACGGTCCGCGCCGGCACCCCGATCCTCTTCGCCACCCTCGGCGCCATCATCAACGAGCGCGCCGGAATCATCAACCTGGGGATCGAAGGGCTGATGCTGATCGGCGCCCTGGCCGGCTTCGCAGCGACCCACTACAGCGGCTCGCTGCTGGTCGGCATCCTCGTCGCCTTCGTAGCGACCTATATCGCCGGCGCCATCCATGCCCTGATCACCGTCCAGCTGCGCGGCAACCAGATCGTCAGCGGCCTGGCCCTGACCATGTTCGGCATCGGCGTCACCGCCCTCTTCGGCAAAGGGATGGTCGGCCTGACCATCGACGGCTTCGAGCGTATCGCCATTCCCGGTTTGAGCAGCATCCCGGTGATCGGCAGGCCGTTCTTCAACCAGGATATCCTGATCTATCTCAGTTTTCTGCTCGTCTACCTGATCTGGTTCTTCTTTTATCGCACCCGCTGGGGGCTGGCGGTCCGCACCATCGGCGAGAACCCGGCGGCAGCCGACACCAGCGGCCTCTCGGTCAGCCGCTACCGTTTTCTCGCCGTCACCATCGGCTCCGGCCTGGTCGGCATCGGCGGCGCCTACCTGAGCCTCGCCTCCACGCCGATGTGGATCGAGAACATGTCGGGTGGCCGTGGCTGGATCGCCGTCGCGCTGGTTATCTTCGCCGGCTGGTCGAGCCCGCGCGCCCTGCTCGGCGCCTACCTGTTCGGCGGCCTGACCGCCCTGCAGCTGCGCTTTCAAGCGATGGGGACGACGATCAGCGCCCATATCCTGCAGATGCTCCCCTACTTCTTCACCATTCTCGTGCTCGTTGTCTCGACCATCCGCCTGCAGAAAGGCGCCGGTCAGCAGCCCGAGGCCCTCGGCCTCCCCTATGACCGGGAGGACCGCAAATGAACGCGGCGCAGGCCCTGCTGGAACGGATTCACCGCGACGGTGCCATCGACGGCGAGGTGATCAAGGTCGACCGCTTTCTCAACCACATGGTCGATCCGCAACTGATCGAGCTGATGGCCGCCGACATCGCCGCCCGCTTCGCCGGGCGCGGGATCACCAAGGTGCTGACCGTCGAGACCAGCGGCATCATGCTCGCCATGGCCGTTGCCGCGCAGCTCGGCACCCCCTTCATCTACGCCAAGAAAAAACGCCCGATCACCATGCGCGAGGCCTACTCGGCGCAGAGCTATTCCTTCACCAAGCAGGAGACGACGACCCTCTACGTCTCCCGCGAAGTGCTGCCGCCGGAAGACCGCATCCTCTTCATCGACGATTTCTACTCCAAGGGCTCAACCCTCAAGGCGATCGAGGAAATCATCGCCGCGGCCGGGGCCACCCTCGTCGGCACCGCCGTCATCATCAACAAGTCGGAGCGCAACGACATCGAGTCGATCCTCACCCTCAAGGACCTCACCAGCGCCTGATCCTCACGCGTCGCCGGTCGCCCGTCTCGACCGCTGGCACCCTCCTTGCAATTTTCATTCGGCATGTTGACCAAGCCGACCACAGACCCGCGTCGCCTGATCGTCTTCACCGACCTCGACGGCACCCTGCTCGACCACGACAGCTACAGCTGGGCTCCCGCCACCCCGGCGCTGGCAAAGCTCCGCCGACTGGCGGTTCCCGTGATCCTGACCAGCAGTAAAACCGGCGCGGAAATCGCCCGTCTCCACGCGGAACTGGAGCTTGATGCCCCCTATATCGTCGAGAACGGCGCCGGGATCATTTTTCCCGAGCAGGAGCAGTCTCCGGCCGCTGCTGCACAAAATTTCAGCAGAACCTATCCTGAGCTCCTGGCGTTTCTCCACCAGTTACGCCATAAGCACAATTTCAAGTTTCGCGGTTTCGGTGATTTTTCCGTCGCCGAAGTCGCCGCCGAAACCGGCCTCCCCCTTGAAAAAGCGGCCCTGGCCCGGGAACGACGCTTCAGCGAACCGCTGCGCTGGGACGATACCCCCGCCGCCCTCGCCGCTTTTACCGAAATACTTGAAGCAAACGATCTCAAGCTGTTGCGTGGTGGACGCTTCTACCACGTCCTCGACCACCGGGCCGGCAAGGGGAACGCCCTGCATCGCCTGCTCGACCATTACCGCCGCAACACCCCCGGAGCAGACTGGTACAGCGTCGCCCTCGGCGACGGCCCCAACGACGAGGACATGCTCGACGCCGCCGACCTGGCGGTTGTCATTCCATCCGCCAGCAGCATCGGCCCAAAGCCGCATAACCCGAACGTGCTCCATGCCGGGCAGCGCGGCCCCCAAGGCTGGAACAGTGCAATTCTGCAGATACTGGATAGCTACGAAACAAAGGAGTGAACGATGGCTGACTTTTTTCAAAACGGCGTGATCACAACGCTGCATAACCTGACCGACCGCCCGTTGGAAGATCTTGAAAAGGAACTGGAGCGTTTCTCGTCGCGCAACCCGATGAGCCTGGTGCTGCCGTCGCTCTTTTCGGAACTGGAAGGGCCGGCCCTCGGACCGATCCTCGATGAACTGCAGGGCGCAAAATACCTGCGCGAGATCGTCATCGGCCTCGACCGCGCCGACGAATCGCAGTTCCACTACGCCAGAGACTATTTCGGCCGCCTGCCGCAGGAGCACCGGATCCTCTGGAACGACGGCCCGCGCCTGCGCGCCGTCGACAAAATGCTCGCCGACAAGGGGTTGGCCCCCACCGAGATGGGCAAGGGGCGCAACGTCTGGTACTGCTTCGGCTATGTCCTCGCCGCCGGTCGTGGCCGCGCCGTCGCCCTCCACGACTGCGATATCGTCACCTACAAACGGGAGCTGCTGGCGCGCCTCTTCTACCCGGTCGCCAACCCCAACTTCAACTACCAGTTCTGCAAAGGCTACTACTCGCGCATCGCCAACGGCAGCCTCAACGGCCGGGTCTGCCGCCTGCTCGTCAGCCCGCTGATCCATTCGCTGCAGAAGGTTGTCGGCCACTCCGATTACCTCGACTATCTCAACAGCTTCCGCTACGCCCTGGCCGGCGAGTTTTCCATGCGCGCCGACGTTTTGCGCGACCTGCGCATTCCCAGTGACTGGGGGCTGGAGATCGGGGTCATCTCCGAAATGTTCCGCAACTACGCCGCCAGCCGCATCTGTCAGGTCGACATCGCCGACGTCTACGATCACAAGCACCAGGACCTCTCGGCGGAAGATCCGCAAAAAGGGTTGTCGCGGATGAGCACCGACATCACCAAGGCGATGATCCGCAAGCTGGCCACCCACGGCACAGTCTTCTCCCGGGCGACCTTCCGCACCCTGAAGGCGACCTATTTCCGCACCGCCCTCGACTTTGTCGAACGCTTCTACAACGACGCCCAGATCAACGGCCTGCAGATCGACCGGCACAAGGAAGAGAAAGCGGTCGAGCTGTTCGCCGAGAACATCGTCCGCGCCGGGGAGACCTATCTCAGCAATCCCATGGCGACCCCGTCGATGCCGAGCTGGAACCGGGTCATCAGCGCCATCCCGGACATCCTCGACCATATTTACGAAGCGGTCGAAGAAGATAACAAGGGCTGATCAGTCACGCAGAGCTTTTCCCAAAAGCCTTCTGGAGCAACACACCCATGGCCCATCCTTTCCGATGGGCCATTTTTTTGACCGGAGTACACAGTCCCGGAACTATTTGAAGAAAGCATGAACTCACGTATAGACAGCACTGAAAAACGAGTGATAATTCGAGTGATAATTTGAGGAATGATTCTAAGGTTCTAAAATTCAGTGCCAGAGGGGGGTATCAGCGTATTCGTGATCATGGGCACGGATCGATTTTCAGAGTCAAAACGAGCGATGGAAAGCCGCATGAGCTACGAGCTGCGAAAGAACATGAGGGGGCAGCCCTTGACTGAGGACAATTGGGGGGATCAGCGACCAATCACAGAGGGGGGAGCCATACCGCTGACACAGAATCTTGAACACCCTCGTTTTGCGGAGGTGTCTGTCAGGTCAAGTTTAAGCTACCATCTTTTCCTGCCAGATACTCTTGCCGT
>PKUG01000146.1 GCA_002869665.1 Desulfuromonas sp. | reverse complement strand
GCAGGGCGCGTTCAAGGTTTACCGGTTGATGCAAACGCAATTCACCCAGGGTTGTTCGATCCAAAGTCTCCGGCGAAACATCGACGGCAAAGCTCTCGGCATCCCAGGAGACAACCGTCAAGCAGGCCCCGTTAACGGCTATGCTCTCACCCAGCTCAAGATCTTCCCCAGCCAACTTGCTGGCAATAAGCATCCGTCCTGCTGCACTGTCTCGGTTGACACTGCGCAGGGTTCCGATCGCCTGAATCAGTCCGGTAAACATCGCTTGACCTCTCCCGTAATCAGCAGGTCCTCACCACATCTTTCGATGCGGCTCCCCTCGATTTGAATGGCGTCAGCCATCAACGTACAACCAGACCCGGAAAAAATACCATGGCGGCTCTGCCCGCCAAGGATTTTCGGTGCGACAAACAACATAAGCTGATCGATCAAACCGTCAGCCAACGCCGCACTTGCCAGCGTCGCCCCACCCTCCAGGAGCAGTTTTTGGATATTTCTGCGCCCCAGTTCCTGCCACAATTCAGGGAGCGCAACCCGCCTCTGTACAGCAGGAAGAACCACGACTTCAGCCCCGGCTGCTTCCAGCGCAGCGATCCGTTCCCGATCCGTGCTGATCGTCGCGATCAGGGTCCCGGCTGCCGAGCCCTGTAGCAGCATTTTGCTTTCAGGTGGCATTCTCAATTGACTATCGACAACAACCCGTAGCGGATCGCGCCCGTTCCCCTCTTCGATACGGGTATTGAGCTGGGGGTCGTCCTGTAATACCGTCTCGACGCCGACCATGATCGCCTCAACCCGATTGCGCAGTTGATGCACCCGCCGCCGACTTTCAACTCCGGACACCCAGCGGGAGTCACCGCTTTCCGTGGCCGTGTTGCCATCAAGAGTCATCGCTGCCTTATAAACCGTGTAGGGCAAACCCGTAAGAATCTGTTTACGAAAAGGCGCGATCAGCTCACAGCTCTCGAATTCCAGGAGACCGGATTCGACCTCTATCCCAGCCGCCTGCAAGCGCTCGATCCCTCGTCCGGCAACTTTAGGATTGGGATCAACGGTTCCGACATAAACACGCCTGACGCCGGCGGCAATCAGGGCATCAGCACAGGGGGGCGTTTTACCATGATGAGAACAGGGTTCAAGGGTGACATAGACATCCGCACCAGCCGCTTTTTCAGCAGCGGCACGCAGAGCAAAAACCTCAGCATGTGGTTCACCAGCCCGAGGATGAAAACCTTCACCTACAACCTTGCCATCACGCACGATCACAGCGCCGACCGGAGGATTGGGTGCGGTGCGCCCCTCGGCTCGGCGGGCGAGTTCCAGGGCGCGACGCATGAAGGTTTCGTGCAGGTCAGCCGTCATAACTTAATTCTCGGTAAACGCAAAAGCCGGAATACCCTGAAGAATATTCCGGCCCGTGCTGATCTTTGTCAATCAATTCGAACGCTGCAACAGGTCGTTCAGCTCCGTCATGAATTCGTTGATATCCTTGAACTGACGGTAGACGGAAGCGAAACGGACATAGGCGACCTCGTCAAGATCATGTAAAGCCTCCATCACCGCCTCGCCGATCAAACTGGAAGCGATCTCCTTGTCTCCCCGTTCCTGAAAACGCCGTTCCAGCTGATCGACCATCTCCTCGATCTGCTCCATGGAGACTGGACGTTTTTCGCAGGCTCGCTGCATGCCGGAGATGATCTTCATCCGGTCAAATGCTTCCCGGCGCCCATCCTTCTTGATAACCCAGGGAAGAATCTCTTCAACCCGCTCGTAGGTCGTGAAGCGACGTTCACAGACCGTGCATTCGCGCCGGCGCCGAACGTTGTTCCCCTCTTTCCCGAGCCGCGAATCGACAACCCGGGTATCGGGGTGGGAACAAAAGGGACAGTTCATAATCAGCAGCCTTCCTCGACAAAATGATGAAACCTGATCCCGGCCTCGCCGAGCATCTCCAACGACAGTTGATCCGGATAGCCGCGACCGTAGACGATCTCCTGCACTCCGGCGTTAATCAGCATCTTGCTGCAGATAACACAGGGGGAATCGGTGCAGTAAAGGGTCGCTCCAGAGATATTCACGCCGTGTCCGGCCGCCTGAATGATAGCATTCTGCTCAGCATGCAGACCACGACAGAGTTCATGCCGCTCGCCCGAAGGAACCTGCATCTTTTCACGCAAACAACCACTGACATCGCAATGAGTGACTCCCCTGGGGGCCCCGTTGTAACCGGTGGCCAGGATCGTCTTGTCCTTGACGATAACTGCCCCGACCTGCCGTCTCAGGCACGTAGACCTAGTGGCGACAAGCCGGGTGATCTGCATGAAATACTGGTCCCAGCTCGGGCGTTCCATCGCTTTCCTAGGCCAGGCGATGCGCGTAGAGCGGGAAACGCAGGCAGAGTTCCTTGACTTCGGCACGGATCTGCTGCAGTGCGGCCTCATCTTCCATGCTGTTGAGTGCCCGGTCAACCCACTCGGCAACCTGGCGCATCTCGGCCTCTTTAAGCCCGCGGGTCGTCGTTGCTGCGGTCCCGATCCTGATCCCGCTGGTAACAAAGGGGGAGCGGGTATCGAAGGGCACAGCATTCTTGTTGACGGTAATCCCGGCCTCTTCGAGAGCTTTTTCCGCCGCTTTGCAGGTTGTCTCGGTAGCGGTGAAGTCCATCAGCATCAGGTGATTATCGGTCCCGCCGGAGACGAGTTTGTAGCCTTTTTCAACCAATCCACCGGCCAGTGCCTGGGCGTTGTTGACGATCTGCTGGGCATAGGCCTTGAACTCCG
>PKUG01000053.1 GCA_002869665.1 Desulfuromonas sp. | reverse complement strand
TTCTTATAGGAGGTGTAGATCAGCTCCTTACGGGTCGGGGAGAAATCGGGATTAAGAACGATCGAAGAATGAGCGGTCATGCGCCTCGGCTCATGTCCATCGACATCCATCAGGTAGAGCTCCTTGTGCCCGCTACGGTTGGAAATGTAGGCGATATCGGCGTCAAACGAGCCTTTCTTTTGGGTCAGGGTAAAAAGAATGTGATCGGCAAAACGGTGCCCGACCCGACGAGCATCCGCCTTTGTTCCCGAATAACGCTTTCCGGTCAGCCTCTCTCGGGTGACGACGTCGTAGAGCCTGAGATCAAAAAGAATCTGCTCTCCGGTGACCTTGTAGCCACCCTTGACCAGAACATCGGTCCCGAGTACGCGCCACTGCGCAAAATCGACATCCATTTTGCGCAGACCGAGAGTCATGGCGTCACTCAAAAAGGCAGCCTCATCGACCAGGTCGAAGAGCCCGGTCAGTTCAAGATCGCCGACCAGAGCGTCGTGAAATTCTTCAGCGACACCCGCCAGCGGAGCATCGATCGGCAACAGTTGAGTCACCGCCAGGGGAATTGTTTGTTCTCCCGGTTTGGTGATTTCAAAACGGACATCGGCAGCATGAACGACTGAGACAAAAAAGATGACGAGCAGAAGGGCGCGGACGGCGGCATGAAGATATTTCATCGTTTCAGCATATCCTTCAGATTGAAAATGACGTTAAAGGTCATGGATTCAGGCAAATCTTGGGGCAATTGCTGTGACTTGATAATCGCCCGGCGCAAGGAATCGTCAAAGACGTCATTCCCCGACTTACGTACAAACTTGTAATTGGTCAGTGCACCGGTCTTGCTGTAACTGAGTAGCACCTCGGCTTCCGGTTGACCGGCAGCCTGGTATTGGGAAAAGGCCCACTGACTGCGGATGAACTCCTGGACATAGGCTATCACCGCGACGCCAACCTCGTCTCCCGTACCATCAACCATACCGACCGGAGCATCCTTGACCGGGGATTCAACCGGAGCTTGAGCGGCTGCTGTCGCAGCCGCAACGGCAGCCCTGAGCTTACGTAACTGTTCCAGGCGCGCGGCTTCGTCATCCTTGGCGGCCTGATTCTGCTCAAGCTGTTGCAAGCGCCGCGTCAACGCATCAACCCGCGGGTCGACCGGTTCCGGTTTGGGCTGCGGTTTGACGACGACCGGTTGCGGCTTCGGCTTGGGTTTGACCACCGTCGGTTTCGGCGGTTCGGGCTTCACGACCTCCGGCTTAGGCTGTGGCTTTGGCTTCACCGGTTCCGGCTTCGGTTTTGGTGGTATCGGCTTGGGCGCGACCGGCTTGGGCGGCGCTGGCGGAACAACCGGTTTCGGCTGTGGCTGTTTCGGCTTGACCGTCGTCGCTTCCGGACGTCCGGCCTGCGGATTCTTCACCGGCTTGTTGACCAGGCTGACCCGGTAAACCGGTGGTTTCTGAACCTCACGCTTGGGGAAGAAGGGGGCGTAATAGAGTGCCGGCACGAGCAGGTGCAGCAACAGCGAGATCAACAGCATCTGCTTGAAGCCGGGCTCAAGTACCGACTGCAGCTGCCGCCAGCGTTCTTTGCGGTCTCCAGTCATGATCCGGCCGTTATTCCTCCGGCATCCGGGTCACCATGCCGAGCTTTTCAACCCCGGCTTTCTTCACCGCGGCCATAACCTGCACGACCCGGCCGTAGGCAACCTTGTCATCCGCTTCGAGAAAAACCTCGCGGTCCGGCTTGTCCTTCAGAGCCTGGCGAATGACCGGCCCGAGCTTTTCAACCTGGTCGATTTTCGCCTTGCCGATGAGGATCTGGCCGTTGCGCTGCAGGGTCACAACCAGCGGTTCCTGCTGGGCCGGCAGTCCGGGCGCTTCGGCGACTTCGGGCAGGTCGACCTCGACCCCCTGGTCGAGCATCGGCGCCGTGACCATGAAAATGATCAGCAGCACGAGCATGACATCGACGAATGGAGTCACGTTGATCTGCGACAGGCTGCTGCGCCGTCCGCCGGCGGGGCGTCCAACTTCCATCGCTAGTTACTCCGCTCCATGCGCTCGACGATGTTGAGAAACTCCTGACTGAAGTTATCCATCTCGCCGATCAGGACGTTGACCTTGTTGAGGAAGTGGTTGTACCCCATGACTGCCGGAATCGCCGCCGCCAGACCGATTGCCGTGGCGATCAGCGCTTCGGAAATCCCCGGTGCGACAACGGCAAGGGAGGCGCTGCCGGTCTGACCGATGCCGTGAAAGGCATCCATGATCCCCCAAACCGTCCCGAACAGGCCAATGAAGGGGGCAGTTGAGCCGGTGGTCGCGAGAAAAGTCAGGTATTTCTCCAGCCGGTGGGTTTCCTGGGTCGTCGCCCGGCGCAAGGCCCGACCGACGATCTCGGTCATCCCCATCTGTTCGGAGAAATCACCCGGCTCGTCATCGTCTCCCTTTTTCTGCAGTTGCAGCATCTCGTGATAACCTTCGCGGAACAGGTTGGCGATCGGGGAGTTACTGAACTCCTTGAGCCCCTGGCCGACAAGGTCGAAACGCTTCTTGGTCCAGAAAAAATCGAGGAAACGATCGGAACTCTTGATCGCTTTCTGGATAATGGAGGCCTTGTAGAAGATGATCGCCCAGGAGACGAGCGAGAAATACAGCAGAATGAGCAGGACCAGCTTGACGACCGGTCCGGCGTTGAGTACCAGATCCAGCAAGGGTTTTCTCCTTTGACATTTAGCGCAGGTGGCGCGGCGGAAGTGGTTTTTACGATATTCGTCGAATTATCGGGCACCCCAGTTGGCAAGTCAAGTGAACTCGGCCCGGGGGTAATCTACCCTCAATATGGGGGAAATGGTCGGTTTTCTCCGGTATACGTTGCAGGTTTTCCACCTTTTACACAGAGTTATCCACAGCCAGGTTAATTCTCGCAAAAAAGTGGGGAAAATTGCCCATTCGAGAATCTTTGCTCAGCCCCCCCTGGTTTCCTCGATCATGGCGTAAGCCGAATGATTATGGATCGATTCGAAGTTTTCGCACTGGACCTTGAACCAGCGAATCTGCTCCTCCGCGCGCAGCTTCACTGTCACGGCACGAACCATATCCTCGACGAACATCGGGTTGTCGTAGGCGCGTTCGGTGACCGCCTTCTCATCCTCGCGCTTGAGCAGGGAATAGACGGGGCAACTGGCGCACTCTTCGACCCAGGCAATCAGATCTTCGAGCCAGATGTGATCCGCGTAACGGATCTGGACGGTAACGATGCTGCGCTGGTTGTGGGCGCCACGATCGCTGATCTCCTTGGAGCAGGGGCACAGCGAGGTCACCGGAATGCTGGCTTCGAGAACGAAATCAAACTTCTGCTCAAGCGAGCCGATCATACGGCACTGGTATTCCAGCAAACTGCGCGCGCCCGACACCGGGGCGCGCTTTTCGATGAAATAGGGGAAGTCGAGCTCCAGATGCGCACGTCCGGCACCGAGACGGCTCTTCATCTCGGTCAGAATGGTCTCCATGTTTTCGACACTGATCTCACCGTGATAGAGATTGAGCACTTCGATGAAACGGCTCATATGGGTGCCCTTGAACTGCTCGGGGAGGTCAACAAACATATTGACCCGCGCCACCGTGTGCTGACGTTCACGGTGTTTGTCGAGAACCACGATCGGATAGCGGATGTCCTTCACGCCGACCTTGTCGATAGCGATGTTGCGATCGTCGCGGCTCTGCTGCATATCGGGCATCTGAGGAATATCGGACATATATGTTTCCTTCGTAAAACAGGCATCAGGCTTCAGATCTATACCTGATCCCCGGGGCCTGAACCTGATACCTATTGATCCGCGTAGGGAACCGGGTCTTTTGCGCCGGCGTCGGCAAAGCCTTTCAGACGCAGGCGACAGGAATCGCAATGGCCGCAGGAAAGCCCTTCCGGGGTCGGATCGTAACAGGAGTGGGTCAACCCGTAGTCGACCCCGAGCGCCAGCCCCTGCTGAATGATCTCCGCTTTGGTCAGGTGAATCAGCGGGGCATGGATGTGGTAGGGGCTCCCTTCCACCCCGGCTTTGGTCGCCAGGTTGGCCATCTGCTCAAAGGCGTCGATGAATTCGGGGCGGCAATCGGGATAGCCGGAGTAATCGACGGCATTGACACCGATGAAGATGTCCGAAGCACCGAGGACCTCGGCCCAACCGAGCGCAAAGGAGAGGAAGATGGTGTTGCGCGCGGGGACATAGGTAATCGGAATGCCGCCGTCGTCGGCCGCATCCTTGGGCACCTCAATATCGGCGGTCAGGGCGCTGCCGCCCATCTTGCGCAGATCGATATCGACGACCATATGATCTTTGGCGCCGACCAGGGGCGCATATTCACGCGCTTTCTCAAGTTCGACACCGTGACGCTGACCATAGGAGAAGCTCATGGCGTAGGCGTCAAACCCCTGGTCACGGGCGATCGCCATGCAGGTCGTTGAATCGAGTCCGCCGCTATAAAGTACAACCGCTTTTTTTGTCATGGGAAAGATCCCTTTCTGCTGGAATTTTTTCGCAGCATAGGCCGATCATTCTTGCGGGTCAAGTCCCGCAGGCCGCAGCCGAAACCGCTGACAAGCTGTTGCCCCGCCGCCCTGCCACGTGCTATAAAACGACTGTTTGACTGCTACTTGCCGCGGGGGGAACCGCCCCCGATGATATCAATCACTACCAGCAACTGTATCGCAAATGAAAACGTATCTGAAATATCTCCTGTTCCTGCTCCTCGGCCTCCCTTTTCTCGGGGCGGCGATGCTCGTCGGCGCCTATTTTTACGTCTCCTCCACTCTGCCGCGGGTGGAGACTCTGGCCGATTATCATCCACCGCTGATCACCCAGATTCACGCTGACGACGGTACCATTATCGCCGAGTACTCTCGTGAGCGCCGGATATTGGTCCCTTACGAGAAAATTCCGAAAACCCTGATCCAGGCGTTTGTCGCCGCCGAGGATTCGAGCTTTTTCAAGCACCAGGGGATCGATTTCCAGTCGATTCTGCGCGCCGCGCTGAAAAACCTCAAGGCCGGTGGCATCGCCCAGGGGGGGAGTACCATCACCCAGCAGGTGGCGAAGAAACTGCTGCTGACCTCAGAACGGACCTTTACCCGCAAGTTCAAGGAAGCGATCCTCGCCTGGCGCATGGAACAGGCGATGACCAAGCAGGATATCCTCTATCTCTATCTCAATCAGATCTACCTCGGCCACCGCGCCTATGGAGTCGAGGCGGCAGCGCAAAACTATTTCGACAAGAACGTCGATGAGCTGACCCTGGCCGAGTGCGCCATTCTCGCCGGGCTCCCCCAGGCACCAAGCCGCTATTCCCCCTACCGCCACTACCAGCGCGCCATGGACCGCCAGAAATATGTCCTCGGACGGATGGTCGAAGAGGGCTATATCACGCCGGCCGAGCGGCTGCAGGCAGAGCAGGAACAGGTCGAAATCAAGCCACGGCTCAACAACCTCCTCGATGTTACCGCCTACTTCAACGAACAGGTCCGGCGTTATCTGGAGGAACGCTTCGGCGAAGAGATTCTTTACACCGGCGGGCTACAGGTTGAGACCAGCATCAACCTGGCGATGCAGGAGGTCGCCCGCTCGGCGGTCGAAGAGAACCTGCGCAACCACGACAAGCGCCAGGGGTACCGGGGGGCGGAACGGGTTCTCAACGAAGCCGAACAGCTGGAATTTTTCACCGAACAACTCAAGGAATTCGGTTCTGAGCCGCTGACGGTCGGCTCATTTACCCAGGCCATTGTCACCGGGCTTGACGAAGGGAAGCTGATCTGTCGTCTCGGCGGCCAGCAAGGCTTTATCTCGCTCAAGGAGACCAAGTGGGCCGCACCTTTTGAACTGGCAGACGCTGGCGGCGAGCCGAGCGGCAACGCCGGTGATGAGAAGGTCACCCGCATGCCTGTCGGTGCCGAGATCGAGGTTCGCGTCGTTGCCCTGCCCCAGCAGGATGAAGGGGCGCTGGAACTGGCCCTCGAGCAGAAGCCGCTGGCCCAGGGAGCGCTGGTCGCCATCGATCCCTTCAGCGGCCAGGTCAAGGCGATGGTCGGCGGCTACGACTTCGCCGAAAGCCAGTTCAACCGCGCCATTCAGGCCCACCGCCTGCCCGGCTCGGCGATCAAGCCACTGATCTATGCCGCCGCCCTCGACCGCGGCTATACCCCGGCCAGCGTCATCCTCGATACCCCGCTGATCTATGAAAACCGTAAAGTCGAAAGCGGCGAGCTGGAAGAATGGAAGCCGAAGAATTACGAGGAGAAATTTTACGGTCCGACGCTGTTCCGCCAGGCCCTGGCCCATTCGCGCAATGTCGTAACGATCAAGATCCTCGAGGACATCGGCGTCAATTATGCCGCCAACTACATCGGCAAACTCGGGGTTGAGACCCCGCTGCAGCGTGATCTGTCGATGGCCCTCGGCTCGACCGCCGTCACGCCGATCGAGATGCTGTCTGCCTACACCGTCTTCGCCAACGGCGGAGTTCTGGTGCCGCCGACCTACATCACCCGTATCCGCGATCGCAATGGCCGGATTCTTGAATCGGTCGATCCGGCTGACTTTGCTACCGGAATGGCCGCTGACCAGCGCCTGATCCGGAAACCGCCGCGCCGGGTCATCTCGCCGGAGACCGCCTACCTGATCACCAACATCATGGAGAGTGTTGTTCGTGAAGGGACCGGTTGGCGTGCCAAGGCAATCGACCGCCCCTCGGCGGGAAAAACCGGAACGACCAACGACCTCAAGGACGCCTGGTATATCGGTTTCATTCCGCAGTTGGCCTGTGTCTCCTGGGTTGGCTACGATCAGGAGCGGCCGCTCGGCAAAAGCGAAACCGGCTCGCGTGCCGCCGCCCCGGCCTGGGTTGCCTTCATGCAGGAAGCGGTAAAGCAGTACCCGGTGGAAAACTTCCGCGTTCCGGATACTATCGAGTTTCACCCGATCGACAAGGAAAACGGCCTGCTGCTGGCCGAAGACGACGATAAGGCCTATTACGAGGTTTTTGCCCCGGGAACCGCGCCGACCCGGATGAGTGGTGAGCAGCAGCTCAAGGCCAGAGATTTCTTCCGCCTCGATATGGAAGAGAGCCTGTAAGGGCGTTACCGACGACAGCGCAAAACACCGCAAACAGCGCCGGTCCGCCGGCGCTGTTTTTATTTGCCTTTCCCCCTGTAACGGTTGGAGCTGTGCCGTGACCGAGAAAACCCGCCAATTATTGCCGACCGTCAGCCTGGTTTGCGCCATGCTGCTCTGGGCCAGTTCTTTCGTCGCCCTGAAGCTGGCTTTTCGCGGCTATCATCCGATGCAGGTCATCTTTGCCCGCATGTTTATCGCCAGTCTCTGTTTCCTCGTTTTCATCCCGGCCTTTCGACGCATCAACTGGCGTCGGGCAGATATTAAGTACCTGCTGATCATGGCGGTGAGCGAACCCTGTCTCTATTTTCTCTTTGAAGCCAAGGCCCTGCAATTGACCAGCGCCTCGCAGGCGGGGATGATCACCGCGATGTTGCCTCTGCTGGTGGCTCTGCTCGCCTGGCTCTGGCTCAAGGAGCGCATCAGCCAACGGACCCTGCTCGGTTTCGGGTTAGCGATCTGCGGTGCCGGTTGGCTCAGCCTGGCCGGCGAGAGCAGTGCCAATGCACCGAATCCACTGCTCGGCAATTTCTGTGAATTTCTCGCCATGGTTTGCGCTGCGTGTTACACGGTGTCCCTCAAGCACCTGACCAGCAATTATCCGCCGCTGTTCCTGACCGCCTTCCAGGCTTTTGTCGGCAGCCTGTTCTTTTTCCCTTTTCTGCTGCTGCCTGACGTCGGGATCCCGACGTCTTGGGAGACACTGCCGGCACTGGCGACCATCTATCTTGGAACCTTTATCACCTTCGGCGCCTACGGCTGTTATAATTTCAGCGTCAGCCGTATCCCTGCCAGCCGTGCGGCCGGTTACGTCAACCTGATCCCGGTTTTCGGCGTGATCCTCGGCATGCTGATCCTCGGTGACCGTCTTACTCCGGAGCAATGGCTGGCCTGTGCTCTGGTCTTTTTCGGCGTCTGGCTGAGCAGTAGCGCCGGCGAGCGCAAGAACCTGAAACCAGCGGAGTTGACACCATGAATTATCCGCTCGATCCGATCGCCGTCATCCGCAGTCCGTATCGGGAGAAGTTTGCTACCCCGCGGCAACCCGGCCTGACTCCATCAGTTCGTGCCATTGTTGAATTCTATCCCGGTTTCTGCCCACCGGAGGCGGTCCGCGGTCTTGAAGGCTTTAGCCATATCTGGCTTTTGTTTCTCTTTCATCAAAACTGGCAGAAAGGCTGGCAACCGACGGTCCGCCCGCCGCGCCTCGGTGGCAACAAGCGGGTCGGGGTTTACGCGTCGCGCTCCCCATTTCGCCCCAACCCGATCGGTCTTTCGGCGGTTAAATTGCTGGGAATCGATTGTACGGAGGGGAGGGCGACTCTGGAAATCGAAGGAGCCGACCTGATCGACGGCACCCCGGTGCTCGACATCAAGCCCTACCTGCCATACGGCGACAGTATTGCCGACGCCCGCGGCGGCTTCGCTGAAAAAGCCCCCGGAGAGCAGCTCGTCGTTGAGTTTTCTCCGGAAGCAATGATCGATCTACAGCATTATCAGGCGGTGTCACCGCGTCTTAAGATGATGATTTGCGAGACCCTCGTTCTCGATCCCCGTCCGGCCTACCAGCGCAATGACAACAGCCAGCGCGAATACGGCATGTTACTGGAGGCCTATAACGTTCGCTGGCAGGTCAGGGAAAACGTTGCTCTGGTCACGCGAATTCTCCCAGCCGAGTAAACCTTAATTACAATCCTCCCGCCACAAACAACTGAGCTGACCGCAATGCTCGGCCATTCCGGTCAGGAAGCATTGGGGATTGTTCTCCGCTTTCTGGATCTCCCGAATCAGATCGGCTTTTTTCAAACGCCCCGGTTTCACTCCACGGTCCAGAGCAACGACCCTGATTTCAGTCATCTTCATCTCGATCTCTCCTTGTAGGACTCAATATGCGAGCACTATGCTCCCACTAAATTATAGCGGCATAAATGTTCACGACCGATACGCGATCAGATTTTTCTGCGCCAAAATAAAAGGGCGGGCCCAAGGCCCGCCCTTTGTTGCTTGACGATTTTTGTCAAGGCTACATCAGTTGCTGAAGGACGTAATTCAAAATACCACCGCTGTAGAAGTAGGCGACCTCCTGGTCGGTATCGACCCGGCTCGTCACATCGATGGTCTCCTTGCTTCCGTCACTGCGTTCGATCGCCAGCGTCAGGGTCTGCTTCGCCTTCAGCTCAGTCGCAGCGAGACTGATCTTCTCACTGCCATCCAGCCCGAGACTCTCCGCCGACTGCCCGCCGGTGAACTGCAACGGCAGGATTCCCATGCCGACCAGGTTGGAGCGGTGAATCCGCTCGAAGCTCTCGGCCAGCACCGCCTTGACCCCGAGCAGCAGGGTTCCCTTGGCCGCCCAGTCGCGGCTCGAACCGGTGCCATATTCCTTGCCGGCGACGACAACCAGCGGAGTGCCATCCTCGGCATAGCGGCAGGCGGCATCGTAGATACTGGTCGTCTCAGCCGTCGGCAGGTACTTTGTGATCCCCCCTTCGGTTCCGGGCAGCATCTTGTTCTTCAGGCGGATATTGGCGAAGGTGCCACGGACCATGACTTCGTAATTACCGCGCCGCGAACCGTAGGAGTTGAAGTCAACGGCATCAACACCATGCTCCTGCAGGTAGCGGCCGGCGGGGCTGTCGGCCTTGAAGGAACCAGCTGGGGAGATATGATCGGTGGTGATCGAATCACCGAGCAGGGCCAGCAGCTGGGCGCCGGAGAAGCCGGCGTAGGAAGTGGCGGTCGACAGTTCGTCGAAGAAACTCGGCAGGCGGATATAGGTCGAATCCGCATCCCAGGTGTAAGTGAGCCCTTCGGGGATCGGCAGGCTACGCCAGCTCTCATCGCCACTGAAGACCTCGGCATACTCCTTGGTGAACATCTGGGCATTGACGAGCCCGACCATCTCGGCGACCTCGGCGTTGCTCGGCCAGATATCCTTGAGATAGACCGGCTGGCCGTCAGTACCGGTACCGATCGGTTCGCTGGTTAAATCGATGCGCGTGGTCCCGGCCAGGGCAAAGGCGACGACCAGCGGCGGCGACGCCAGCCAGTTGGCCTTGGTCTGGGCGTGGATCCGCCCTTCGAAGTTTCGGTTACCTGAGAGTACGGAGCAGACCGTCACGTCACCGGCGTCGATCGCCTCGGCAATCGGACCGGTCAGCGGGCCGGAGTTGCCGATACAGGTGGTACAACCGTAACCGACGATGTTGAAGCCGATCTGGTCAAGATAGCTCTGCAGCCCGGCCTTGGCCAGGTAATCGGTGACGACCTTGGAGCCGGGTGCCAGCGAGGTCTTGACCCAGGACTTCTGTGTCAGCCCCTTTTCGACCGCCTTCTTCGCTACCAGCCCCGCGGCCATCATGACCGCCGGATTCGAGGTGTTGGTACAGGAGGTAATGGCGGCGATCACCACGTCACCGTGATTCAGCTCGTCAGAGCTGCCACTGATCGGCGTTCCCTGCTCACGCCCTTCAACCGGCAACACCTCTTCGGTCGCCGTCCGCATCTCTTCGAGCAGAACACGATCCTGCGGCCGTTTCGGTCCGGCGAGACTCGGCTTGACGGTGGCGAGATCGAGTTCGAGAATCGCGCTGTAGTTGGGATCGGCCAGATCGTCGGTTCGCCACAGCCCCTGGGCCTTGCAGTAGGCTTCGACCAGGGCGATCGTCTCTTCGTCACGCCCCGAGAGGGAGAGATAGGAGAGCGTCACTTCGTCGATCGGGAAGAAGCCGCAGGTCGCGCCATACTCGGGCGCCATATTGGCAATCGTGGCCCGATCGGCCAGCGGCAGTTGTGCCAGGCCGGCGCCGAAGAACTCGACGAATTTACCAACGACTCCGTGCTTGCGCAGCATCTGGGTTACGGTCAGGACGAGGTCGGTTGCGGTTACCCCTTCACTGAGGGCCCCGGTCAGACGGAAGCCGACGACCTCGGGGATCAGCATCGATATCGGCTGCCCGAGCATTGCCGCTTCGGCCTCGATCCCGCCGACCCCCCAGCCGAGAACGCCGAGACCGTTGATCATCGTCGTGTGGCTGTCGGTCCCGACCAATGTGTCGGGATAGGCCAGTTCACCCGCGTCCCCCTGCTCACTCCAGACCGCCTTGGCCAGGTATTCGAGGTTGACCTGGTGACAGATCCCGGTTCCCGGTGGCACGACGCGGAAGTTTTCGAAGGCTTTCTGCCCCCAACGCAGGAAGGCATAACGCTCACGGTTACGCTCCATCTCCAGATCAACGTTGGCGCCAAAGGCTGTCTGGTTACCGTAATAGTCGACCATGACCGAGTGGTCGATGACCAGATCGACGGGAATCTGCGGATTGATCTTGGCCGGGTCACCGCCACGCTTGGCGACGGCATCACGCATGGCTGCCAGGTCGACAATCGCCGGAACGCCGGTAAAGTCCTGCATCAGGACCCGCGCGGGGCTGAAAGCGATCTCGTCGGCCTCATCCTGCCCCGGCTGCCACCGGGCCAAGGCTTCGATATCCGCACGCTTGACGTTGTTGCCGTCTTCCTTGCGCAGCAGGTTCTCCAACAGGATCTTCAGGGTAAATGGGAGGCGCTCAAGCTGCTCTCCCAGACCGGCCGCAGCGGCGTCCGGTAAACTGAAATATTCGTAACTGCGATCTCCAACTTTCAAAGTCTTGCGACTGGTGAACGAGTTCAGCGACATTGACAATCTCCTCTCAGTCTTGTCAGGTGGCTCGATGAATTAGGGACAATCTTTATTCTACAAAAAAAATCCTCTTCTCGTAATGCCAGCACGCGAATATTTTCATCTCTGGATAGAACATTTTTTTCAGTTGCTTAAAAATTATCTCTCTCAAAAGCTTGCAACTCCATATTTTACGTTAAAATAACGTTGTTTTTAAATTTCGCCTGTGCTAGAAGCGAAATGATCGTGTCTCGGTAGCCCTCGTACATCGTAATAAGGAGTTAAGGAATGGCAGAAGGTACTGTAAAATGGTTTAACGACGCTAAGGGGTTTGGTTTCATCGAGCAAGACAACGGCCCCGATGTTTTTGTTCACTTTTCGGCAATCCAGTCTGAGGGGTTCAAATCCCTGGCTGAGGGGGATCGCGTCACGTTCGACGTTATCCAGGGAGATAAAGGTCCGCAATCGGCAAACGTAATTAAAGTCTAATTCGACCGTAAGTCCGGCAGCTGCCGGAGAGGTCTTTGAGGGTATACCTGAAAAACCCCGCAACATTCGTTGCGGGGTTTTTTCGTTGCGTTCAAGAACAGAGCTCTCTGCCGTCGTATCGACGAACTATTTGGCCCGAGTGACCCCTTTACGCGGGCAGAGCGGAATCACCGGACAGGCGCTGCAATGGGGCGTCGGCGCTTTGCACAGGGCCCGGCCATGAGCGATGAGTGTGTGCCCCATCTGGGTCCACTCCTGGGCGGGGAGCAGTTTGCAGAGTTCCTTTTCGATCCGTACCGGATCCTCCTGCCGGGTCCAGCCGAAGCGAAAAGCCAGCCGCTTGACATGGGTATCGACAACCAGGCCGGGAATTCCGAAGGCGTTGCCGAGAATCACGTTCGCAGTCTTACGTCCGACACCGTTAAGGGCGACCAGTGCCTCCAGCTCCGTCGGCACCTCCCCCTGGTGGCGTTCGAGAACCTGGCTGGCACAGAGTATAAGATTTTTCGCCTTGTTGCGGAAGAACCCGGTGGAGCGGATCAGTTCTTCTACCTGCTCCTGGCTGGCCGCGGCCATGTCGCGCGGTTCAGGAAGCTCGCGGAACAGGGTCTCAGTCACGATGTTGACCCGAACGTCAGTACACTGGGCCGAAAGAATCGTCGCCACCAGCAGCTGCCAGGGATTTTTGTAATTCAATGCACAGTGTGCCGTCGGATAGAGCTCCTCAAGTGCACGCAGCAGCTCAAGGGCCTTTTCACTCTTTTTGGTTGCCAAGACCAGGCCTCCAGCACGCCAGGTTATCCACAGGTTAACAACTTATCCACAGATGGGGTTCGGCTGCTTGGCCCCCATTTTCGCCCGTTCCATCAACTTCAGAGGTTCACGGGTTTCCCGCGTTTCCACGGTCAGGACCAGCGGTAGGTGCCTGGATGCCCGCCGGGCTTCTGCCGACCAGATCACATGTCCGGCCAATGAACGGATTGCGCCCTGAAAATAGATACGATCGCGATCAAGCAGGGGGAAGCGAGCCGGAAAGGTTCCGCGCCAGAGAGGATAGCGGGCCCGGCGTAGCCGCTCGTTGAGATGGTTCTGCCAGTCGCCGTAAAACGGCAGACCAAAATCCCCGGCGATGATGCTGGCGCAAGTGAGGGCAGGGTTATTGAGCAATTGGTCGCCGAACAACAGTCGGACCTGATCACTTCTGGCACGGAGATTCTGCACCAGCGTCAGGTTAAACAGATGAACCCGCTCGCCGCCATGCTCAAAATCGGCGCGCAGGCAGTTCCCCCCGTGACCAAGGGAGAAGCGCTGAACCTGGCGCAACGGGTAGCGGGACAGAAAGGCACTCCCGCCGACGAACTCATCGCCGTAGACCGCCAGACCGAGTCGCTCACCGAGTTCACTTACGGAACAATATCCACCAGCTGGACCGCTCTGCTGGAGCATGACCAGGTCGGGCAGATGGGCGCGTATAACATTTGCACACAGGTCGACGCCATGGCTACCGAAGCCACCTGCCAGCGCGTCGATGTGATAACTCATGATCCGAAAAATCGTCATCGGCCAACCTTTCTGACCATCAGATTCCCCCTCGGCGAGGTTCGGTTATTTTTATTGCAGCGTTCGCTTTACCCTCGCCAGCGCCGGACTGGCCTGATTTACTCCAACCGGCGGACGCTTTCAATCACGACCTGGGGCATGGGATAATTCTGGAACTGGCGCCCTTTGGTCACCGTACTGACCTTGCCGATCTTCTCAACGACATCCATCCCCGAAGTCACCTTGCCGAACACCGCGTAGCCATAGGTCTGCGGCGCAGGCCCACGGTAATTCAGAAAGTCATTATCGACCAGATTGATGAAGAACTGGCTGGTGGCACTGTCAACCACTCCGGTTCTGGCCATAGCGATAGTCCCTTTGTTATTCTTCAGGCCGTTGGCCGCTTCATTCTTGATCGGCGCCTGGGTCTGCTTGCGAGAATCGGTCTCGGTAAAGCCGCCCCCCTGGATCATGAAGCCGTCAATGACCCGGTGGAAGATGGTTCCGTCGTAGTACTTGCTGTCGACGTAGCCGAGGAAATTTTCGACCGACAGCGGCGCCTTTTCGGCATCCAGTTCGATAACAATCGTCCCGAGATTTGTCTTCATCTCGACACTCGGAGCAGCCCAGGTTATGCCGGAAAAGATAAGCGAGCAAAGAATCAGCAGAAAAATCCGTTTCATCATGGTTATTCCTTTCACAGTCTGACCGCTTCCGCTTTCAAGTCACGCAGCATCAGGTCAGTTACTGCAGAGCGCGGGTCCTTGTCTTCATACAGAATCAGGTACATCTGTTCAATAATCGGCACTTCGACCCCGAGTTTCGTCGCCAGCTGGTATGCGGAGAGGGTTGTCTTCACCCCTTCCGCCACCATCTGCATGCCGCCCAGGATCTCGCCGAGTTTACGCCCCTTGCCGAGTTCGATACCGACGCTGCGGTTGCGCGACAGGTCACCGGTACAGGTCAGGACCAGGTCACCCATGCCGGCCAATCCGGCAAAGGTTTCCGCCGTACCACCGAGCCGCAAGCCGAGCCGGGTCATCTCGGCCAGGCCGCGGGTGATCAGTGCCGCCCGGGTATTGTGGCCGAAGCCAAGCCCGTCGGCAACCCCGGCAGCCAGGGCGATGACGTTTTTCATGGCGCCACCGAGCTCAACACCGATGATATCGGTGTGGGTGTAGACGCGGAACTTGGGCGTGCTGAAGATTTCCTGAATCCGCTCGGCGACCTGAATCTCCTGGGCCGCAGCCACGACCGCCGTCGGCATCCCCTGACTGACCTCGCGGGCGAACGAGGGGCCGGAGAGAAAACCGACCTGTGCGTGCAGTTCAGCCGGCAGTTCGGCTGCGAAAACCTCGGACAGCAACATCAGGCTGTCGTTTTCGATCCCCTTTGACGCAGAGACGATAAGCGCATCGGCTGAAATGTTGGGCAGGGCCTGACGCAGAACCAGACGGGTCACCTGTGATGGCGACACGAACAGGATCATCGCCTTGTCCACCGTCGCGTCAGCCAGATCGTTGCTGACCACAAGATTCTCCGCCAGTTCGATCCCCGGAAGGTAGAGATCGTTGATCTTCGTTTGCTGCATCCGCTCGGCGAGATCCGCTTCAAAACACCAGAGCGTGACGGGATACCCCTTGAGCGCCAGCAGGTTAGCCAAGGTTGTACCCCAGCTTCCCGCACCGATAACTCCTATCCTGAGCGTCTGTTCCATGTTAGACCGCCTTTTTCTTTTCCGCGATGCGCTTTTTCAGGTGTTCAATCTTTTCTTCCAGCAGCTGCGGCTGCGGAAAGTCGTCAATCTCCTGATATTTTTTCAAGGCTTCAGCCAGCCGGCCGTCCTCTTCGAGCAGTTTCGCCAGGTCGAATTCGGCCTGCGAGCGGTAGATGCTCTCGGGATAGCGTTCGACCAGCGCAGTCCAGGTTTCCCCGGCTTCTTTATTGCGCCCTTCAAGAACCAACAGCCCCCCCTTGCGGTAGAGCGCCTCGACAAGCAGCGGGCTGTCCGGATAGTTTTCGCCGAGAATCTCCAACTCGATTCGCGCTTGAACGTAGTTACCGAGCTGGAAATAGCAATCGGCGATCTCAAACAGGTAACGATCACCGTTTTCATCGCCACTCAGCAACAGACGCTCGTAAAAACTGATCGCCTGGGCAAAGTCGCCGAGAGAATATTTACTGATCCGTGCCGACTCCCGCCGTGTCGCGTGTACCAACGGGTTGTCCGGATAGGCCTTTTCCAGACGCAGATACCAGAGCAAGGCTTTGCGCAGGTTCTGGCGATTATACTGCTCGATACGAGCGAGCCGATAAAGTGCTTCCGGTGCCTGCGGCGTTGCCGCGTAGTCCTGACTCAGTTGCTGGTAGAGTGCCTCAGCGGTTTCGAACTGATGTGCACTTTCCAGTTCACCACCATGATTAAGCATTCGTTCCGGCGCCCCCTCTTCCCAGTTACGGTAGAGGGGGTAGAGGCCGGCCCCGAGAATCAGCAGTACGGCCAGGCCGAGCAGCAGCCAGGAAAGCTTTCTGGATCTACTCTTCCGTTTCGGGTCCCAGTTCTTCAGCTCCCGTTTCAGCTGCTTCTCCAGCATGTCCCGCTTCATCCGCCGTATCCTTCTCCGCCAGCTTGGCGACGGAAACAATCTTCTCATCCTCTTCCATCACCATCATCTTGACCCCCTGGGTATTGCGGCCTATCGCGCGGATATTTTTCACCCGGGTCCGCAGTAGTTTGCCTTTATTGGTGATGAACATCAGATCCGACTCGTCGTCGACCATCCTGATCGCGACGACGCGACCGTTACGTTCGCTCGTCTTGATGGTGATGATCCCCTTACCCCCGCGGCTCTGAACCCGGTATTCAGCGATATCGGTTCGTTTGCCGTAGCCGTTTTCGGTCACCGTCACCAACGCCAGCGCGGTGTTGTCGGAAACCGACTGCAGACCGATCACTTCGTCGTCCCCTTCCAGGGTCATACCGCGCACGCCACGTGCCGAACGGCCCATGGAACGCACGTCGGTCTCGGGGAAACGGATCGATTTTCCGTTACGGCTGGCGAGCAGCAGGTCGCGCTTGCCGTCAGTCAGGCGCGCTTCAATCAGGCTGTCCCCCTCGTCGATGGTCAGAGCGATGATGCCGCCGGTACGCGGATTGGAATAGGCCATCAGCTCGGTCTTCTTGATCGTTCCTCTTGCCGTTGCGGTGACAATGTACTTCCCTTCCTCAAACTCCTTGACCGGCAGAATGGTCATGACCTTCTCGTCGGGTGCCAGCTGCAACAGGTTAACGATCGCCTTGCCGCGCGAGGCCCGTCCCCCCTGGGGAATTTCGTGAACCTTCAGCCAGTAAACCTTGCCGAGGTCGGTAAAAACCAGGATGTAGGAGTGCGTCGACGCGATGAACAGCAATTCAACAAAATCCTCTTCCTTCGGCCGGATGCCGGTTTTCCCCTTGCCGCCGCGGCGCTGGGCCCGGTAGAGGGAGACCGCGTTACGCTTGATGTAGCCGCCGTGGGTCACGGTTACGACCATATCCTCTTCAACGATCATATCTTCGAGAGTCAGTTCCGCCGTGCGGTCGACGATTTCGGTGCGCCGCGGATTGCTGAAGCTGTTTTTCAGTTCGAGCAGTTCATCCTTGATGATCGCGAGAATCTCCACTTCGCTGGCGAGGATCTCTTTCAGCCGTGCAATCCGGGCCAGAACTTCTTCCAGTTCCGCGATAATTTTCCCCTGCTCGAGACCGGTCAACCGGTGCAGACGCATGTCAAGAATCGCCTGCGCCTGGATTTCTGAAAACCCGAAGCGCTCCATCAGTGCGCTCTTCGCTTCCGCCGGTGTTGCGCTGTTCTTGATCAGTTGGATCACCTCGTCGAGATTCTCCAATGCAATCTTGAGCCCCTGAAGAATATGGGCGCGGGCCTCAGCTTTTTTCAGATCGAAAATACAGCGTCGGGTGACGATCTCACGCCGGTGATCAACAAAGCTGTCGAGCACCTCGCGCAAGGTGAGGACCTTCGGCTGGCCACCGACGATCGCCAGCATGATGATGCCGAAGGAGGATTGCATCGATGTCATCT
>PKUG01000190.1:4165-5891 GCA_002869665.1 Desulfuromonas sp. | reverse complement strand
TGTATTTGGCAAGAACTTCAGCGGTCTCAGGACCCAGTTGAAGAATCTGGTTGAAGGTCATATCACGGGTGATTTTCTGGCTCATGGTGACTCCACCGACAGCACGCTGTCGCAAAGTAGTACGTTGAAAGTGTTCCCAGACTGTTCCCTGGACCGCAAAAAAGACTGACCGGAAGAGTTGGGTATTTTTGCGTAAAATCGATTTCCTGATTGTTCCAAAAGAAAGGAGAAAAAGCAATAGGCAGGAAAAAACCGTGCGACTAGTTCGGCCGCATGTGAACACGAAAAACGGGGTGGTGCCTGCGGCACAACCCCGTGGGAAACAACTCTATTCGGCTTGAATCAGGAATAGCTGATTTCAGTGATTTCGTAGACCTTGACCCCAGAAGGGACAACAATGCTGACTTCTTCATCGGCCCGGTGGCCGATCAGAGCCTTGCCGACGGGCGAAGTGATGGAAATCTTGCCGACTTTGATGTCAGCTTCGTCCTCACCGACGATCTGATAGGTGACTTCCTTCTCCGTGTCGATATCGAACAGGGTGACCGTGGCGCCGAAAACGATCTTGTCGCTCTTGATCGACTTGGGGTCGATGACCTGGGCCGTTGCAATCTTGTGATTCAGTTCCTTGATACGCCCTTCGATGAAGCCCTGGCGATCCTTGGCGGCATCGTATTCGGCATTTTCCGACAGATCACCATGACTGCGGGCCTCGGCGATGTCCTGTACAACCTTGGGACGCTCGACCCGGACGAGAGTTTTCAGTTCCTCCTGAAGGCGCTGATAGCCTTCTGCGGTAATGGGAAACGTATCACTCATTTATTCTTGACTCCTCAAAAAAACAGCGGGCGGGATAACCCGCCCACTGGATATTGACCTGGTAAAACGACCTCTCAGGAAGCCGGATAATACTCTTGAAGCGGCTTAACGTCAAGGTTTTCTCGCAAAACAGCCAGAATCCCGTCGGTTCCCGCCTTGATTCCGGCGACCGTCGTGAAGTAGGCGATGTCGTTTATGATGACCGAACGGCGGATGGAAAAGGAGTCTTTGACCGACTGCGCACCATGCGTCGTGTTGAAAACGAGGACGAATTCGCGGCTCTTGATCGCGTCGACACAGTGTGGCCGCCCTTCCTTAACCTTGTTGATCCGCTCGGCGGCAATTCCGTTGTCGTTGAAGAATTGCGCCGTGCCGCCGGTTGCGACAATGGTGAAGCCGGCATCGACGAGTTTACGCACGGAGTCGAGGATCAGCTCCTTGTCGGAATCCTTGACGCTGATGAAGATCTTGCCGGACCGCGGCAGCTTGACGTTGGCACCGATCTGCGATTTCGCGAAGGCATTGGCAAAGTTCATGTCGATCCCCATGACCTCGCCGGTTGACTTCATCTCCGGGCTGAGCAGGGTGTCGACACCGGGGAACTTGATGAACGGTAGCACCGCTTCCTTGACCGAGATGTATTCGGGGATGATGTCGCCCGAGACATTGAGTTCGGCCAGTGTTCTGCCGGCCATGACCTTGGCGGCGATCTGGGCCAGCGGCCGGCCGGTCGCCTTGGAGACGAAAGGAACTGTCCGGCTGGCACGCGGATTGACTTCGAGCAGGAAGATCACGCCATCCTTGATTGCGTACTGGATGTTCATCAGACCGATGACGTTCAGTTCCAGCGCCAGTTCGATGGTCTGACGGCGGATTTCGGCGATGATCTCATCGGAAAGCGAGAAAG
>PKUG01000190.1:0-4144 GCA_002869665.1 Desulfuromonas sp. | reverse complement strand
GCAGAACACAGGCCGAGTCACCCGAGTGAATCCCTGCTTCCTCGATATGCTGCATGATCCCGCCGATCACGACATCCGTGCCGTCGCACAGGGCATCCACATCGACCTCGATGGCGTTCTGCAGGAACTTGTCGATCAGCACCGGATGCTCCGGTGATGCATCGACGGCGTATTTCATATAGTCGCGCAGGCGCTCGACATCGTAGACGATCTCCATGGCGCGGCCACCAAGAACGTAGGAGGGGCGGACGACGACCGGGTAGCCGATCCGTTCGGCGATCACTTCGGCCTCTTCGTAGGCGCGGGCGATACCATTGGCCGGCTGCTTCAGATCGAGTTTGTTGAGCAGTGCCTGGAAGCGTTCACGGTCTTCAGCGCGATCGATGGCATCCGGCGAGGTACCGATGATCGGCACGCCGGCCTGCTCCAGGGACACCGCCAGTTTAAGCGGTGTCTGGCCGCCGTACTGAACAATGACCCCGACCGGTTTTTCCTTGGCGACGATAGCCAGCACGTCTTCGAGGGTCAGCGGTTCGAAATAGAGACGATCGGAGGTATCGTAGTCGGTGGAAACCGTCTCCGGGTTACAGTTGACCATGATCGTTTCGTAGCCGTCATCCGAGAGGGAGAAGGCTCCGTGAACACAGCAGTAGTCGAATTCGATCCCCTGGCCGATCCGGTTCGGACCGCCGCCGAGGATCATGATCTTGCGCCGATCTGTCGGCTCGGCTTCGCACTCCTGCTCGTAGGTCGAATAGAGATAAGGCGTGAAGGCCTCGAACTCGGCACCGCAGGTGTCGACGCGCTTGTAGACGGGGAGAACCCCGGTGTCGTGGCGCAGGGTGCGGACATCCGCTTCACTGATCCCCCAGAGATAGGCCAGGCGGCGGTCGGAGAAGCCGTATTGTTTCGCTTCGTGCAGCAGGTCGACGAATTCCTGATCCTTGCTGGCGATCCGGTTTTTGAAGGTCAACAGCTCCCCTGCTTTGTCGATGATCTGGTTGATATTGGCCAGGAACCAGGGATCGATACCGCTGAGCTGGTAAATCTGCTCGATGCTGTAACCTGCGCGCAGGGCGTCGGCGAGATACCAGAGGCGCTCGGCGGTCGGGACGCGCAACCGGTAGTTGAGGGTGTCGTCCTCTTCCCCGGTCAGCGGACGGCCGAAATCTTCCGGCCGGGCGAAGATCTTGCTCTCGAACCCGTGGGAACCGATCTCCAGTGAGCGCAGGGCTTTCTGCAAACTCTCCTTGAAGGTCCGGCCGATGGCCATAACTTCACCGACCGACTTCATCTGGGTGGTCAGGGTGGCGTCGGCCTGGGGGAATTTCTCAAAGGTAAAGCGCGGTACCTTGGTGACGACGTAGTCGATGGTCGGCTCGAAGGATGCCAGGGTCTCGCGGGTGATGTCGTTGGAAATCTCATCCAGACGATAGCCGACCGAGAGGTTGGCGGCGATTTTGGCGATCGGGAAACCTGTCGCTTTCGAGGCCAGGGCCGACGAGCGCGACACGCGCGGATTCATTTCGATAACGACCAGGCGGCCGTCACGCGGGTTGATGCCGAACTGGATGTTGGACCCGCCGGTATCGACGCCGATCTCGCGGATGATCTTGAGCGACGCATCACGGAGGATCTGGTATTCCTTGTCGGTCAGGGTCTGGGCCGGAGCGATGGTGATCGAGTCGCCGGTGTGGACGCCCATGGCGTCGAAGTTTTCGATCGAGCAGATAATGACGACGTTATCCGCTGTATCACGCATGACTTCAAGCTCGAACTCTTTCCAGCCGATGACCGATTCCTCGACCAGGATTTCATCGGTCGGCGAGGCATCAATGCCGGCAAGAGCCATGCGCTCGTATTCTTCGCGGTTGTAGGCGATACCGCCGCCGCTGCCGCCAAGGGTGAAGGAGGGGCGGATGATTGCCGGGTAACCGACGTGTTCGATGACTTCCATCGCTTCGCGATAGCTGTGAGCCAGTCCGGAACGGGGTACGGCGACCCCGATCTTTTCCATCGCCCGCTTGAACAGGGTGCGGTCTTCGGCCTTCTTGATCGCTTGCAGGTTGGCGCCGATCAACTCGACATTAAATTTGTCGAGGACGCCCGCTTCAGCTACGGAAACCGCTGTGTTGAGCGCGGTCTGGCCGCCGAGGGTCGGCAGCAGCGCGTCGGGACGCTCCTTCTCGATGATCTTGGCAAGAACATCAGGCGTAACCGGTTCGATATAGGTGCGGTCGGCGAAATCGGGGTCGGTCATGATCGTCGCCGGGTTGGAGTTAAGGAGAACGACCTCGTACCCTTCTTCTTTCAGTGCCTTACAGGCCTGTGTTCCGGAGTAGTCGAACTCGCAGGCCTGACCGATGACGATCGGCCCGGCTCCGATGATTAAAATTTTCTTTATATCTAAGCGTTTAGGCATTTATCTCGATTCCTTCGCAAGTCGGACTTAGTTCTTGTGCTCTTGCATCAGCGTGATGAAGCGATCGAACAGGTAATGGGCATCGTGCGGACCGGGCGACGCTTCCGGATGGTACTGGACCGAGAAGGCCGGAGACGTTTTGTGACTGACCCCCTCGACAGTGTTGTCGTTGAGGTTGATGTGGGTCACGCTGACATCGTCACCAAGGGTCTTGTCATCGACGGCGAAACCGTGATTCTGCGAGGTGATTTCGACCCGCTTGCTCAGGTGATCGAGGACCGGCTGGTTGCCGCCGCGGTGTCCGAACTTGAGCTTGTAGGTCTTGCCGCCGAGTGCGATCGATAGCAGCTGATGGCCGAGACAGATCCCGAAAATCGGCACCTTGCCGAGCAGTTCGCGGATATTGTCCTGAGCGTAGGTCNTGAGCGTAGGTCAGCGGCTCCGGATCGCCGGGGCCATTGCTGAGAAAGACACCGTCCGGTTCCATGGCGAGAACCTCAGCCGCAGGAGTGAGTGCCGGCACAACAGTGACATCACAACCGGCACTGACCAGGTTACGCAGGATATTACGCTTGATGCCGAAGTCGTAGGCGACAACCTTGTAGGGTTTCTCCCCTGCCCCGCTGGCGTAACCTTCGCCGAGAGCCCAGACCCCTTCTTCGGCCTGGTAAGGAGCATCACAGGTGACTTCGCGAACCAGATCGCGGCCGACGATCGATGGCGCCAGGCGGGCCTTTTCGATCAGGCTTTGCGGATCGGTGTCGACAGACGAGATAATCCCGGTCTGGGCGCCGGCGGTACGGATGTGACGGACCAGTGAGCGGGTGTCAATCCCCTCGATGCCGACGATACCGTTCTCCTTGAGGTAAGCATCAAGGCTCTTTTCCGCCCGGAAATTACTCGGGAACGGACAGGACTCCTTGACGACGAAGCCGGAGAGGAACGGCTTGCGCGACTCGACATCTTCAGGGTTGATCCCGTAGTTGCCGATCTGCGGATAGGTCATAGTGACGATCTCGCCGTGATAGGAGGGATCGGTCAGGATTTCCTGGTAGCCGGTCATGCTGGTATTAAAGACCACCTCGCCGGTGACTTCGCCGACCGCCCCCAGGGCTTTGCCGATAAAATACTTGCCGTCGGCAAGTGCCAGTACTGCTTTCATTGAAACCTCGTATATGGAAACTTTTTCAGTTGGGACGAAATGCCTATTTTATATCAGTCCTGCCGTTCAAAGACAGTCTTTCCGGCCAGGATGGTGCGCACCGCATAACCGCGCAGTTTCATGCCGTCAAAGGGGGTGTTCTTGCTCTTTGATTGAAGTTTCTCCGCTTCGAGCGTCCATTCCTTGTTCGGATTGATCAGGATGATGTCGGCCACTGCGCCAACCGACAGGGTTCCACGGTCGATAGCGAGGATCCTGGCTGGCTGACAGGTCGTCAGGGCGATGGCCTGAGGCAGGGTTAGAACTTTATCGCCGACCAGCTTAAGAGTGAGCGGCAGCAGCGTTTCCAGACCAACAATACCGTTGAGGGCGATGGCGAACTCGACATTCTTCTCGTCGATGTGATGCGGCGCATGGTCGGTGGCGATGGCGTCTATGGTGCCGTCGGCCAGGCCGGCATGGATCGCTTCGAGATCATCCTGGGCGCGCAGGGGTGGATTCATCTTGCAGTTGGTCTTATAACCACGCACCGCTTCGTCGGTGAGGGTGAAGTGATGCGG
>PKUG01000088.1 GCA_002869665.1 Desulfuromonas sp. | reverse complement strand
GCCTCCTTCTCTGTAAACTTTGAGCGGTTCACAGATGGGAGGCTTTCAATTACTTCCGGAACTGTCAAACTTTTAGGGTCCCCCGGCAAAGCCGGGGGGGGGTCCTTTCGTACTAAATCAAAGATCACAATAAAATCGCAAAAAGACCGCTCTGTAATCCCTTGCTTTTAAGATAAAATGTTGTAAGTATTAATAAAAGCAACGGTTAGCCAACACATGACCGCCGTTGGACAACATCTTTGACGGCCCTCACAGTACAGGACTCAAACCGTTCAAATGGAAAGCAATCGTGCCCGCCGCCAATGGAATGAATTTGTTTTCGACCAATACATTCAATCTGCTGCTTCTGTCGCTCATTCTGCTGATCACCGGTTGCGACGAAAGCGCCTCCGTACGCGAAAACCAACCGGAACTGCTTATCTATTGTGGCATCACCATGATCCAGCCGATCAGGGAGATCGCGGATATCATCGAAAACAACCATCATTGCCGGATCAAGATCAGCAAGGGGGGGTCAGGAAACCTGCTGCGCAGTATTGAACTGAACCGCGTCGGCGACCTCTACTTCCCCGGGGCGGACTCCTATATCAGGGCCGCCGAAAAGAAGGGTTTCGTCAGTGAAAGCAGGGTTGTTGGTGCCAACCGGGCTACCATCGTCGTCGCCAAAGGAAATCCTCTCAAGATCACCGGTGTTGAAGACCTCATCCGCCCGGAGCTGCGGGTCGTCCTCGGCAGCCCGGACAGCGGCAGCATCGGCAGGGAAACGAAGAGGATTCTCGAACAGAGCGGACTCTACGAAAAGGTCTGGGACAAGGTTGTCGACATCACGACTGATTCGAAAGACCTGGCCAAAGCGCTCCGCGAGGGGAAAGCAGATGTCGCAATAAACTGGCATGCGACCGTCTTCATGCCTGAAAACGCGCAAGCAATGGAAGCCATCCAGTTGCCGGAAGATAAGGCCCGGCCGGCCCCGCTGGTACTTGGACTACTCAGTTTTTCCGAAACACCCGAACTGGCCCGCAACTTTATGAACTATGCCGCTTCAGCAAAGGGGCAGGAGATCTTCACAAAGTATGGCTTCGCCAAGTAAACCAGCACTCGACCCGCGTAACCGGGTTCTCTCGCGCGCCTACCTGCTGTCGGGGATCTTCCTCGTCGGCTTTCTCCTGATTTTTATCCAGCATGCTTTCTTTCTCCACCTCAAAGGGCAACTTGAAGCCAGCGCACAAAACGAGCGGGTGCGGATTTCCATCGGCGAACACCTGATCCAGGATATCCGCGAAATCGAGGCTAATTTCTATCGCATGGCAACCCTGCTTGAGCCCCACGCTCAACGGGCCCAACAGGAAAGCATTCTCGACACAGTCAAGAAAATCAAAAGTCTGCTGCTGGTCATCGACAAGGGGGGGAGCGTCGAGTTCAGACATCCGCTCAACCTTCCAGGGCATGACGAGATCGCCAAGGAATTCACTTACCAACCGGCTCCGGGCAACAAATACAACCTGCCGGTTATCGAACTGCGCCCTTTACTGCTGGATGTCACGGAACGGGTCCATACGCTTGCGGAAATGCTCGAAATGCGGAGCGCATCGGCAGCCGATGCAGAGACGAATCGCCAGGTTATACAGCAGATCAAGAGTTTTCTGAAAACCAGCGCCCCCCTGTTCCTGCGCATGACGGAGAACGCCAATAAGCTCTATTACGAAGGGAGCCAGGCGCTGATCGATCTTGAACAGGAAAACGCCCGGCGCAAAACACACTACCTGGTTCTTGAGTTCGGTTCGAGTACCCTCATTGCCCTGATCGTGCTCTGGCTGAGCTATCTCGTCATTCGCGATATTTCCGCCATCAACCGCCGCCTTCAGTTGCGCATCTCTGCCCATGAACAATCGAAACGGGAATTGCTGGCCTCGAACAAACGCTTCTCCCACCTGGTCAACAGCATCGATGCCCTCATTTATGTTGCCGATCTTGACACTCACGAGATCCTCTTCGCCAACCAGAAGGTTTATGATCTCTTTGGCGCCCGGGATGAACGCACATGCTGGGCTTATTTTCACAATTTGCAAGGCCCCTGCGATTTCTGCATCAATGACAAACTGCTGGAAAACAACGGTGGGGATGCGACCTTCATCTGGGAATATTACAACGAAATCCTCGGCCGCTGGCTGGAATCGCGTGAGCGGATCATCGAGTGGGACCTCGGGCGTAGCGCCAAGCTGGTCATCGCCGCCGATATTACCGACCGTAAAAATGCCGAGGAAGAAAAAGAACGCATGAAAGCACAACTGGAGCAGAGCCACAAGATGGAGGCGATCGGTACCCTCGCCGGCGGTATCGCGCACGACTTCAACAACATCCTCTCCGGCATTTTCGGTTATGCCCAACTGGCGCAGCGCAGTATCGAACGTCAGCAGGTGGAGCGCACCCGCGGGCACATTGAGAAATTGATCCGGGTCACCGAGCGGGCGGCAAAGCTGGTTGAGCAGATCCTGACCTTCAGCAGGCAATCCGAGGTCACCCGCCAGCCTCTCAATATCTCCCCCCTGCTTAAGGAAACTCTCAAGCTGTTACGCTCAACCCTGCCATCGAATATCGAAATCCGTCAGGATCTGCGCTCCGATGCGACGATCCTGGCCAATTCGACACAGATCCACCAGGTCATCATGAACCTGTGCACGAATGCTTATCACGCCATGGGCGAAAATGGCGGCGTTCTCACCATCGCTCTTGAAGAGGCGGAGATCAGGGACCAGCAGTTCTTCCCCGAGCAACAGATCTTCCCCGGCCGCTATTTGAAACTGAGCGTCGGCGATACCGGCAAGGGGATTCGCTTGGAAGATCAGAAAAAGATCTTCGACCCCTTTTTCACTACCAAGGAGCAGGGGAAGGGGACTGGCCTGGGGCTGTCGGTCGTCGACGGCATCATCAAGAAGCATGGCGGGGCCATTACCCTCGACAGTACCCCCGGCCAGGGCACAACCTTCACCATTTACCTGCCGATTATCGACCGCATGCCATCATCTATTGAGGTCCGAACGGAACAAGCCGAGTTGCCCGGCGGTCACGAAGCGATCATGCTGATCGACGATGAGATAACCATCATCGATACCCTCGGCGAAATTCTTGCCGAACGTGGCTACCGGGTCACCAGCTTCGGTGATGGTGACAGCGCCCTGCAGGCATTTACCGAAGCGCCGCAGGCTTACGATCTCGTCATTACCGACATGACAATGCCCCATTTAACCGGCGACAAGCTGTCCCGCGAGCTGCTGCGCATCCGGCCTGACCTGCCGATCATCATCTGTACCGGCTACCATGACAGCTTCGGCGAAATGGATGCCCGGGAACTCGGTATCAGCCGTTTCATGGCCAAGCCCACCATTGCCTCCGACCTGCTGCTTGCGGTGCGCGAACTGCTGGATCGCAGCGCTACAACCTGATACGACTTCTTTTCCACAAACAGAAATCAGAAGAGCACACAAAGGATTAAAGTTTTCTTGCCATACTGCTTGCGAACCTCTTGCGGTCAGGGGTACATTGTGAGTTGAATCATTAAAATCTCGATCCTTTTCGATCAACAGCCATAGAGGAATTCCATGTTTTTTCCGGCAAAAATGAAAAGTAAATTCCAACTGCTCGTTCTTGTTCTCCTGTTATTGCTCATCCCCTTCAGCGCCTTGGCTCTGGAGGCCGAAAGCTTCGATACCAACCGGGCTCGTCTGCTCGGACATATCCTCCACCAGCAACTGAGCAGCAAACATTACAGTCAGTTCGCAACCGACGATACGCTCTCGCACAAGGCGTTCGATCTCTACCTGGAACAGCTCGATTCCCAGAAACGTTTTCTGCTTCAGGAAGATGTCGATACGCTACGAAAATACCGCAGTGAGATTGACGATGCTATTCGGCGCGGCCGTCTCGATCTGCCACTGACCGGACGCGAGATTCTCGACCGGCGTATCGCCGAGGTTCAGACCCTGGTCGATGAGTTGCTCGCCGAGAAGATCGATCCGACCCTGACGGAAACCATTGAAACCGATCCGGACAAATATACCTTCGTCAAAAATGAACAGGAACTGCGCGAACGCTGGAGAAAGATCCTCAAGCTTCAGATTCTGAGCCGCTACGTCAGCCTGCGCGAAGATGAAATCGGCGTTGACGACAACGGCGAGCTGCTCCCGGTCGACGAAACCGGGGATGGTGAGCTGTTCGTCCAGGCGGTGGAAAAAATCGGCAAGAGTACGCGAAATATGCTCTCGCGTATGCTCGAAGAGACCGAACAGGACCACTACGATCGTTATCTCAACGCCATCTCCCGTGCTTACGATCCACACACCAACTACCTGCCGCCGATGTCGAAGGAAGATTTCGACATCCAGATGAGCGGAACTCTGGAAGGAATTGGCGCCACCCTGAGGGAAGAAGACGGCTACATCAAGGTGGTTCGCATCATCCCCGGGAGTGCGGCATCGCGCCAGGGGCAACTTGAAGCAGACGATATCATTCTCAAGGTTGCAGAAGGAGAGGACGAACCGGTCGACATCACCGACACCCGCATCCGTGATGCCGTAGCCCTGATCCGCGGCAAAAAGGGGACCGAGGTCCGCCTGACGGTCAAGAAACAGGATGGTCGGCAGTTGATCATTCCGATCATTCGTGATGTCGTCGTCATCGAAGAGAGTTTCGTCAAAGGGACAGCGGTCGTTGATGAAAAAAGCGGCAAGACCTTCGGCTACATCAAGATCCCCTCGTTCTATCGCGATTTTACCGGCAAAACCGGCAACAACTGCACCGACGACATGCGTGCCGAACTGGAAAAGTTGAAGAAGGAGAAGATCGCCGGTTTGATCGTTGACCTGCGCAATAACGGCGGCGGCGCCCTCGCCGATGCCGTCAGCATCACCGGTCTCTTCATCAAAACAGGCCCGGTCGTCCAGGTGCGTGATACCCAGGGGAACATCCAGGTCAAACGCGATACTGACAGTTCTGTCGTCTATGACGGTCCGCTCGTCGTCCTTGTCAACCGCTTCAGTGCCTCCGCCTCCGAGATCGTCGCCGGTGCCTTGCAGGACTACGGCCGCGCGCTGATCGTCGGTGACGAGCACACCCACGGCAAAGGAACGGTTCAGGCCATGCTCGACCTGGACAGCTATGTCAAACTGAAGGGGATGGGAAAATACCTCCCCCTCGGCGCATCCAAAATTACCATTCAGAAGTTCTATCGCATCAGCGGCGAGTCAACCCAGGAGAAAGGGGTCACCCCCGACATCATTCTCCCCTCGCGCCTTGACGGCCTGGAGAGTGGCGAAAAATATCTCGACAACGCCCTCCCCTGGGATCACATCGCTGCGTCTGACTACAAGCACAGCGACAAATTTGACCAGAGACTCGACCTGTTACGCCAGGAAAGCCATGAGCGGGTCGCAGCAAGTGAAGATTTTCAGGACATCGCCACGGCCGCGGCCAGCGCCACCGAACGCCGGGAGCAAACCCTGCAGTCCCTGAAACTGGAGGATATTCTCAGCGAACGAAAGTCACTGCGTGCCGAAGAGGACAAGCTCCTGGCCCACGGAGGAATGATGGGGATGGACGAAGACAAGGGTGCAGACGCGGAGAAGAAAGACGACGCGGACAAAGACAAAAAGGATGAGAAGAAAACCCTGGCCGAGGAGATCGCCGATGATCCTTATGTCGAGGAAGGGATCTATCTCCTGGACGACTACCTCGCCCGCTAGATAAATTCACTCCGATAAATTAAATACGGCCGCCTTCATGCAAAAGGCGGCCGTTTCATTTTCAATGGACATATCCTGAACCACTGGAACAAGAATTATTTCAATCCTGCTTCCAGATTGTCGGCCAGCCGTTGCAGCAGCGTAAAATAAGCATCAGGACCGGCGGGAATATCGGCACCCAACGGATCCAGAACCCCGGTCCGGCAATCGGTCCCCTCGATAATCGTGGCAATCAGGCGTGATTCGAATTGCGGTTCACTGAACACGCAGCGGGCGTTGAGCGTGTGAATCTTATTTCTGATCTCCAGAATTTTCTTCGCCCCTGGCTTGCGTTCCGGATCGATAGTGACCGAACCGACCGCATTCAGGCCATAAGCCGTCTCGAAATACTGATAAGCAGCATGGAAAACAACATAGGGAACATCTTTCACAGGAGCCAACTGCCGGGCTAACCCCTGATCGAAACGATCCAGACGTTGAATCAGACTAGCCGTATTCGCTGCGTATTCCAGCTGATGGGGCGGGTCGAGCGCCATCAACCTGTCACCGACCAACTGTACGATCTTCTGCGCCAGTTTGGGGCTGAGCCAGAGATGCAGATCACTTGCGTCCCCGCCATGTTCATGGCCATGGCCTTCATGCTCGTCATGATGACCGCTTTCCCAGGCACCACCATCACGCTTCTCCAGAAGGTCATCGTGAAGCTCTCCGGCAAGAGCCAGTTGCTGCGCACTGTGCGCAAGAGTCACCAGCGGCTTTTCGAGAAATGTTTCCAGCTCAGGGCCGACCCAGACCACCAGGTCAGCCTGCGCCAAGGCTCTGGCTTCGGACGGTTTCAGACTGTAGCCATGCGGCGATCCTCCACCTTTGACCAACAGTGCGGGTTCGCCAACACCCTGCATAACCCCGCTGACCAGCGAATGCAGCGGTTTGATACTCACGACAACTCTTGGCGACTCGGCAGCAAACAAAGAGGACCCTAAAAAGGTTCCCAGCAAAACAAAGCAGATCATCAGGATTTTTTTCATGGGGGCTCCGTTAAGTGACTTCATTGAATTTTCTGTTATGTTATAATATAACATAATGCTGGTCAACTTATTCAGCAACACTTATTCAGCGGGAGTCTGCTATGACATCTGAACGCTTGCACTTTATCAGTGGCGATCATGACCACCAGCGCTGCATGAAAGACGCGATAACCCGGGCTGAAGAACTCTGTCTCCAGCAGGGGCAAAGGTTTACGGCTTTACGCCGGAGGGTCTTTTCTCTTGTCTGGCGCCAACACAAACCGATCGGCGCTTACGAGATCCTGGAAGAGCTGCAACGCGATGGTCGAGCCGCGCCACCGACCGTTTATCGGGCGCTCGATTTCCTTCTTGAATCGGGTCTGATCCACCGGATCGCTTCGCTGAACGCCTATGTCGCCTGCCTGCAGCCGGAACATCGCCACGAAGGACAATTTTTTATCTGCACATCCTGTCGCGCCTTTGCCGAACTCGATTCGTCACTGATCACCACCGCTATCGAACAGAATGCCCGCGAAAGCGGATTCGAAGTCCAGCGCCACACCATCGAGATCATGGGCCTGTGCCCACAATGCCGCCTGCTTAAGGAGAACGCGTGAAGGAGCCATTGCTGAACATTACCGACGTCTGTCTCGAACGTGGCGGCCGGTTATTACTGGAGAACATCGAGCTGCAACTCAACGCGGGGGAGATCATGACCATCGTTGGCCCTAACGGGGCCGGGAAGACCACCCTGCTGCGGGTGGCTCTCGGCTTGCAGACCCCGACCCGGGGGGAGGTTTCACGTCTGACCGGCCTGCGCATCGGCTATATGCCGCAGAAACTGCACCTCGACCCAACCTTTCCGGTTACAGTCAAACGCTTTCTGAGCATGGTCTCCCGCAACACAGCGGACAGAATCAACCAACTGCTTGCCGAAGTCGGCGCAACCCATGTCCTCGACAGCGCCATGCAGACCCTTTCCGGCGGTGAACTGCAACGGGTCCTGCTGGCCCGGGCTCTCATTCTGGAGCCCGATCTGCTGGTCCTCGATGAACCGGTTCAGGGAGTGGATGTCCACGGCCAGAGCGAACTCTACCGCCTGATTGCGCGGATCAGGGAAGAACGCGGCTGCGCGATCCTGATGGTTTCACACGATCTTCACCTGGTCATGGCGGCGACTGACCGGGTCCTCTGTCTCAATCGCCACATCTGCTGCAGCGGAGCTCCGGAAATGGTCACCAGTCATCCGGCCTATGTCGAACTGTTCGGAGCCCGGGCTGCCGAGCAATTAGCACTGTACGTCCATGACCGCAATCACCGCCACGAACACTGTCGTGACTGTATCCGGGAGGCCAGAAATGTTTGAAAATTTCCTTCTGCGTGCGCTTATCGGCGGACTTGGGGTCGCCCTCGTTGCCGGCCCATTCGGCTCCTTTGTCGTCTGGCGGCGGCTGGCTTATTTCGGCGACACCCTGGCCCACTCGGCGCTGCTCGGTATCGCTTTCGGATTTCTCCTCCATATCAACCTGACCCTCGGCATCATCGTCATCTGTCAGACTCTGGCGATCCTGCTCTTTTTCAGTCAGCAGCAGAAACATCTTGCCGGCGACACCCTGCTCGGGATTTTCGCCCACGGAGCCCTGTCACTCGGACTGGTCGCCCTGGCATTCATGGATGACATTCGGATCGACCTGACCGCTTATCTCTTCGGGGATATTTTGTCGATCAGCAACAGCGAACTCGCCTGGATTTTCGGTGGCGGAGCCGTAGCCCTGTTCGCCCTGTTCAAACTCTGGGAGCCCTTATTGCTGATTACGATTCATGAGGATCTGGCCCGCGTAGAAGGGGTGCCGGTCGATCGTGTCAATTGGCTGTTTCTTGGCCTGATGGCCCTGCTGGTCGCGGTGATGATGAAAGTCGTGGGGATGCTGCTGGTGACGGCACTATTGATTATCCCAGCAGCAACGGCAAGGCGCTTCTCCGGCAGTCCCGAAATCATGGCCCTGCTGGCCAGCCTTCTCGGCGGCCTGGCCGTATGCCTGGGACTCTACTCATCCTTCCGCTGGGACACCCCCTCGGGGCCGAGTATCGTCGTCGCAGCCTGCCTGCTCTTTGTCGTAAGCACACTGCTACCGAAGGGAAACCCCTTTCAGAAGTCGCGTTAAAAAGGATTGAGGAAAGATCAAAAAGGCAGGGACATAGAAAAAATGAGAAAATCCGAGGGAAGATAAACAAACTGCCAAGGGACGGAGATCAAACCTGCCTGGTCAATAGTCCCCCTTTGTGGGCAAACCGCTCATTCTTACTGCAAACAAAACGTGACAGCCCCTCGGCATCAAACAGGTACATCAAGTGAAATGCTGTCCCGTTCTCGGCATAAAAAATACCGAAGTTTTTCGTCTCGAACATGCACTTGGTTCCGTTCCCGGCATTGTAAAAATAATTCTTGTTGCTGAGAAATTTGCTGACCATGCCATCGATATCGAAACCCTCACCGGCATCCTTGATCTTCAGCAGGAGCCCGGCCTTCCCTTCATAGATGGTCACCTGAATCGGCAGCCTGGCGTTCCGCTTATGTGCGTGGCAGTAAGCATTGGAAAGCGCCTCGCTGATCATTCCGCCACTGCCGATCAGCTCAGGACGATAGCTCTTCAGCCAGGGATCGAGAAAACGGGCCAGTTTACGTTCGGTGATAAACAGCCACTCGTATTCGGGCAGGTAAGGGCTGTGGGAAGCAGGAGGACATTCCTTGGGAACAAAGATCTCGTCAAAAATCAATTTGGCATCAGCGATTTCCTGTAATGCCTCGGGACATGTCAGAGAAAGAAACATAAACGATTACTCGCCTCTTCTGGGGGTTCCCTTTTTGGCCTTGATCGCTTCAGCAAGGCTGGTCTCATCAACGGGAAGAAAATCAAATTCGGTATAGGTCGCCCCGACTCGCAGCAGACAATGCGCATCGCTACCCGCGACCATGGATCGCCCTGTCTGCTCCGCAAAGGTTCTGGCGCGCAGTTCATTTTCGTCATAAGTCATGCTGCTGGCGACCTCCACAGCATCGACCGACTCATGCCAACCGGAAGTCTCGGGAAACTTGCTCCCGCCCCGACCGGAACGCTGGGGGTGAGCCAGAATGGCCACCGCATTCTGAGCGCTGACGACTTCATAAAGATCCACTGCCGAGATTCCCGGTCGGATCCCCTCCAGGCTCTGTAATCCGATGACGACAAAATGGCCATCAGCGCTGCTGACCTCTACACCACGATAAATTTTGACCTTGTCACCAACGCTCTCCTGCAGCAGTCGTACCTCTTCTTCCGACCAGATCGCATCGTGTTCGGTGATCACGACACCATCGAGTCCGGCCTTTTCAGCAGATTCGCCCAAAAACTCAGGAATCAGGGTTTCTGCGCAAGGTGAGTAACGATTGGTATGGACATGCAGATCGATACGAAATTTTTTCATTACATTTGTTAGATGAGTCGGGGAAGGAGCCCTGCAACTGTAGAGCTCCTTCCAGGATGGATAGATGCGAAACTAGATGTTCGTACTATCTCACATCGGCAGCAAGATCCAAAAGGACTTTTTCAAGCTGCATCTTGGCCAGAGCAATGTTCCCTTCGGCTTCCAGAACCACCATCATATGAATGTGGGCACGACCGGCTTCACTCATATGGAAATCGGTGTTCTCGTTCAGGCAACGCATCAGGATATTGGCCTTCGGAGCAACAATGTGAATGAAGGAACCACGTCCGACACCCATGATGTCCGTTTCTTCCTGGGACTTGAGCAGTACGTCATTCGCCAGAGCACCAACTTCAGCCAGTTTCATGGTTTGAGAGACGTTAACTTCTACAATCAATTCGCCATCCGGCGAAAACAGCCCGGCAGCCAGGAATCCATTGATTTTTTTTAAGGATTCAAGTTTCTTTTGCATAATTTTCTCCTTCATTAAAGTTTAGCGTTGTATTTGTTGCGGAACCATTTCGCAACAGGGCCTGCAAGAGGCCTTCTCTTTCATTCGATTCCAACAAAAGTTCAACACCCCCAAAATATTTGTCGCATCTTAAAAGGCATTTAGCTGAACAATTTTCAAATGTGCCTTCATCTCTCCAAATCAAACAAGCCACCGGACATCGGCCAATGAAAAGGCCATTCTTCAACCGAAGAATGGCCTTTTAGAACAGTTCCCATATCATCTCCGGCAACCCGGCAACCCGGCAACCCGGCTATCCTTTAAGGACCCGTGGCTTTGCGTCCCCAGATTTCTCTGGGTTTGCTTTTGACCTCATCTGATGTGGAATTTTATCACTTATTTTAAAAATCACAATAGATAACTACATTAATTTTTCGTACTTTCTAATAAAAATTATTTCATAAATTATACGGATTTTTAACTAATTACCATTGTTGAATTTATTTCAATTATCTGACGTCAGCAGCAATATCCATGATAACTTTTTCAAGCTGCATTTTGGCCAGGGCAATGTTCCCGTCGGCTTCAAGAACCATCATCATATGGACATGTGCACGACCGGTTTCGCTGACGTGGAAGTCGGTATTTTCATTCAGGCAACGCATCAGAATGTTAGCGCGAGGAGCAACGATGTGAATCAGCGAGCCCCTGCCGACACCCATGATATCGGTTTCTTCCTGGGCCTTGAGCAGAATGTCATTGGCCAGAGCGCCGATTTCGGCAAGATGCATGTCCTGCGACGTGCTGACCGCAGCCATCAGTTCACCGGCGGGCGAAAATGCGCCAACGGCGACAAAACCTTTGATCTTCTTCAACGATTCGAGTTTTTCCTGCATGGTCTTACCTCCTGTAACAAAAATGATAGAGTGTGCCGCTTGAGCCTCCATCAGACCCAAGTTGGATGGGGTGGATCTTGAGCGAAATCCCCCTCGGCATCCGAGCCGTTGAACAGGGGGAGATTGTCTTTTACTTTAAATGCATCCATCAGAATATATTCGAGCGGGGAACTGATCCTGACCATGGGGCAACGATAACGGACATCCATCTCGATCTTTGCGTTATTCCAGGACAGAATTTCGATAGCAGCCTCCATTCCTGTGCAACAATCCATTTCGGCATCGATCAATTCACCCCGGTGCAGAGACAATGCGCCTTTTTTTGCATGACTAGACACATTCAGAGTACAGGACATCCTTCCCGCTTTAACCATCTGCAGAAAACCGACCAGAGTTATGCCGTGCAGAACAGTATTTTTTCTTATGCTGAAGACGGAAACAATTGCCCGCTCCAACGCATCAATATCGAGAGGTTTGTGAATAAACTGCTGGATATTGAGACGCGACAGTCGCAATTCGATTTCCGAGGGGGCGAATGTGGACATGACGATTACCGGCAACCTCGACTGTTGTTGGCTCACCCATGCCAACAAGGCAAAATCATCGACTTCAGGCAGCTTGAGATCCGTTACCAGCAGATCGACCGTTGTCGATGACAAAATGTCCATGGCCTGACGGCAACTTTCGGCGGCCAGAACCCGAAATGAATTCCGACGTCTGACCAGGCCATCACATGCGGCCAGAAGAAAAGATTTCTCGTCATCAACAATCAGAACAGTTTTCATAATCATCCAGCATCTCTATCTGTGGCAGTTCATCCTGCCCCCTTCAGGACCTCAACATTCAATATCCCGCGAAAAATGAACAAGCCATTCATCTGTCCGAAGAATGGCTTGTAGTTAGGCACAACCAAAACATCTTCGGCAACCCGGCGGTCCTCGTGGGATCCGTGGCTTTGCGTCCCCAGGTTGCCCTGAGTTTGCTCTTTTCGGTTGATTCAGCTTTCTAAGTATCTGAATTTTACGCTTAAATATACTCCATCAATTTTTAATGAAGACTAGCACCCAACGTTTTTATTTCAAGTTTTTTTTACGTATACATTAAATAAAATACTGAAAATTTAAAAATCAAGGAGAACCAGACAGGCCCCATGCAATATTCCAGATATCCCAATAAATGCGTGATGATATTTTAAGCCAGATACACGTCACAATATGTTGATTTTACACAAAAAAAGGGCCCCCTTTTCGAGAGCCCTTTTCCGCATGATTAGCCGGGTTTTTCGGCGAGATCTACCTGACGTCAGCTGCAATCTCCGTGATGACTTTTTCGAGTTGCATCTTGGCCAGAGCGATGTTCCCCTCGGCTTCGAGAACAACCATCACATGCACATGGGCACGACCGGCTTCACTGACATGGAAGTCAGTGTTCTCGTTCAGGCAGCGCATGATGATGTTGGCTTTCGGTGCAACGATGTGAATAAAGGAACCGCGGCCAACACCCATGATATCGGTTTCTTCCTGAGCCTTGAGCAGAATGTCATTGGCCAGAGCGCCGATTTCGGCAAGATGCATGTCCTGAGACGTGCTGACCGCAGCCATCAGTTCCCCGGCCGGGGAGAAGGCACCTGCAGCGATAAAACCATTTATCTTCTTCAACGTTTCCAGCTTGTCCTGCATAACTTTTCCTCCTTTAGCAATGACTTCTTTTAAGCGATTCGAAACCGTTTTCGAATCATTATTTTCAGGCTCCTGACCCTCTGCCAGATCCGCCTCTTCTTTATTATTAAATTGCGCGGCCTCATCCTTGATACGAAAGGCTTCCATCAACAGATGCTCCAACGGCAGGTCAATCTCCTGCTCACGGTGCTCGCAGACGGAGTTCATCTCGATTTCTGTATCATCCCAACCGAGAACATCCAGAGCCGCCGGCGTCCCGGTCAGTCCATTCACTTCGGCGTCAATCAGTTCTCCACGTTGAAGGTACAGATATGCTATCTGGTACGGAGACTTGATCTTAAGTGTGCAGGTCTTACGCTCCGCCTTGATTAACTGGAGAAAGGTCGCCAGGGTGATGCCATGAATGTAACATTTCTTATCGGCATTCAACCCGTTGTTTATCGCGGATTCAAGCGTCTCGATATCCAGAGGCTTATGCAGGAATTGCAACGAATCCCTCTGCGACAGTCGAGCCTCAATTTCTGGCGTTCCGAATGCTGACATAACGACAACCGGGAGTTGGGGCTGATTCTGACTGAGCCAGGCAAGCAGCTCGAAACCGTCCATTTCCGGCATTTTCAGATCAGTAACCAGCAGGTCGATGGCTTTTTCGGATAAAGTCTTAACTGCCTGACAGCCATTTTCAGCATAATGGACCTGGAATTGATCCCTATACCTGTCCAAACCATCTTTTAACGAAAGCAGAAAAGATTTTTCATCGTCGACAACAAGTACATTCTTCACGGGCAAACTCGACATCGAAAAATAATAAAATTAAAATGAAAATATCAAATTTTCTGAAACGGAGCGTCTCACTATCTTATCATTTTTGAGAGTCGACTGAGGGGCCAGGCAGCAAACTGAATGAAAATTGAAATAGCTGAGGGTGGGGCATTTCCCGAGAGCGATAAGACACAGACCCGCTTTACAGCTGAAATAGAATAAAAAAAGCCATTCCCCATACCGAAGAATGACCCTCCCCTCGGCAACCCGGCCATCCCATTGGGATCCGTGGCTTTGCGTCCCCAGGTTGCCCTGAGTTTGCTCTTTCAATAGGTTAGAAATCTTTTACTAAAATTTTCTAGTAAAGGCAACCAAAATATCGCAAAACTTGGGACAAATCTGCCACAAAACCCCCTCAATTAACGTTATTATAGCAATTATCAAGGACTTCGCTTTTCTCATTAACTTATCGTGAATTATAACCACATATGAGAACAATGCAAATTGACGCACAGCCAATCCGTCTATCAAAGATATGGTTTTTTCTGTAAAACTCGAAGACCTGACCAAAGCAGCACCCTTGCCCGCCAGCCCAATTTGACAAGAGGGCTTTATCTTCGGTATGGTTGTCTGGCTAAGGTGGCACCCCGCCAGGGTGTTCCGACCTTGTCCCGCAAGGAGGTCGCTGAGAAGATCGCCCAGTGTGATACTTCGAGGATCTCCTTTCCAATCAGAGTTGCACCAGATCCTGTCGCTCCGGCAGATCCTGGTCGCGGGTCGCTCTGTCCTTTAAAAAACAAATAACGCTTAGTTTTCGGGTTTCGGCTGATATTCGTGCCGCTTCCTCTATTTGTGTTCACGGTTGAATTCCTCCGATCCCAATCAGCGCTTGCGGTGTTTTGTGCTCTTCCCAAACTTCTAACACCTCCTGCATAAGACCCCAAGCATACGAATTTACGAGGCATTTATGCAAAACAACTGCAAGATTGAAATCAAAAACCTGTACAAAATCTTTGGCCCGCACCCCAAAAAAGCGATGGACTTACTTAAAGAGGGGCTGACCAAAGAAGAGATTTTCGACCGCACGGAAACCACTGTCGGCGTCCAGAACGCCAGTTTCACCATCAACAGCGGTGAGATTTTCGTCATCATGGGGTTGTCCGGCTCGGGAAAATCGACCATGGTACGCATGCTCAACCGCCTGATTGAACCGACATCGGGGCAAGTACTGATCGACGGTGAAGACATTGTCGCCATGAATGATGACAACCTGGTCAAATTACGGCGCGCTAAATTGAGCATGGTTTTTCAGTCTTTTGCCCTGATGCCGCATATGAGTGTCCTGCAGAATGCAGCGTTCGGCCTCGAACTGGACGGTGTCGACCGGGAAACCCGGGAAACCCGAGCCCGCCAGGCCCTGGAGCAGGTCGGCCTCGAAGCCTGGGCTGAAAGCAAACCCTCTGAGCTTTCCGGCGGCATGCAGCAACGGGTTGGCTTGGCCCGCGGGCTGGCCGTCGATCCGGATATCCTGCTGATGGACGAGGCGTTTTCAGCACTCGATCCGCTGATCCGCACCGAGATGCAGGACGAACTGCTCAAGCTCCAGGCCCAATCCAAACGCACCATCGTTTTCATCTCACACGACCTTGATGAAGCGATGCGTATCGGCGACCGGATCGCCATCATGGAAGGGGGGCGGGTTGTCCAGGTTGGCACCCCGGAGGAGATTCTCCAAAACCCGGCAGATGATTATGTCCGGGCGTTCTTCCGCGGCGTCGACCCGACCAACATCCTGACTGCGGGGGACATTGCCTCCGAAACCCAGGTTACGATCCCCATTACCGACGGCAAAAATCCACGGGCCGGCCTCCAGCGCCTGATCAAGAATGACCGAGATTACGCCTATGTGATCGACAGCGAAAAAATATTCAAAGGAATCGTCTCTACCGATTCACTGCGCGAGATGCTCGACAATGAGACACAACCGCACCTGATTCCAAACGCCTATCTTGATGGTGTTATCGCCGCTCACCAAAACGATTCCCTGCAGGACATCCTGCCCAAGGTCGCCGACCGCCCCTGGCCACTGCCGATCCTCGACGACAACGGCAAATATCTCGGCGCCGTATCGAAAAATCTGTTCCTGCGCACCCTGCACCGGAATCAACCGGAAGAGGACGTCAATACGGAACCCACCAGCGAGAGAGCCAACTAACTGATGAGTATTATAAATTTCGATAAAAAACTGATTCCCCTCGACGAATGGGTCCAGGAGTTCGTCGACTGGCTGGTCTTCAATCATCGCGACATTTTTCAGGCGATCAAAACGCCGATAGAACTCTGTCTGAAAGGCTTCGAGTGGGTCTTCACCTCGCTGCCGCCAATCGTCGTCATCCTGCTTTTTGTTGCCATCGCCTGGCGTTACGCCGGCAAACGGGTGGCCGCCTTCAGTCTGGGCACACTGCTGCTGGTCGGTTACCTGGGGCTGTGGGGGGACACCATGGTCACCCTTGCCATGGTGGTCAGTTCGGTCTTTTTCTGTGCCCTGGCCGGTATCCCGCTCGGCATCATGGCCGGTCGCAGCGACCGTTTTCAGGCCATCCTGAGGCCCTGCCTGGATGCCATGCAGACCACACCGGCTTTTGTCTATCTGGTTCCGGTGGTCATGCTCTTCAGTATCGGCACAGTATCGGGCATTCTCGCCACCATTGTTTTCGCCCTCCCCCCGATCGTGCGCCTGACCAGCCTCGGCATCCGCCAGGTACACCCGGAATTGATCGAAGCGGCGCTGGCTTTTGGGGCAACCAACTGGCAGGTGCTGCGTAAGGTTCAGATTCCTCTGGCGATGCCGTCGATCATGGCCGGTCTCAACCAGACGCTGATGATGGCCCTGTCGATGGTCGTAATCGCCGCCCTGATCGGTGCCGGCGGCCTCGGCAATCCGGTCGTGCAGGGGCTGAACACCCTGGAGATCGGCCTCGCCACCATCGGTGGTCTTTCAATCGTATTGCTGGCAATGATGCTGGACCGCATTACCCAGTCGTTTGGCAAAAAATAATTCTTCCGAAATTGTCATCCGTCACCCAACACCAAGGAGAAAAAAATGAAGAGACTGTTCCTGTTAGCTACGGCATTGATCATGATGTCGGTTCCGGCATTTGCCGCCAATCACCTGCCCGGCAAGGGCGTAGAAGTCAAGCCGGCCCGTGCCACCTGGGATACCGGCTATTTCCAGGAAGCCCTGGTTCGTGCTGGCCTGGAAGAACTCGGTTACAAAGTTGACAAGCCGAAAGATCTGGCCAACCCGCTCTTTTACCAGGCGGTCATGCTTGGCGATATCGATTACTGGACCAACGGCTGGTTCCCGAACCACACCAGCCAGATGCCGAAACACTCTGAAGAACGGGTTGAAATCGTCGGTTATGTCGCGAAAGCGGGTGGTCTGCAGGGCTACCTGGTCTCAAAGAAAGAAGTGGAAAAATACAACATCACGTCTCTGGATGATTTCAAGCGTCCCGAGGTCATGAAAGCATTCGACTCCAATGGCGACGGTAAAGCCGACCTGACCGCCTGTCCTCCCGGTTGGGGTTGCGAGAAGGTTATCGCCCACCACTTCGACGTTTACGGCCTCGACGACTATGTCAACCCGATCAAAGCCGGTTACTCGGCCAGCATGGCCGACACCATTGCCCGCTACAATGCCGGCGAGCCGGTCTTCTTCTACACCTGGGCCCCGAACTGGACCATCGGTAAGCTGAAGCCGGGTAAAGATGTCATGTGGATCAACGTCCCCAAAATCATCCCGCGCGAAGCCCAGAAGCCGGGCGTGGACCGCATGACCGTCAGCGGCATTGAAGGTGCCGTCACCGACCCGCTGAAAGCCGGTTTCGTCGTCAGCGATATCCAGGTTGTTGCTAATAAGGAGTTCCTGAAGAAGAACCCGGCAGCCAAGAAGTTCTTTGAAGTCT
>PKUG01000133.1 GCA_002869665.1 Desulfuromonas sp. | reverse complement strand
ATCGCCGACGGCAAGCCGCGCGTGGTGGAATTCAACGCCCGTTTCGGCGACCCGGAGGCGCAGCCGCTGCTGATGCGGATGAAGTCCGACATCGTGCCGGTGCTGCAGGCCTGTGCCCGTGGTGAATTGAAGCAGGACAGCATTGAATGGCACGACAAGGCTGCGGTCTGCGTGGTCATGGCCAGTGGTGGTTATCCCGGCTCTTTTGCCAAAGGGTTGCCGATCTCCGGGCTGGATGCTGCGGCCGAAGTCGCTGACCTGATGGTTTTCCATGCCGGGACCGCCTTCAAGGATGAGCAGATCGTTAACAACGGTGGCCGCGTTCTCGGCGTGACGGGACTCGGAACCACGGTCAAGGATGCCATTGACAAAGCTTACGAGGGCGTTGCCCTGATCGACTGGCAGGACGTCCATTATCGCAAGGATATCGGTTATCGAGCGTTGAACCGCTAATAAAACGTGAGAAAGAGAGCCAGACAAGATGAGTGAAAGAAAACCCCTGGTTGGAATCCTGATGGGGAGTGACAACGATTACGAGGTCATGGCGGAAGCGGCCAAGGTTCTCAAGCAGTTCGCTATCCCTTTTGAAATGATCGTTTCCAGTGCTCACCGCACTCCAGAGCGCACCGCGACCTACGTCAACAGTGCCCGTAAAAACGGACTGCGGGTGCTGATCGCCGGTGCCGGCGCCGCCGCCCACCTGGCTGGCGTTGTTGCTGCCGAAACAACTCTGCCGGTGATTGCGGTTCCGATCGATGCGACATCGTTGCAGGGGCTTGATGCCTTGCTGGCGATGGTTCAGATGCCCGCCGGCATTCCGGTGGCGACCATGGCAATCGGTCCGGCCGGGGCTCGCAATGCGGGCATCTTTGCGGCCCAGATCCTGGCTGTTGACAATCTTGAACTGGCAGGGAAACTGTCTGAATTCAAGGCGGAAATGGCTACCGGTGTGGTCAAGAAATCGGATCGTGTGCAGCAGCGCCTCGCCGAGGACGGCCTGATTTGAAGTGTATATTGTATACAGTTTTCGATTGACATGATTCGCGCTTTTCGGTTAATTTCCGTACCGACTGCCAAACATCAAATTTAAGGGAGGAACACCAAATGAAGAAACTTGTCGTAATGCTGATCGTCGCCGCTTTTGTCGGCACCGCTTTTGTTGCCGTCGCTTCTGACAATGGTCCCGCCGAAGTCAAGTACGAAGTCAAAATGGGCACCGTTACCTTCAATCACACTGCTCACCAAGGCCTGACCGACTGTGCTACCTGCCACCACACCGAAGGTTATGCCGCTTGTAAGAGCTGCCACGATGGTACCAAGGCTCCCAAGGCCAAGGACGCCTATCACAAGAATTGTAAGGACTGCCATAAAGAAAAAGGCCAAGGTCCGACCAAGTGTAAAGAGTGTCACGTTAAGTAATATTCTGATCTTGATTCCATCTTTATAGAATGCTTTGCCGGTCCGATTTTCGGACCGGCATTTTTTTTATCCGGAATGTTTGGTTATGGATGAAACCCTGGATACTCTCCCTATCGGCAACCTTCGGCTTTTCCAGGCCCGCAACGGGTATCGTTACTCTCTTGATCCGGTCCTGCTGGCAGATTTTGTCGGGACAGGAAACTGGAAGCGGGTGGTCGATCTGGGAACCGGCAGCGGGATCCTGGTGTTGTTGCTGGCGGAACTGACGGCAGCATCGGAGTTGATCGGTGTCGAACGGCAAGCAGAGATGGCAGAGCGCGCGCGGCGCAATATTGAACTCAATTCATATCAGGAACGGGTCCGGATCTGTGAGGCTGACATTCGGGACCTGGGGGCGGAGATCACTGCCGGTTGGGCTGATCTGGTGGTGACCAACCCGCCGTTTCGTCCCCCCGGTGGGGGGCGGATCGCTCCGGACGATGAGCGGGCGGCGGCCCGGCATGAACTGGCGGGCGGTCTGCTCGATTTCCTCTCCATGGCAGCCCGCTTGCTCAAATACGGGGGGAGTTTCGCGCTGATCCATCTGGCTGAGCGTTTGCCGGAAATCTTTTCTGAAATGCGGACGGAGGGCCTTGAGCCAAAACGCCTGCGGATGGTTCATCCCCGTATGGGTGAAGGGGCGCGACTGGTTCTGATCAGTGCCAGGAAGGGGGGGCGACCGGGGCTGAAAGTCGAAACGCCTCTCTATATCTATAATGATAGGGAGGGTGATGATGAACGGAACTATACGGATGAGGTGTTGCGTATCTATGGGCGGGGGTAACCTGTTTTAATGCGAGCGACTTTTTTCGAGTTGCTTCTGGCGTATCAGTAGTCTTTTGAACTCCTGCTTCAATTCAGCGTCGCTGACTCTCGTCAGCTTTTCCTCGATGATTTTCATGTCTGTTGCGTCAAGTTCCACCTTCTGCCAGGGGAGATCCTCCTGCTTTCGGTTACGGTTCAAGGTAATAACCGGGTCGGTGCTTTTGGCCTGGCGCAGGTAGATGTCCGTAATCCCCGCATTCGGGACTTGAGCGTTGATTTTCTCCAAAATCTGCGGTTTGAGCATATGGAGCTGCTGCATCCAGACCGGATGGTCGACCTGGACTTCCAGCACACCACGGCGCAGCCGGAGGGGGCGAGCCCGGTTCGCGATCTGCTCGCCGACGATCTTGTCCCAGACCAGCCAGGCCTGATGGCGGGTGATCTGCTCGCCAATCCCCTTGGTCTTCATCAGCTCCTGGAGGATGGAGCAGGCTCTGAGGGCGCGTTTCAGAGGGGGGCGGTCGTTTCGGCTCACGAAGTTTTCCTGCGTCTGATGCGGCCGCCGATGAGCTGGCCGACGACGGCACAACCAAGGGTCAGGGGAATCCAGCGCCAACTGAACCCCATGCGGGTACGCAGGATAATGATGAACGGAATTGACAAGTGAATAAGTAAAAACCAGGTGAATGAAAATTTACGACTGGTTTCACGCAGGTAACCGAGAGGGATATTGACGCCGAGCGCGAACGCGAGCAGGAAGGCGAGAGGGGCATACTGTTCCGGTGACAATGGCTGATCCTTTAACAGCGAGTAATGATCTGGCTACTGTACCCGCGGAGTGAGGTGCCTGTCAATTTCAACAATGCCGTGGATAGCTCTTGCATGCCATCGGTAATCATGGCATTATGCGCGGCCGGGCTTGAGCCGCAGGGATATTTTAACGGGGTGAGCAGGTGGTTAACGAAGGGGATTGTGTCGCAATCTTTCATTCGATTCATCGAGTGATGAAAGCGGAGAAAATACTCCAGGGAGCGGATCTTGAGATTCTGCTGATCCCTGTCCCCAGGCAGTTGAGTGCCGATTGTGGTATGGCGATCCGCTTTTCCCATCAGGTGCTGGAACCCGTCAGTAGGGTGCTGCAAAAAAATGGTCTGGACATCGCCGAGCTCTGGTTGAAAAAGGGGGAGGACTTTGAGCGTCTTTCCTGACTGTTCTGACCTGTTTGTAACCGATTTATCGTTGTTTTAACTTGACACAAGCCGCCGCAGTTTCATATTCTTCTGCTTTTGCGAGCGGTACGCTGGATAGCTATGTTTGATTCGCTTTCAGATAAACTGGATTCGGTTTTCAAAAAACTCCGTGGGCACGGTCGCCTGACCGAGCAACACATCAAGGAGACGATGCGTGAAATCCGGCTGGTGTTGCTGGAAGCTGACGTCAACTTCCGTGTCGTTAAAGATTTCATCGCCAAGGTCAGTGAGCGGGCGGCTGGTCAGGAAGTTCTGAAGAGCCTGACGCCTGCCCAGCAGGTGATCAAGGTGGTTCGCGAAGAACTCGCAGCGTTGATGGGCGAGGGGGAGGATAACTCTCTCAACCTGGCGGTCAAGCCTCCGGTGCCGTTGATGGTCTGTGGCCTTCAGGGTGCAGGTAAGACGACATCCTGTGGTAAATTGGCGCTTAAGCTGCGTCGTGAAAAAAGAAATCCGCTGCTGGTTCCCGCCGATGTCTACCGTCCGGCGGCGATTGAGCAGCTGAAAACGCTGGGGCGTCAGTTGAATGTCGAGGTCTTCGACTCGGCAGTTGGCCAGGACCCGGTCGATATCTGCACCCGGGCGTTTAAATATGCCGAGCTGAATGGTTTCGATACCCTGATTCTCGATACCGCCGGTCGTCTGCATATCGATACGACGCTGATGGATGAGCTCAAGCGGATTGTCGCCAATATCAAACCGCAGGAGATTCTCTTCGTCGCCGATGCGATGACTGGTCAGGACGCCGTTACCGTGGCAGCCAGCTTCGATGAGCAACTACCGTTGACCGGTGTCGTTCTGACGAAGCTCGATGGTGATGCCCGTGGTGGTGCCGCGTTGTCGATCCGGGCGGTTACCGGCAAGCCGATCAAGCTCATCGGTATGGGCGAAAAACTCGATGCTCTGGAGCAGTTCCATCCCGACCGGATGGCACAGCGGATCCTCGGCATGGGGGACGTTCTCAGTCTGATCGAGAAGGCCGAGGCTGCTGTCGATGAAGATGACGCAGCGGCGATTGAAAAAGCGATGCGTAAGGATGGTTTCACTCTGGAAACCTTTCTCGAGCAGATGCAGATGGTCAAGAAAATGGGCTCCATCGATTCGTTGCTGAAGATGATTCCTGGTGCCGGCAAGGCAATGAAACAGGCCCAGGGGATGCAGCTGCCTGAAAAGGAGCTGAAAAAAATCGAGGCGATTATTCGTTCGATGACGCCTAAAGAGCGTATGGATCACCGGATTCTCAATGGCTCACGGCGTCTGCGGATTGCCAACGGGAGCGGAACCCGGGTTCAGGATGTCAATCAGTTACTGAAGCGTTTCATTGAAGCGCAGAAGATGATGAAAAAGATGCAGAAAATGGGCCCCAAGGGGCTCAAGGGGATGCTTGGCCGTGGTGGCCAGATGCCCTTTTAGCGTGTAAACAACCAAACTGTTCGTATATACGGCCAACAGCAAGAACCTTCAGGAGGACAATCAGTATGGCAGTAAAAATCAGGCTTGCCCGTGGTGGCGCTAAGAAGAAGCCGGTCTATCGTGTCGTTGTCGCAGATGAGCGCTTTCCCCGGGATGGCCGGTTTATTGAAAATCTGGGCCAGTACAATCCACGCCAGGAGGAGTTTTTGTTAAACTTCAATGAAGAGCGTGCCCTGGAATGGCTCAACAAAGGCGCTCAGCCGACCGATACAGTACGCCGTCTTCTGCGTCATGCAGGCGTCTGGGCCAAGTTTAAGGCCAAGGAAACCGTCGAGGCCTGATACCTTGGTAGCGGTCGGAACCCGGGGCAACAAACCCTACACCCGGAGGATGACCCATGAAAAACCTGATCGAGCAAATCGCCAAATCCTTGGTTGAAAAACCCGAAGAGATCGAGATCTCCGAGGAGATTGCCGATGATGGCAGCGTTCTGATCAAGCTTGCCGCCGCCCAGGAAGACATGGGACGGATTATTGGAAAACAGGGCCGAAATGCCAAGGCCATGCGGACATTGCTGAACGCCAAAGCGACGCGGGAAAACAAGCGGGCGATGTTGCAGATCATGGAGTAGTGCTTTCGCACCTGCTGAACGGTAAATAAGTTTATCGGAATGAATAAAGATCCAGAGACCTTGTTCGATGTCGGCCGCGTAGTTGCTACGCATGGATTACGCGGCGACCTGAAAGTGCGGTTGAACTCGGGAGATCCCGGGTTGCTGCTGAATGTCGATCAGGTTTCATTGCGCCTGCCCGGTGGAGAGCAACTGGACGATCTTGTGATCGTTCGTCAGTTGCAGCACAAGGAGCAGGTGTTGTTGCGTTTTCGCGACTATGAGTCGATCAATCTCGTTGAGAGGCTGATCGGCAGTCAGGTTCTGCTGCCAGAAGAGGATCTGCCCGAACTGGAAGCTGATGAGTATTACTGGCGTCAGCTCGAGGGGCTGCAGGTCATCGATGCAGAGCGGGGTGACATTGGTCGCTTACGGGATATTTATACGACGGCCGCCCATGACACCTACGTGGTGACGGGAATGTTCGGCGAGGTCGAGATTCCGGCGGTCAAGGAATTCATCCGGGAAATCGACCTTGATGAACGGGTCATGAAGGTTGCCCTGCCGCAGGGCCTGATTCCGGAAGATGAATGATCTTTGATGTCCTGACGTTGTTCCCCGGCATGATCGATTCGCCTTTGCAGGAAAGTATTCTCGGGCGGGCGATCCGGCAGGGTTTGCTTGAGGTGCGGGCACATAACCTGCGTGACTGGGCCGAAGGAAAACATCTGACGACAGATGACAGCCCCTATGGCGGTGGTGACGGTATGGTGATGAAGCCGGAGCCGGTCGCGCGGGCTATCGCCGCTCTCAGGGATCGTTCTCCTGGAGCCAAGGTGCTGCTCATGACCCCGCAGGGGCGGCCTTTCAGGCAACGAGATGCGGTTGAGCTGGCACGCGAGCCGGGACTGGTTTTTATCTGCGGCCGTTACGAAGGTTTTGACGAGCGCATTCGTCAGACGCTTGTCGATGATGAATTTTCCATCGGTGATTTTGTCCTGACCGGTGGAGAGCTCCCGGCGATGGTGATGATTGATGCGATCTCGCGCCATTTGCCCGGAGTACTCGGTGCCGAAGGGAGTGCGGAAAGCGATTCTTTCTCCGATGGCCTGCTGGAATATCCCCAGTACACAAGGCCAGCGGTTTTTAACGGAATGCCCGTCCCTGAGGTGTTGCTGTCCGGAGATCACGGCCGCATCGCCCGCTGGCGAAGGGAACAACAGTTACTGCGAACTCTGCAGCGCAGACCGGACCTGCTTGAACAGGTCAGTCTGAGCGCTGAAGATCTGGCAATTCTTGAAAAATTGAAACAACAACCGGAACCTGAAGAATGATTCCGGTCAACCGATAACAGAACACTCGTTTGGCGATAGGTCAATCCAGGAGGAAAGAGATGAATATCATCGATAAGTTGGAAATGGAACAAATGAAGAAGGATATCCCGCGTTTCAAAGCCGGTGATACTCTGAAAGTTCACGTAAAGATCACCGAGGGTGACAAGCAGCGGATCCAGGTTTTCCAAGGGGTCTGTATCAAGCGCGTCAACAGTGGCCTCGGCTCTTCCTACACCGTGCGCAAGATCTCTGGTAATATCGGCGTCGAGCGGATTTTCCCGCTGCATTCGCCGAGCATCGACAAGATCGAAGTGCTCCGCGTCGGCCAGGTCCGTCGCGCCAAGCTGTACTACCTGCGCAACCTGCGTGGTAAGGCTGCCCGGATTTCCGAGAAGCGGATGGCCTAAGATTTAAAAATTGGTTAAGATAAGCCTCCGGCAACCGCCGGAGGCTTTTTTTTTACCTGCGTGACTTATTTGAGATGGCTATGACGACCCTTGAGTTGTTTGCAGAGCCGGAAATTTCAACCCTGCATTTCGAGAACCAGGCAAAAGCCCGCGGGGTTCGTCTCGTGGCCGGGATCGACGAGGCCGGGCGTGGACCGTTGGCCGGCCCGGTTGTTGCCGCGGCGGTGATTCTGCCCGCCAGCTTCGACCTGCCAGGCTTGACCGATTCGAAGAAATTGTCGGAAAAGAAACGTGAGCAGCTTTTCCCGTTAATTCGTGCCCAGGCGCATGCCTATGGTATCGGGGTGGCTTCTGTTGCGGAAATTGACCGGATCAATATTCTCCAGGCGACCCTGCTGGCGATGCAGCGGGCTGTTGCGCGCCTGGGTCTTGAGCCGGATCATTTGCTGATTGATGGAATTACACCGTTGCCGCTTGATTGCTCGCAGCAGACGCTTAAGCAGGGGGACAGCCGTTCGCTGTCCATCGCTGCGGCATCTGTGCTGGCGAAGGTGGCACGTGACCGGATCATGCTCAGCTATGCTCGCCAATTGCCGGGCTACGGGCTTGAGAAGCACAAAGGGTATGGAACCCGCGATCACCGTGAAGCGATCGCCCGTCTCGGTCCGTCCTCCCTGCATCGTAAAACCTTTGCTGGTGTGCGGGAACATCTGGAGCGTTGCCGTGACTGACGAACGGCTGGCTCTGGGGGCCTGGGGGGAAGAGCAAGCGGTTCATTACCTGGAAAAACTGGGGATGAAGATCCTCGAGCGCAACTACCGAACTCCTGTGGGGGAGATCGATATCGTTGCCCGGCAACGCAAGCTGCTCGTCTTCGTTGAGGTCAAGACCCGGCGCAGTAATGCCTTTGGAACCCCGCAGGAGGCTGTCGGGCCTCGCAAACAACAACAGATTATTCGCACCGCCCAATGGTATCTGCAGAACCTGGGGGAAACGAGATTGCAGCCGCGTTTCGATGTGGTCGCGGTACTGGGCCGGGGAAATGGCGCAGCTGAAATTACCCATTTGGTCGATGCGTTTTCTCTTTGAGAATCGCTGCAGACAGTCCAGCGTAGATTGAACCTGTCACAGGAGTGTATATGGTAACGACGAATACGGAAGCAGGTCTTGATCTTGCCGCCTTCGGGCTGATCCGGCTCGGGGTCGCAAGCCCGGAGTTGAAGGTGGCTGATGTCGCTTTTAATACCGCCGAGATCGTGCGCATTGCCGAACGGGCCGCTGAACAGCAATGTCGCCTGCTGCTTTTTCCCGAGTTGTGTCTGACCGGCTATACCTGTGCCGACCTTTTTTTTCAGCAGCAGCTACAGACACGGGTTGGGGCTGCGCTTCAGGAGCTGGCCGAGTTCAGTGGCAAGCTGGGGATGACCCTGATCGTCGGGGCGCCGGTGAATGTTGACGGACGCCTGTTCAACTGCGGTGCCCTGATCAGTGGCGGCAGAATCCTTGGCCTGGTGCCGAAAACCTATCTCCCCAACAGCGGCGAATTCTACGAGCAGCGCTGGTTCAGCCCTGCTTACGATGCGACCAGCGGTTTCTGCCGGATCGGTTCGCATGATGTGCCATTCGGAACCGATCTGCTGTTCCGCGCCGAAGATGTTCCGGGGCTGCTTATCGGAATCGAAATCTGTGAGGATGCCTGGTCGGTGGCTCCGCCGAGCGGTTCCCAGGCTTTGGCCGGAGCGAGTTTGCTGCTCAACCTCTCAGCGAGCCCGGAGATTCTCGGCAAACAGGCTTACCGGCGTGATCTGGTTGCGGCCCAGTCGGCGCGCTGTCTGGCGGCTTACGCCTATGCTTCTGCCGGGCCGAATGAATCGAGTACCGATCTCGTTTTTTCCGGCCACTCCCTTGTTGCCGAAAATGGCCGGATTCTGGCGGAGAGCGAGCGCTTCCGTTTCGACAGTCAGCTGATTATGGCCGATATCGATATTGAACGTTTGGTCGGTGAACGTCAGCGCAATACGACCTTTGCCAGCGGCAACCCGGTTCAGGATTACCGCGTTGAAGCTTTTCGGCTCAACCCCGTGAAGGTAACGAATCTGCTGCGTTGGCTGGAAAAAACGCCTTTCGTGCCGCCGGATGATCACGAACGGGCGGCACGCTGCCACGAAATATTCCAGATTCAGACCAGCGGCCTGATCAAGCGTCTGCGCCATACCGGCTGTAAAACGGTCGTTATCGGTCTCTCCGGCGGGCTTGACTCGACCCTGGCGCTGCTGGTGACCGTCAAAGCTTTTGATCGACTGGGACTCGAGCGTAAGGGGATTGTCGCCCTGACCATGCCCGGTTTCGGGACCACCAGCCGAACCCGGGGGAACGCCGAGGCGTTGGCTCAGCAGTTGGGAGTCGAGTTGCGTGTGGTCTCCATAGATCCGGCGGTGCGCCAGCATTTCCTCGATATCGGTCACGATCCGCAGCTGCACGACATCACCTATGAAAACAGCCAGGCGCGCGAACGGACCCAGATCCTGATGGATGTCGCCAATCAGGTCGGTGGGCTGGTCATCGGTACCGGTGATCTCTCCGAGCTGGCCCTGGGCTGGTGTACCTACAACGGCGATCACATGTCGATGTACGCCGTGAATTGCGGAGTACCCAAGACCCTGGTGCGTTATCTGGTCGACTGGTGTGCACGTGAGGAGTTCAGCGGCCGCATCTCTGAAGTGCTCGACGATGTTTGCGCGACACCGGTGTCCCCCGAGCTCCTGCCGCCTGATGAGAATGGCGACATTGCCCAGAAGACCGAGCAGGTCGTCGGCCCTTACGAACTGCACGATTTCTACCTCTACCAGGTGGTGCGGATGCATTTCCCGCCGCGTAAAGTCCTGCTGCTGGCTGAGGAAGCCTTTGCCGGGGAGTATGCGCGTGACGAGATCCTGAAGTGGCTCAAGTCCTTTTACCGGCGGTTCTTCGGTCAGCAGTTCAAACGCTCCTGCCTGCCGGATGGGCCGAAGGTTGGTACCGTCGCCCTCTCGCCACGCGGTGACTGGCGCATGCCGAGCGATGCTTCTGCTGCACTCTGGCTGGCACAACTGGAGGAGCTCTAGGTGACGGGGATTCTCTATGTGGTTGCCACGCCGATCGGCAACCTTGAGGATATGACCTATCGTGCCGTTCGGGTGTTGCAGGAGGCCTCGCTGATCGCCGCCGAGGATACCCGCCATAGCCGCAAGTTACTCGACCACTACGGTATCAGAACGGCGCTGATCTCCTACCATGAGCATAACGAGCAGGCCCGTGCCGAGCAGCTGATTGCAAAGTTGACGGCTGGCGACTCTCTGGCCCTGATCAGTGACGCCGGAACTCCCTGCATTGCCGATCCCGGCTACCGGTTGGTCTCCGCCTGTCGCTCCGCCGGAATCGAGGTCGTTGCCGTTCCCGGTCCTTCTGCCTTGGTCGCTGCGCTCTCTATCGCCGGCTTGCCGACCGATGCCTTCCGTTTTGTCGGTTTTCTGCCGGCCAAGGCCCACGGTCGACGCCAACTGCTTGAGCGGTTGTATGCTGAGCGCCAGACGATCGCCTGTTACGAGGCTCCCCACCGGTTGTTGGCTTCCCTTGAGGATATCCGTGAGATCTGTGGCGGTGAACGCTCCATTGCCATTGCCCGTGAGCTGACCAAGCGTCATGAAGAGTTATTCAGTGGTACGGTCGCTCAAGCACTTGAGCATTTCTCTGGTGGGGCGGTCAAAGGGGAGATTGTCATTCTTCTCGGTCCTGCTGCGGAAACCGCTCCGATTGGAACCGTTACCGAACGTCTGCAGCAGCTGCGTGAGGAAACGGATCTGAGCTGGAAAGAGATCGTCAAGCAGGTGGCGAAGGAATTCGGTGTTGCCGGGAGTGATGTCTACCGGGAATCTCTCGAACTTCGACATGGGCAGTAAACAATTTTCTCTTCTTTTCAGCTTTTCAATCCTGAGCCTCTCTCCTCCCGATATCTGCGCACCCCGCGCCTGCCCCACACCCAGACATAATGAGAACCGCTGACCAGGGCGAGAACCAGCAACATGGCGAAGCCGATCTTCAGTCCGTAGAGGGGGAAGAAGGGGGACACCTGCTGGGCTGTGAGCAGAAGCGCCAGGGTGATCTGAACAAAGGTGCTCGCTTTGCCCCAGGCCGATGGTTCCATATCGTAACTGCCGAAGAGGAAAAAGTAGCTCAGGGCACCGCTGATGATGATCAGATCCCTGATGACGACGGTCCAGGCGACCCAGGCCGGCAGCAGTCCGACCAGGGCTAAGCCGGCATAGGCTCCGACCAGCATCACTTTGTCCGCCAGCGGATCGATGATCGCGCCGTAACGGCTGGTGCATTGAAGACGCCGGGCCAGCCAGCCATCGACGCCGTCACTCAGCCCGGCGATCAGCACGGTCCATAGAACGGCCTGGAAATGACCGGTCAGAATCAGGACAAAGATCGGCACCGCCAGCAGCAGGCGAATGGTGGTGATGGTATTGGGGATCTGACGGGTCCAGCGGGCCATAAAGCCCCCTTTGTTTTCTTTTGCTCACCGTTATCTGTTCTAAAAAAGGTTAGCTTATCTCGTTGAATTGACAATAAAAAATCGGGGACGGCAGAAGCCGTCCCCGATTTTTTATTCTTTGTCCAGTGTCGATCGGATTAGCAATCCCGAGTACGATCCAGATCGCCTTTTTGATTTTGGCTTTGTTTGGCGAGTTCGTTACAGATGCCGTCGCCAGCACCTTTTTGGCCGGAACCGTCACGATCGCCGCTCTGATTGCCGTTGCCGGCGAGTTCGTTACAGATGCCATCGCCGGCACCTTTTTGACCCGATCCATCGCGGTCACCAGTCTGGTTGCCACTGCCCATGCCCAGAGTGCAGTCGGGGTTACCTTCGCCATCATAGCCGTTCGGACCCTGGTTGGAGCCGTGACTTTCTTTGGCAAGCTCCAGGTTGCAGACGCCGTCGCCTTTGCCGCGCTGGCCGGTTCCGTCTTGATCGCCGGACTGGTTGCCGTTGCCGGCGAGTTCGTTACAGATGCCGTCACCCTTGCCACGTTGACCGGTTCCGTCTTGATCGCCGGACTGGTTGCCATTGCCAGCGAGTTCATTGCAAATGCCGTCGCCTTTACCGCGTTGGCCGGTCCCATCTTGATCGCCGGTCTGATTGCCGCTACCCATGGTCAGGTTGCATTCACCGTCGCCTTTGCCGCGCTGGCCGGTTCCATCCTGGGGAGCATCGCCGGTCTGATTGCCGTTACCCATGCTCAGGGTGCAGTCGGGATTGCCTTCACCATCATAACCGTTCGGGCCCTGGCTGGAGCCGTGGTTTTGACCGGCCATAGCCGGTACCGAGAGAAGCAGGATTGCTGCGAGTACGATAAGGGATTTGCTGTGCTTGGACTTGAACATTTTCCATCTCCTTTGCATTTGTATGTGCTGGTTCAGAGGGAACCCATTTCCCAGACGGTCAGCACTCAATCGGAATTGTTGGCTTAGAACGCACGAGTTTGGGAAAAGGTTCACAAAAAAAATATTAAATTTTTATTTCTTTTAAAAACAGATAGTTAAGTTGAATGTTTGGTAGCGTTTCAGGAAATGAATGGGAATGAAACACGGTCTTCAAGTCGTCTCTGGCGTTTTGGGAAAGATTTAAGGGGGAGATTTGACAGCTTAATAATAGTTCTGTAGCCCCTCACTCAGGCGCTCAAAACGGGTCAGCTCCTCCCAGGGCGATTCCTCGGGTAAGCTGGTTTCGTCGGGGCGGCCGACCAGGAATCTACGGCCGTACAGCTCCGCCTGTTCTTCTGTCAGTTCGATGCTTGCCGTAACGCGGTTGCGTTCGATGATGATTTTCTGGCGCGGACTGAGTTCGACGACCGAGAAAGGGTTGCGGTAGCTGATTGCAGCCTGCTGGCTGGCGGAGGCGTAATCGATCTGCAGCTGCAGTCCGGCTGGTTCCACCAATGGCCAGAGCACTGGGTGAATGGCGAGTTGTTCCCCGGAGCGTGACATGCTCCAGAGCTCCGTTGCAAAACCATTTTCGCTGAAGCGTGCTTGTAAGGTTGCCAGCAGGTGACGTTCTCCGCGCAGGGTGAGGGTGCGGATGTAACCGTTTTCGGTGAGGCTTTCGTGGCTCTTGGCGACCACGATCGCATTCCGGCGGCGTGCGGACTCGCTTTGATAGCGGTTTTTGTAGACGAAGGAGCAGTAGTTGATCGGCAACTCGATCCCCTGCTCCATGCCGAAGCGAATCAATTCGAGTGCCGCGAGTTCCGAATCGAGAACGGTGACTTTTTCGCCGTGCAGATAGCGAGAGTTGCGTGGTAGCAGGCGGGGGTAGTTGTATGGCGTCAAGCGTAGCTGGTGCAGGTTGAGATGGTTGACTCCGCTCTCCAGCAGTTCGTTGAACAGACGTTTGAGCGTTTCCGCTTCCTCTGGAATCGCCGGGATCTCAACGGTCAGTGTGGGGATAACGCCGGCTGCCAGGCGCAGAGCTTTCAGGTTGTAATCGGTCGCACCGATATCGAAGCGGATCTCATCAAGCCCGACATCGCGCAATTGCTCGGCCAGTTCCCGCGTCATCAGTGTGCCGTTGGTGTAGAGCCAGGTATGCAGGTTTGAGCCGAAGCGTCGTTTGATCGCGGCAAGAAACCCAAGACTGCGTTTCGGTGTCAGCAGCGGTTCGCCGCCGCTGATGCTGGCGCCGTTGAAACCGAAACGTTCCAGGTAGCTGACATAATCGGCCGGGTGACGAAAGGTGAGGGTGTTGGTTGTCGGCAAGCCGAGATCGCTCTGATCGGTCGGACAGTAGAAACAGTTGCAGTTACAGCGGCCGCTGATAAACAGGCATGACCAGCCACCGGAGATGCCGCTGCGACAACCGGGTGCAAGGTTGCGCATGTCGAGTTTGGTCCCGTGGCAGCCGATCTCGACCTGCTGACTCAATTCGGCAAGCAGTTGATCTCGTTGCTGCTGGATTGCTGCAAGCTCTTCTGCTGGGGGGAAATCGAGCGCTGCGTAGCGCTCCTGATACTCCTGCTGGTTGGTCGCAATTAATTGCGACCGCCGCTTCTCCGACAACGCCATCCGACGCACCTCCACGACTTAAAACGCCCCTTGCAGAACGGATGTCTGAAGGGGGTGGGATGGCGCAATATAATGGATTTTTACGGTGCTCGGGAAGCTCTTTTTTACCCGTTCGGAATATTTTTTTTCTTGTTTGTAACCTGCTGTAAAATTTGACCTTTTTGAGCCGGAACGGGTCGTTTTTACGCGGCCTTACGAGGCGGTGGCAGATCAGGCGTTGCCCGCATTCCGCTTACGGAATTTCGGATAAAGGTAATCAAGGCAATCGGGGCAGATTCCATGGCTGAGATCGGCTTCTGAATGCTTCTGGATATAGACGGCGACATCCTGCCAGTAGCCGTCGTCAGCGCGGATTTTTTTGCATGATGCGCAAATCGGCAACAGTCCACTCAGGCGTTTGATCTGTTCCAAAGCCCGACGCAGCTCGACGATCAGGTGTTCACGTTCCTCCTCGGCTTTTTTACGCGCGGTGATGTCGCGGGTGATGCCGATGACACCGATTGGCCAGCCTTTTTCGTTGCGCAGAAATTTGACCTTGGCTTCGACATGGATAGTCGAGCCGTCCTTACAGTTCTCCTCGAGCTCAATCACCTTCAGTTCGTCGGAACTGCTGCTGTCGATTGAACTGAGACCATCCGCGATATGCTTCCTGGCTCGTTTGTAGGAGTCCGGGGGCAGGGTCTCGCCCAGGGGCATGGCCATAGCCTCTTCGGCCGTGTAGCCCGGCAATTGCTCGATCTAAACCTTTCCGTGGCGAGATCAAGCCTCCAGATAACGTCCATGGCGTTTTTCGACAGCAGGCGATATTTTTCCTCCGAAGCCTGTAACGCTTCTTCCGCCTGTCGCCGCTCGGTGATATCACGGGTCACACCATGAAAACCGACCAGGTTTCCTTTGTCATCACAATAGGGAGTGGTGCGCACTTCGCCCCATTTGGAGCTGCCATCCTTGCAGCGGTATTCCAATTCGACTTTGAGATCGGAAGAGCAACAATCTTCCGGTGAGCTCAACAGCCTTGCACGATAATCCCGCAGGAATTGATAGGCATTTTTAGCGCTTTCAGGGGTGAAGCGATCATCGAAGGACATACTCACATGCTCTTCGGGGGTGAAGCCGGTGAGGCGTTCTATGGAAGGGGAGACAAACAGGGCGCGGCCATCCAGGTCCGCCAGCCAGATGACGTCTGAGGTTTTTTCGGCAATGAGCCGGTATTTTTCTTCATCGCTTGGGTATCTGTTCTGCATCTGCTTGTCCGTAAACGTATATTCCTGTCTTTTTTTCAACGGTTTGGCGCTGGCCCCTGACCGGATTTTTGCCGATTGTCAAAGAATGATCAGGTTGAAAATTCAATTGCCTATTATTTTGATCAAGAATGGCGGAATTTACGCATTTTGGCAGCACTAAAAAGCGTTGTTATAGGGAGTTAGACAGTATTTTCACTACCGTAGAAAGGTTGTTTTAATTGGATGGCTTTACAGCACGGCAATGATTGGTAAAGTTGATGTCGGAACTGATTCCCACCTCCAGTTGAAAGGAAAATCCCTTATGGACATTTTCGATTTCGCGATGAAAATGGAGCTTGATGGGAAGGACTTCTACACACGGCTGGCAACGGAAAGTAACTGCCAGGGGTTAAAACAGATCTTTGCCGATCTCGCTGCCGATGAGCAAAAACATTACGAGATTTTCAGCCGGCTCAAGGCGCAACAACCGCTTGCCGGGATGGCCGACAGCCGTGCGCTGGAGACGGCCCGGAATCTCTTTGCCGAACTCAAGGTCGACCTCTCCTCGGGGAATGGTCTCGGTAGCAATCTTGAGGCGTATCGCTATGCAATGAAAGTCGAAAAGGAGAGTGAGACAATCTACCTCGAGGCGGCGGAGAAAGAGGAGAACGAAGAGGTCAGAAAGCTGCTGCTCAAGATCGTCGTCGAGGAGCGCAAGCACTACAATATTATCGAAAATATCTACGATTTTGTCAGTGCTCCAACGCAATCACTGGTCTGGGCCGAAGCGACAAATCTCGATGAGTTCAAGTTTGAGTAAAAGAACTGCGTGTTCTCAAGGTTATTTGATCTGAAACGTTGTGAACTCGCCGGTTGGAATTTCCCAGATCACATGCAGGCTGTCGACGCGGGCGGTTTCCGGTCCTTGGCGGCACCAGTCGATGAGGGTGCGGATGTCGACCTCTTCCCCTTCGAATAGTGCTTCGACCGTGCCGTCGATGTTATTGCGTGTCCAACCGGTGACGTTGTGCTCTTCGGCTTTGTTTTTTGTGCTCTGGCGGAACCAGACACCCTGGACGCGGCCACTGACATGAACCCTGGCGCGCATGATTTTGACTTCCATCGTTATTGTCCCTCCTGATCGATCAGTTGGAGAAATTCTTCTTCGTCGAGAACAGTGATTCCAAGTTGTTCGGCTTTGGCCAGTTTGCTGCCGGCACCCGGACCGGCGACGACGTAGTCGGTTTTTTTGCTGACCGAGCCGCTGGCGCGTCCCCCTTGGGCTTCAACCAGGGCTTCCCCTTCACTGCGGGTGAAACGTTCTAGGGCGCCGGTAAAGACAAAGGTTTTCCCCTGCAGTGCGGTGCCGGCCTGGCGCGTGCTCCCTTGCGGATTGACCCCGAGTTCAGCCAGTTCGACGAGCAGTCTGCGGTTGTTTTCGGCGCTGAAGAAGTGGAGAAGACTGGCCGTTACCTGCGGACCGATCTCATGAATGGCAATCAGCTTCTCCTCGTTCGCGCCGGCGAGGTTGTCCAGGCTGCCGAACTGGCGACTGAGGACCTTGGCCAAATGCTGGCCGACATGGCGAATGCCGAGGGCAAAGATGAAATTTTCGAGTGGTCGTTCCTTGCTCGCTTCAATAGCGTTGAGCAGGTTGCTCGCCAGTTTTTCCCCCATCCGGTCGAAACGAAAGAGGTCATCGCGGGTCAGGCGGTAGATGTCGGCGATGCCGTGAACCAGGTCGAGACGCAGCATTTGATCGATCAATCGGTCACCAAGACCTTCAATATCCATCGCTCCGCGCGAACAGTAATGTTTGAGTGATTCCTTGAGTTTGGCTGGACAGTCGAGTCCCTGGCAGCGGGGGACGACTTCCCCCTCTTCGCGGTAGATCGGGGAGCCACAGACCGGGCAGCTTTGCGGTTCGGGAATCTCTTCTTCCGCCCCAGTCCGCTGTTCGGTGATGACGCGGACGATGTCGGGGATGACATCACCGGCGCGCTCGACGACGACGGTGTCGCCGATTTTTACATCCAGCCGGGCAATCTCGTCCCAGTTGTGCAGGCTGGCGCTGGAGACGGTGACGCCGCTNGACGCCGCTGACGTTGACCGGACGCAGGTTGGCGACCGGGGTGACGGCGCCGGTCCGGCCGACCTGGAGGCGGATCGATTCGACAACCGTAGTTTCCTGCCGCGCCGGAAACTTGCAGGCGATGGCCCAACGCGGTGTACGGCTTTTCTCTCCGAGTTCCTGCTGCAGGGCCAGGCTGTCAACCTTGACGACCATGCCGTCGATTTCATAGGGGAGGTTGTCGCGTAGTTCCTGCAATTCGCCGTAGCGGGCGATGACCGCCTCGATCCCATGGACCGCTTTGGTCATCTCCAGATTGACGTGCAGCCCCCAGCGACGCAGGGTGGCGAGCAGTTCGCCGTGACTTTGCGGTGCGGGACCGGTGAGGGTGCCGATGCCGTAACAGCCGATGGTCAACGGGCGGGCGGCGGTCAGGCGCGAATCGAGCTGGCGCAGACTGCCGGCAGTCAGGTTGCGCGGATTGGCGTAGGTCGCTTCCCCTTCTTCACGGCGCTGGCGGTTCAGTTCGCGGAAGGCTGCGAGTTCCATGTAGACTTCGCCGCGCACCTCAAGTTCTTCCGGAAAGTCCCCTTGCAGGCGCAGGGGGATGGCGGGGATGGTCCTGGCGTTCTGGGTGATCTCTTCGCCGGTGGTCCCGTCGCCACGGGTTGCGGCCCGGATCAACAGCCCCTTTTTGTAGGTGAGCGCAACGGCAACACCGTCGAGTTTTGGTTCGCAGAGGTAGTCAATCGTCTCGTTCGTGGCGAGAAAAGCCTTGATTCTGGCGTCAAATTCCCTTAAATCATCTGCATTAAAAGCATTTTCGAGCGACAACATGGGGACGGCATGCACCGCCGTCGGAAAACTGCTCAACGGGGTGGCGCCGATGCGCTGCGAAGGGGAGTCGGGGGTGACCAGTTGCGGATGCCGGGACTCAATGGTCAGAAGGTGCTGTAGCAGACGGTCATATTCGGCGTCGCTGATCTCGGGCCGGTCGAGGGCATGATACAGGTAGCTGTGATGATGCAGCTGTTCGGCCAGTCGGGCATGTTCGTTGCGGATCTCTGTAGGGATGTTATTGGTGTCGGTTTCGGCCATATCCATCTCTCGATTGTATTTTCAGGTAAACTTTAATTCACTAATATGCTTGTGCTTGTTGTGCAATGCAAGGGTTTCTCCCGCAACTTTGATCGCTCTTCAGGGGTGGCTGCGGCATCTCTCCAGGGGGCGTAACGGATAACAGATGACAGACGAAGACATATGGCGCTTGCTTGCTCTTTTCCTCTTGCTCGGGCTTTCCGGATTTTTTTCCAGTTCTGAGACGGCCCTGCTCGCCATCGACAAACTGCGGGTACGCTACCTGCAGCAGAAACAACAGCCGGGGGCTGATAAGCTGGCCGCTCTGCTCGAAAAACCGGACCGCCTGCTCAGCGGTATTCTGATCGGTAACAATCTGGTCAACATCGGTTCGTCGGTTATTGCGACCGGTCTCTTCCTCAGCTGGTTCGGCGAAGGTGGGGAGTGGCTGACCGTGCTTATCCTGACCCCGATCCTGCTGATTTTTTCCGAGGTCTGCCCCAAGACCTACGCCGCCTACTACCCGGAAAAACTCTCTTTTCGCGTTCTCGGACCGATTCGATTCGTCATCTGGATCCTGGGTCCGGTCATTTTTGTCGTTTCCATGACCGCCCGCTTGTTGACCAGTTTTCTGCGCCGTAAAGGGGTGGAAAGCCTGTCGGTCTCCGAGGATGAAATCAAGGCGATGATTGTCGTCGGCGAGGAGTCGGGGGTTGTTGCGGCGGAGCAGCGCCGGATGCTGCACGGCATTTTCGATCTCTCCGAGACCCGTGTGCGTGATGTCATGATTCCGCGTACCGAAGCGGTTGGCATCGATGTCAGCGCCAACTTCGATGAAACTCTGGCGATCATCCGCGAATCGCGCCACTCCCGTTTTCCGGTCTACAGTGAGAATCTTGACAAGATTGTTGGCGTCGTCCATGCCAAGGATGTCCTTGATTTTATTGGCCGGACCGAGAACTTTTCCCTGCGTGAACTCTGCCGCGATCCGCACTACGTGCCGGAGTCGAAGCGTATCGCCGTGCTGCTGCAGAGCTTCCGCCACAACCGCGAACACCTGGCGATTGTCGTCGATGAGTACGGTGGGGTTGAAGGGATCGTCACTCTTGAGGATGTGGTCGAGGAGATCGTCGGTGAGATTCATGACGAGCATGACGAGGAAGAATTCGATTTCCGTAAACTGGGTGACCGACATTACCTGATCGACGCCTCTCTGTCGGTGCGTGATGTCAACCGGCGTTTCGATCTCAGCCTGCCGGACGAGCATGTTACCACCCTGGCCGGGCATCTGCTCCAGGTGATGGGGCGCATACCGGCAGAAGGTGACAGCTGCGATGAGAACGGTATCCAGTTCCGCGTGCGCAGGATGGAAGAACGCCGGATCGAAGAGATTGAGATGATCCTGCCCTCGCCGGAGGAATAGATTTCTTCTGATTACCGCCAGGGTGGTCACCTGGGCGATAAGCCGATTGTTCAATCTGCCCGACAAGAAGCACCGGATGTTGCTTTTTGTCGGGTTTTTTAGTGTGTTTTTTTTGCTTTGATGTTTGTTTTCCAGCGTGCGACGCCCATCTCCAGCTTTTCATCTCGAGCACGTCAAGTTGCTGTCATAGCGACCTTTTCTTTCTGAACAATTGTTTTACATAAACCGCTTTATTCCTTGACAGTCTTGTGTCGCCTGTCTATAGTTCAATAACCGGTGTCAAATTGTGCTTGATTAGTGCAAAAAGGTGGCAAAAATGGCTTTCTACGGTGAGCGAGACGTCAGTATCGATCTGAAGGGGCGGGTCAGTATCCCCGCGTCATTCAGGGATGAGCTGCGCGAAAGTTACGCCACCGAGACTCTGGTCGTTACACGTAACGACAGTGATACCGGTCTGGTCGCCTATCCGCCCAGCCGCTGGGACGAAATCTGCGCCAAGGTTTATGCGCTGCCCGCCGGCCCCCGGCGTGAAGCCAACCTGCGGACGAAGATTGCGCCGGCGGAATCCTGCTCATTCAATGCCCAGGGGCGCATCCAACTGCCACAGTCCCTGCGCGACCGGGTTGGGCTGGAGAAGGATGCCGTCGTCGTCGGCATGCTGGACAAAATCGAAATCTGGAGCCGTAAGGCTCATGACGCGGCGATTCAGGATTCTGTCAAGCTGCTGGCTGAAGATCCGCAAGGCCAGGCGGATCTGGGCTTCTAGGTGGATGCTGCTGCTTTTAACCACCAGTCGGTTATGCCGGCCGAAGTTCTGCACTGGCTCAATCCTGTTGCCGGCGGGGTTTATCTCGATGGCACATTGGGTGGAGCAGGGCACTCCAGACTGATTCTGGAAGCCGCCCCGGAGAGTCGCCTGATCGGCCTCGATCGCGATCCGGCGGCGCTGGAAAAAGCAAAAACAGTACTCGCTCCCTATGCGGAGCGGATCAGCCTGCACCACGCCACCTTTGACAATGCGGCGGACGTTTTGCAGGAATTGGGGCTCACGGCTCTCGATGGAATGCTTCTTGATCTCGGGGTTTCATCCCATCAGCTCGATACAGCGGAACGTGGTTTTTCATTTCGCCTGGATGCACCACTCGATATGCGCATGAACCCCAGTGAGGGGGAGACGGCGGCGGATGTGGTCAACGGATTGGCAGAGGAAGAGTTGGCGCGGATTTTCTTCGAATACGGGGAAGAGCGCTACAGCCGCAGGATCGCCAGAACGATTGTCCGGCGGCGGGAAGAGCAACTGCTCACCAGAACCTCTGAGCTGGCCCGCTTGGTTCAGGACAGTATTCCGGGCGGACATCGCCCGGCACGAATTCACCCCGCGACGCGGGTTTTTCAGGCGTTGCGGATTTATGTCAATGACGAACTCGGGCAGGTTCGGCGCGGTGTTGCAGCCGGGATCGATTTGCTCAAGCCGGGTGGCCGGTTGGTGGTGATCAGCTTTCATTCATTGGAAGATCGAATCGTCAAGCAGCTGTTCCGGGAGAAGGCCAAAGGGTGTATCTGCCCGCCGCGGTTGCCGGTTTGTCAGTGTCAGAAAACCCCGGAGGTGAAGCTCCTGACCCGTAAAGGGATCAAGGCGGGGGAAGAAGAAGTGGAACAGAATGCACGTTCGCGGAGCGCTGTCCTTCGGGCGGTGGAACGGTGTTAACCAAAGGTTGTCACAGCATTCGGAGAGGAGTCGGGAATGTCTGAAGCAGTATCACGCACCACAGTCAAGATCAGCAGCATTTCTCTGGCGCGGCCAAAGCTGACAGGGGTATTTCTTGCGCTTGTTCTGATCACATTCCTGTGCCTGCTGTTTGTCTGGTCGCGGATTCACGCCATCAACCTGGAGTACGATATCTCCAGCCTTGAACGTGAGATTCGAGTCCAACAACAGCAGATCGAGAAACTGAGCCTGGAAACGGCCTATCTCGCCAGGGATGAGCGCATCGAACAACTGGCCAAGGAACACCTGGGCCTGCGCGCACCAATTCCAGGGCAGACCATCAGGATCGAATAATGGCTGCCCCCGAACCCGGAATTCAGCGTCGCATCCGGTTTTTCGGTATCCTGTTCGTTCTGGCGTTTCTGGCAATTGTTGCCCGCTCAGTTTATCTTCAGGTCATCATTGCGCCCGAGCTTCAACAGCACGCCGAGCAGCAGAGTCAGCGGATTATCAAGCTGGCCCCGCAGCGCGGTAGTATCTTCGATCGCAACGGCGGAAAACTGGCCGGTAGCCTTGATACTGAATCGCTGTACGCCGATCCCCTTGAGGTCGAAGACCCGGCCGCCGTCGCCAAACGTCTGGCCCCCCTCCTGAAAACCACTCCGCAAAAGCTCGAACAGCTTCTCAGTCGGGACAAGCGTTTTGTCTGGCTGGAGCGCAAGCTCGAACCGGCTGTCGCTGCCCAGATTCGTGAAGAGTTCGGCAAACAGCTGGTTTCGTCCGGACTGAATTTTGTCACCGAAAGCAAGCGTTACTACCCCCAGTCCCAGGTCGCGTCCCACGTCCTCGGTTTTATCGGTCTCGATCCCAAGGGGCTCGAAGGGCTTGAGCTGGAATACGACCAGTTGCTGCAGGGGGAGCCTGGGCTGCTGGTTTCGGCCTGCGATGCCAAACGGCGACCGATGGCCTCCGAAGGGCAGGAAATCGTTGGCGGCGAGAAAGGGCGTAACCTTTACCTGACCGTCGATCGCTCGCTGCAGTACATCGCCGAGAAGGAGCTGGCCAGGGTCGTCAAGGACTCCGGCGCGGTCGGCGGCACCGTCGTTATGATGGAACCGGCCAGCGGCCGGATTCTCGCGCTTGCCAGTCAGCCAGATTACAACCCGAATGCCGGCGGACAATATCGGCCGCAGGCCCGGCGCAACCGGACGGTGACCGATGTCTACGAGCCGGGTTCGACCTTCAAGCCGTTCCTGATGGCCGGTGTTCTGGAAGAGGGTGTGGCTACACTCAGTGAGAAAATCTACTGTGAAAACGGTAGTTTCACAGTAGGTGGCAAGACCATCCGTGACCACAAGGGGTACAAGGACCTGACCCTTGAGGAGGTCCTCAAGCACAGCAGCAATATCGGTTGCGCCAAACTGGGCAAGCGCCTGGGACGTGAGCGCTTTTATTCCTATATCCGCGATTTCGGTTTTGGTGAGCAGACCGGGATCGACCTGCCCGGTGAAGTGTCGGGTATTTTGCGTTCGCCGTCGCGCTGGTTTGAGATCGACCTGGCGAACATCTCCTTCGGCCAGGGGGTCAGCGTGACGCCGCTGCAGATTACGACAGCGATGGCGGCAATCGCCAATGGCGGCCTGCTGATGGAGCCCTATATCGTTGAGCGAATCACCGATGCCGAAGGGAACAAGTTACAGCAGCGTTTACCTCAGGTACGGCGGCGGGTGGTCTCCGAAGAGACGGCAAGGATCGTGCGCGACATGATGGTCTCGGTCACCGAAACCGACGGAACCGGCTCCCGCGGCGCATTGCTGGGCTACCAGGTTGCGGGGAAGACCGGGACCGCTCAGAAGGTCGATCCGGTGACCGGCGGCTATTCGCCGGACAAGCGGGTTTCGTCTTTTGTCGGTTTCGTTCCGGCCGAGAGCCCGGCGCTGGTGATATCCGTCACAGTCGACGAGCCGCAAGGGAAAACCTATGGCGGCCTGGTCGCAGCGCCGGTATTTGCACGGATTGCAGGCCAGTCGTTGAGTCACCTGAATATTCTGCCGAAAGGTTCGGTCATTGCGGTCTCGGAAACTGAGACTGCGAACGAACCGTTGCCCGATCTGGCGGCCCTGATTCCCGACGCGGGAACGGTCACGACGGATGGGGTCATCATGCCCAACTTTTACGGCATGAGCTATCGGCAGGTGCTGCGGGTGATGGAAGAGAATAATCTGAACCTTAAATTGTCCGGTAGCGGCCAGGTTGTAGAGCAGAGCCCGGCCCCGGGACGGACAATCCATTACGGCAAGGAAGCCTGGGTGCGGTTGGGCGCCTGATCAGGTCAAGTGCGGGGTTTTATGGAATTGACGCAGTTATTGCCACGAATTGAAATTCTGGAGGTCAAAGGGCCCGCGAGCTGTCGGATCAGCGGGCTGGCCTACGATTCCCGCCGGGTTGAGCAGGGGATGGCCTTCTTTGCTCTGCCGGGTGTCGTGGCTGACGGTTTCGATTTTATCCCCCAGGCGCTGGAACGGGGTGCCGCTGCCGTTATCTGTGAGCGGATTCCCGAAGTTTCGCCGGCCGACGTCTGCTTTGTGAGGGTCTCGAATGCCCGTCAGGCCATGGCCCGGTTGGCCGCAGCCTTCTACGGCGATCCAACAGCCGGCATCCCGGTCATCGGCGTGACCGGTACCAATGGCAAGACGACGACGACTTACCTGCTTGAAGCGATTCTCAGGCAGGCAGGCTACTCCCCCGCGGTTTTCGGGACCATCGAATATCGCTTCGGCGCCTCCTGCGTGCAGGCGGAGAGGACAACGCCGGAAGCGATCGATCTGTCGCGGATGCTTGCCGAGTTCCGTGCTGCGGGTGCCGATGCTCTGATCATGGAGGTGGCGTCCCACGCTCTTGAACAGCATCGGGTCGACGGAATTCATTTCGATGTTGCGGTATTTACCAATCTGACTCCCGATCATCTCGATTACCACCTGGACATGGAGAGCTATTTTTCCAGCAAACGTCGACTGTTTGCCGAACTGCTCGGTTCGGCAAAAGGGGTGATCAATAGCGATGACCCCTACGGTTGCAGGCTGTTGGCCGAGAACGGGGATTGGATGTCTTTCGGCCTTAATGCCGACGCCAACGCTCGGCCGGTGGAGTTCGAAATCGGTCGCGACGGTATCCGCGGCAGTTTCGCTTGCGGTGACTCGCGTATCGCCGTTACCAGCGGGCTGATCGGCAGTTACAACGTCAGCAATCTGCTTGCTGCAGCGAGTGCCGCCTATCAGCTCGGTATTGCGGCCGAGGTAATTGCCACCGGGATCGCTTCCGCACCGCAGGTGCCGGGACGCCTGGAGCGGGTTGCCAATGACAGTGGCGTATTGGCGCTGGTCGACTATGCTCATACCGGAGATGCCCTGGAACAGGTTCTGAAAACAGTTTCCCAACTTGAGCACCGGCGCCTTTACAGCGTCGTCGGTTGTGGTGGAGATCGCGATAAGAGCAAACGTCCGGTGATGGGGGGAGTGGCGGTGCGCTATTCCGACCTCGCAATCCTGACCTCGGACAATCCGCGTACGGAAGATCCGCTGGCGATTCTTGCCCAGATCCGTGAAGGGGCGCTCGCAGCGGGCAGTACTGAGTTAAATGAAGATCAGGCCGGGTATGAAAAAGGGTTTATCGTCATTCCCGACCGGCGCAGCGCCATCGAGTTCGCCGGCCGCATAGCTCAGTCGGACGATTTAATCCTGGTCGCGGGAAAAGGGCACGAAGACTACCAGATTCTGGGGACCACAAAGATCCATTTCGATGACCGTGAAGAACTTGACCGGGTGCTGAACCCGCCTGGGAATGGGGCTGATGATGTTTGATCTCGAGCGCATTGTACGGATAGTCGGGGGGGACGTCTCAGGGAGGTTGGTGAACTGCCCCCTGAATGGCGTGTCGACCGACAGCCGCAATATCGAACCGGGTTCCCTGTTTATTGCTTTACGTGGAGAGCGTTTCGACGGTCACGATTACCTCGGTCAGGCGGTGAAAAACGGTGCAGCGGCCTGTTTGAGCGAAGATGTTGTCAAGGGGTTGTCGGTGCCGGTTGTGCGGGTCAGGAATACCCTGGATGCCCTGGGCGATATCGCTGCGGCCTGGCGCTTGCAGCTGCAAGGACCGCTGGTGGCGATCACCGGTTCGGCGGGGAAGACCACGACCAAGGAAATGTTGGCCGGAATTTTCGATAGCCTCGGCCCGGGCTTAAAAACCGCGGGAAACTTTAACAATCTCATTGGGTTGCCGCTGACTCTGCTGCGCCTGGTGCCGGAGCACCAGTGGGCCGTTATCGAGATGGGAACCAGCGCCCTGGGTGAGATCGAGCGGCTGACGGCGATCGCCCAGCCGACGATCGGGATCATTACCAATGTTGGCGCTGCCCACCTGGAAACCCTTCATGGGCTCGATGGCGTCGCCCGCGCCAAGGGGGAGCTGTTCGCCGGTCTGCAGGGTGGGGTTGCGGTCATCAATCTGGACGATCCTCGTGTCGCCAAACTGCCGATTGCTAACGGCGTCAAGAAAAGAACCTACGGGCTGTCCGCTGATGCGGATGTCCGGGCGGACAATATTTCTGAAAATGATGGTCGTCCCAGTTTTGAACTGGTTTTTGCCGGACGTCGGCGCCAAGTTGAGCTGAACGTTCCTGGTTGTCACAACATCGCTAATGCCCTGGCGGCCGCTGCGGCAGCTATCGAACTCAGTGTCCCGCTCGATACCATCGCTGCGGCACTGAGTGCTTTTCGCGCGGTTGCGGGACGGATGAACCTGATCGACCTCGCGGATGGCAGCCTGCTGCTGGATGATTGTTATAACTCCAACCCGCTTTCGGCCGCTGCGGGGCTGGATGCCTTGGCAACGCTCAAGGGAGAAGGACGTCGCGTTGCGGTGCTCGGTGACATGCTCGAACTGGGGGAGACGGCGGAAGAAATGCATCGGGAACTGGGAGAAAAAGCCGCGCAGGTAGCCGATCTGCTGATCGCCGTCGGCGGCTTCGCCGAAACATTGCGGCGCGGGGCGATCGGCGCGGGACTGAACGAAGAAAACGTGATCGCCCTGACCGATGCCCGGGCAGCGGCCGATTACGTTATGAAACATCGACAGCAGAGCGACCGGATTCTGGTCAAGGGGTCACGGGGCGTGAAACTGGAGCAGGTGGTCGAGGCGTTGCGGTCGGCAGATGAGCCGACTGTTGACGGGAAAAGGAGCTGATCAGGTGCTGTATCACCTTTTATATCCGCTGCATACGGAATACTCGGTACTGTACGTTTTCCGTTACATCACCTTCCGAACCATCTATGCGACGATCACGGCGCTGCTGATCTCCTTCATCCTCGGGCCCTGGCTGATCGCTACCCTGCAGAAGATGCAGATCGGGCAGTCGATCCGCAAGGTTGGTCCAGAATCCCACTTCGTCAAGGAGGGGACCCCGACCATGGGCGGCGCGCTGATCCTGCTGGCGATCATCATGCCGACCCTGCTCTGGGCCGACCTGAGCAACCTTTATATCTGGATCACCCTGCTGGTGGCCGCTGGCTACGGAGCCATCGGTTTTATTGACGATTACCTGAAGGTCGTACGCAAGAACAGCGACGGGATTTCCGCCCGCCAGAAGCTGCTCGGGCAGATCTTCTTTGCCACCGTGGCGGCCCTGATGCTCTATTTCAGCGGCACCTTCGATACCACCTTGAGTCTGCCATTTCTCAAGAATGTCAGGCCGGTCCTGGGGCTCTTCTACATCCCCTTCGCCGTACTGGTGATGGTCGGTTCGAGTAATGCGGTCAACCTGACCGACGGTCTCGATGGCCTGGCGATCGGCCCGATGATTATCGCGGCTGCGACCTTCCTCTTGCTGGCGTACCTGGCCGGTAATGCCAAGCTCGCGGAATACCTGCAGATCAACGGGATCTCCGGAGCCGGTGAACTGGCGATCCTGTGCGGCGCCATGGTCGGCGCCGGGCTCGGGTTCCTCTGGTTCAATACCTATCCGGCTCAGGTGTTCATGGGGGATGTCGGCAGCCTCTCTCTCGGCGGTGCGCTCGGAGCCGTGGCTGTCATCACGAAAAATGAACTGGTTCTGGTCATTGTCGGCGGGATCTTCGTTATCGAAGCCCTGTCGGTTATCGTCCAGGTGATCTCGTTCCGCTACTGGGGACGGCGGGTCTTCCGCATGGCGCCGATACACCATCACTTTGAGCTCAAGGGGTGGCCGGAGCCGAAAATCATCGTGCGCTTCTGGATCATCAGCATCATCCTGGCGCTGGTCGCCTTATCGACACTGAAACTGAGATGAAAGCAGACTATCGGGATAAAAACATCATCGTCATCGGCGCCGGGAAAAGCGGTCTGGCACTGGTCCGTCATCTGGTTGAGCGGGGGGCGCGCGTGACCCTCTCCGACCGCCGGAGTGCCGAGCAGATCGCCGGGCTGGAACAGTTGGCGGGAATGACGGTGCGTTACGACCTGGGCGGCCATACCCTCGAACTGTTCGAACGGGCCGACCTGGTTGCCGTGAGTCCCGGCGTGCCGCTGACCTGCGAACCGCTGCAAAGAGCCCAGGACAAGCATGTGCCGCTGCTCGGGGAGATCGAGATCGCCAGCCGCGAGATCGCCGCGCCGATCATCGGCGTCACCGGGACCAACGGCAAATCGACGACGACCACCCTGATCGGGCTGGCGCTGGAAGCCCGCGGGGACCAGGTTTTTGTCGGCGGCAATCTCGGTGAGCCGTTAATCAATGCCTGTGCAGCCTGTTGTGCCGAGGCGGTCGTGGAGCTGTCTTCCTTCCAGCTTGAAACAATCGAGCGCTTCCATCCGCATATCGGTCTGCTCCTCAACCTGAGTTCGGATCATCTGGATCGCTATCCCGATCTGGAGAGCTACTACCTGGCGAAGCTGCGGCTGTACGAGAACATGACGGCCACCGATTTCGCTGTCCTCAACGCCGACGATCCGGGTGTCTGCCGTCTGACGGAAAATATCATGGCACAAAAGGTCTGGTTCTCGGCGGCCGGACGCACAGTCGCCGGCCTGGTTCGCCAGGGGGGCGAGCTGGTCTGGAACTGGAATGGCGCGAATGTCCGTCTGCCGCTCGAACCGCTGCAGCTGTCCGGGGAACACAACGTCGAAAACGCCATGGCCGCGCTGATCCCGGCCTTGTTGCTCGGCTGCCCGCCGGAGCAGGCCTGGCAGGCGATCTGCTCTTTCACCGGGCTGGCTCACCGCATGCAGCTGGTGCGTAGACTGCAGGGGGTTGCCTGGTACAACGATTCCAAGGGGACCAATGTCGGCAGCGTGGTCAAGAGCCTGGCCGGTCTGGTCGGTGAGGTCACCCTGATCGCCGGTGGCAAGGACAAAGGGGGGGATTACGCCCCGTTGCGGCCGCTGCTGGAGGAGAAGGTCACCCACCTGATCCTGATCGGTGAAGCCGCCGGGCGGATGGTTGACGAGTTGGCCGGAACCAGCGAAATTCACCATGCGACTGATCTTGCAGATGCCGTGCAACTGGCATGTGAGTTGACTCCGGTCGGCGGTACGGTGTTGCTGTCGCCGGCCTGTTCGAGTTTCGACATGTTCCCCAATTATGAGGAGCGTGGCCGGGTATTCGAGGCCCTGGTCAAGGCGTTGCCGGAAACGGAAGGTGCGGCATGAATTTGAGGCGTGACGTCGACACCACCATGTTGCTGCTGAGCGTCTGCCTGATCTGTCTCGGCATCGTCATGGTTTATTCCTCGTCGGCCATCCGCGCCGACAGGGTTTATGGTGACGGCTTCTATTTCCTCAAACGGCAGCTGGCGTTCGCCATCATCGGTTTTCTGGCGATGGTTTTTACAACCTATTTCAACTACCGTAACTGGCGCAAACTGGCGGTTTTCGGTCTGATTTTGAGTGTCTGTCTACTGGGGCTGCTGTTTGTTCCCGGATTTGGTATGAAGAGTCACGGCGCCCTGCGCTGGCTGCGCTTCCCCGGCTTTAATCTGCAGCCGGCCGAGTTGGTCAAGGTCGCTCTGGTCATGTACCTGGCCCATTCGCTGACCCGCAAGAAGGAGAAGGTGCGCTCCTTCACCAACGGGTATCTGCCCTACATGATCGTCCTGGCGGTTCTTCTCGCCCTGCTGGTGAAACAGCCCGACCTGGGGAGTGCCATTATTATTGCCAGTATCGCCATGGTGATGCTGTTTGTTGCCGGGGCGCGCTGGCTTTACCTGTTCTCGACGGTGCTGATTTCACTGCCGGCGGTTTACATTTTGGTTTACCAGGTGGAGTTCCGGCGCAAGCGGATTCTTGCATTCCTTGACCCCTGGGCGGACCGACTCGGGGACGGCTATCAGACGGTGCAGAGCTTGATGGCGTTCGGTAATGGCGGTGTTCGCGGTCAGGGGCTCGGCGGTGGTGAGCAGAAGCTGTTCTACCTGCCCGAGGCCCATACCGATTTCATCTTTTCGGTGATCGGCGAAGAACTCGGCATGATCGGTGTGATCATCGTGGCGTCGCTGTTCCTGACTCTGGTGATCTGTGGCTTCCGTATCGCCCTGCAGTGTGAAGATCCTTTCGGCCGCAACCTGGCCTTCGGTTTGACCATGCTGCTTGGCCTTGAAGCCTTCGTCAATCTGGGGGTCTGTATGGGGTTACTGCCGACCAAGGGGCTGGCACTGCCGTTCCTTTCCTACGGCGGAACAAGCCTGGTGACGAGCATGGCCGTGGTCGGAATCCTGCTCAATATCTCCTCTTCGCTGGGGGGGAAACGATGAAGCTGCTGCTGGCCGGTGGCGGAACCGGTGGACATCTTTTCCCGGCCGTGGCGCTCGGGCAAATGCTCCTTGACCAGGAGCAGCAGGCAGAGGTGCTGTTTGTCGGCACCGAGCGCGGCCTTGAAAGCCGCCTGTTGCCGAAGCTGGGGCTGCCGCTCAAGACTGTCGACATGGTCGGTGTGGTCGGGCGCGGTTGGCGTGGCAAACTGGAGCTGGTACCCAAGCTGGTGAAAAGTCTGCTCCAGTCACGCAGGATTCTGCGTCAGTTCCGTCCGGATGTGGTCATCGGCGTCGGCGGTTATGTCACGGTGCCGGTATTGCTGGCAGCGAAGCTGGCCGGGATTCCATACCTGATCCACGAGCAGAATGCTTTTCCCGGGCTGAGCAATCGTGTGCTGGGCAAATGGGCACGGCTGGTGTGCCTGTCGTTCCCCGACAGCGGCAGCGGCTTTGCGCCGCAGCGGGTCAAGGTGACGGGGAATCCTTTGCGGGCCGGCTTTGAAGAGATTCCGGAACAGTTGGCGACAAACGGCAAGCTGCTGATTTTTGGCGGCAGTCGCGGAGCGCGGGCGATCAATCAGAACGTGATGGCGATGTTGCCGCTGTTGAAGGATATGGCTGCACCGCCGACGATTCTGCATCAGACCGGTGAGGAAGATCTCGAGCAGGTCCGGGCCGCCTATCGGGACGCCGGCTATGAGAATGCCGAGGTTGTTCCATTTATCGATGACATGGCCTCCGCCTACCGTGATGCGGCACTGGTGATCTGCCGGGCCGGGGCGACGACGCTGGCGGAACTGACGGTCTGCGGCCGTCCGGCGTTGCTGATTCCTTACCCCTACGCGGCGGCCGACCATCAGACGGCAAACGCGCGGATGCTGGAAAAAGCGGGTGCCGCCAAGGTCATCATCCAGAGCGAACTGACCCCGGCTGGTCTGGCCACCGTAGCTTGTGAGCTGCTGAATTCACCGGAAACCCTGCAGCAGATGGCATCGGCGGGGCGGCGGCTGGGGCTCCCCGGCGCGGCGGAAAAGATTCTCGCCGAGTGTCGGGCTTTAACAGTTTGATACGGCTGTCGGCTCCGTCTATTCGGAGTTGGCGCCTTAAACCTTAAACCGAAGGTTTGAAGCATGTACGGACGGATCAAAAAAATTCATTTTGTCGGTATCGGCGGCATCGGCATGAGCGGCATCGCCGAGTTGCTGCAGAATCAGGGTTACCGGGTCTCCGGTTCCGATCTGAACGAGAGCGACACAACTCGTCGTCTGGCGGAACTGGGGGGCGAAATCGCTATCGGTCACGCAGCCGAACATGTCGAAGATGCCGATGTCGTGGTGACTTCGACGGCGGTCAAGCAGAGCAATCCCGAAGTGGTTGAAGCCACCCGCCGCCATATCGCCGTGATCCCACGCGCCGAGATGCTCGCCGAGCTGATGCGCATGAAATATGGCATCGCCATCGCCGGAACCCACGGCAAGACGACGACCACGAGCATGATGTCGGTGGTGCTGCATCACGCTGGAATCGACCCGACCGCGGTCATCGGCGGCAAGCTTGACGCTTTCGGCTCCAATGCCAAGCTTGGACGCGGGAAATTCCTGGTCGCCGAGGCGGACGAGTCGGATGGTTCTTTCATGCACCTGTCACCGACCATCGCCGTGGTGACCAATATCGATGTCGACCATCTCGATTTTTATAGCGGGATCGACGAGATCAAGCAGATTTTCATCAATTTCATCAATAAGGTTCCCTTTTACGGTCGTGCCGTACTCTGTCTCGAGGATCGCAATATCCAGGATATCCTCCCCGAAGTGAAGAAGCGTTATACGACCTACGGCTTTAGCAGCCAGGCCGATTTCTACGCCACAGATATTCAGCAGCGCCGTGGCCGGACCAGCTTTACCGCCTGTTATCACGGCCAGGAGTTGGGGCGAATCTCCTTCCGCATGCCGGGGGAGCATAACGTCCTGAATGCACTCTCGGTGATCGCCGTCGCCCATGAGCTGGAAATTCCATTCCAGACGATCATCGGCGGTTTCAGGAATTTTGGCGGAGTGCAGCGTCGCTTCCAGGTTCGCGACGAGGTTAACGGGATCATGCTGATCGATGACTACGGCCATCATCCGGCCGAAGTCAAAGCGACCCTGGCCGCGGCCAAGAGCGGCTGGAATAAGCGGGTCATCGCCGTTTTTCAGCCCCATCGCTACAGCCGTACAGCGGCGCTGTTCGACGAGTTTCTGACCGCCTTTTACCAGGCGGATCAACTGGTGGTGACAGAGGTTTACGCCGCCGGCGAGGAGCCGATCGAAGGGGCGACGGGTGAGGCGATGGCGAACGGAATCATCGAGCACGGCCACAAGGCGGTGACCTACTGTCAGACGCTGGATGATGCCGCAGAGCATGTCGCAAATATTGCCGAACCGGGGGATATGATCATCACCCTGGGGGCGGGGAACGTCAACCGGGTCTGTCAACTGGCGGCCGAGCGGCTGCGGACAAGGACACAAAACGCATGAGTGAATTGACGCCTGCAGAGATGCGCACGAAGAAGATCGCCGTACTGATGGGCGGATTGTCGGCCGAGCGCGAGGTCTCGCTCAAGACCGGCAGCGCGGCCCTGGCGGCTCTGCAGGAACTCGGTTACGACGCCGTGGGGATCGATGTCGGTCACGATTTGCCGAGCCAGTTGGCCGCAGCCGGAATCGAAGTCGCCTTCATCGCTCTGCACGGGCGCTTCGGTGAGGATGGGCGCATCCAGGGGCTGCTGGAGATGCTGCAGATTCCCTACACCGGCAGCGGCGTCATGGCTTCCAGCATCGCCATCGATAAGGTGATGACCAAGCAGCTGTTGGCCTGGCACCAGGTTGTGACCCCGGAATTCGATTTTATCCGTCCCGGTGATTCGGCAACCGCGTTGCTGGAACGTTGCCGACTGCTGCCGGCGGTGGTCAAGCCGTCGCGCGAAGGTTCGACTATCGGCATCACCATCGCCCGTAATGCTGACGATCTGGCTGTCGGAGTTGAGCAGGCGGCGGAGTTGGACGGAACCGTGCTGGTCGAGGAATTTATCGCCGGTGACGAGCTGACCGTTTCGGTGCTCAACGGCCAGGTGCTGCCGATCATCCAGATTGTGCCCAAGAGCGGTTTCTACGATTACCAGGCCAAGTATCTCTCGGGGGATACCCAGTATCTGTTGCCGGCGCCGATATCCACTGAGAGCACCGAAAAGATACAGCAGGCAGCGCTTGCCGTTTACCAGATGCTCGGTTGCCGGGGGGCGGCGCGGGTCGATTTCATGTACCGCGATCCGGATTTTTACTGTCTCGAAGTGAACACCATTCCGGGGATGACGCAGACCAGCCTGCTGCCGAAAGCGGCCGCAGCGGCAGGAATCAACTTTAACCAGCTGGTGGAAGCCATGCTGCTTGATGCCGAACTGGATAAGTAGGGACGCCCGATGCGCGATCTGAAAAAAATCAACGCCAAGACCAGCAAGGTCCGCCAGAACCGGCGCAAGCAGGAGCGCAAGCCGCTCAACCTGCGGCGCATTCTGCGGCGGGTTCTGCATGTCGGGGTGGCGTTGTTCAGTCTCGCGTTGGTCGGTGTCTGTGGCTTCCTCGGGATCGAGTTCCTGATGACGTCGGACACGTTTCGGGTCGAAGAGGTGATCGTCAGCGGGACGGAGCGACTGGAGCGGCAGCACATCGCCGCGCTGTCGGACATTCAGCGGGGTATGAACAGCTTCGACCTCGACCTCGACCTGATCGGGCGCAAGATCGAGGGAGATCCATGGGTCCGCAGTGCCAGTGTGCGGCGGATTTTTCCACGCCAGATGGTGATCGAGATTCAGGAACGTCAGCCGGTTGCGGTGGTGAACCTCGGTTACCTCTATTATCTCGATGATCACGGGGAGATTTTCAAGGTCCTCGAAAATGGCGATAAGCTCGATTACCCCCTGGTGTCCGGATTCGACTATGAGCGCGCCCAGCAACACGACAGCGAGTATGCCGAACTGCTGGAGCGGATCGTTGAACTGATCGGCGATCTGAAAGAGCGCGAACTGTTCAACCTCGATCAGGTCTCGGAGATTCATCTTGAAGCGGATGGGGGGCTGGCCCTGTTTACCCTCGAAGGGGGAGTGCGGATCAAGATCGGGAGTCGGGACTTTGCCGGGAAGATTGATCGTCTTGAGCGAATCTACGCGAAATTGCAGCCACAGTTGAAAGCTTTGGATTATATAGATCTCAATGTCGCGGAAAAAATCATCGTCCGGATTGAACGGTCGGATAGAACGACCAAAAGCTGAAGCAAGGGGATGTTATGAGTAAAAAAGCGGAGAATTTAATTGTCGGACTCGATATCGGGACCACGAAAATCAGCTGCATCGTCGGCAACAAGACCGAGGACGGGCTGGAGATCGTCGGTATCGGAACCAGCCCGTCGAAAGGCCTGCGCAAGGGTGTGGTGATCAATATCGAGAGTACTGTCGCGGCGATCCAGAAAGCGATTCGCGAAGCGGAGCTGATGGCCGGCTGTGAAATCAAGTCGGTTTTTGCCGGGATCGCCGGCGGACACATTCGTGGACTGAACTCGCAGGGTGTTATCGCCATCAAGAATCGCGAGGTCACCAACGAGGATGTGCAGCGCGTTATCGACGCGGCTAAGGCGATCGCCATTCCGATGGATCGCGAGGTGCTCCATATCCTGCCACAGGAATTTATCATCGACGATCAGGACGGAATTCGCGAGCCGCTGGGCATGAGCGGTGTCCGCCTCGAAGCCAAAGTCCATATTGTCACCGGGGCAGTCGCCAGCGCCCAGAACATCATCAAGAGCTGTAACCGCGCCGGGGTCGATGTCGCCGATATCGTACTCGAGCAACTGGCCAGCAGTGAAGCGGTGCTCTCGCCCGATGAAAAGGAACTCGGCGTCGCGATGATCGATATCGGAGGGGGAACGGCCGACATCGCGATCTTCTCTGAAGGTTCGATCAAGCACACCTCGGTGCTGTCGATTGGTGGCGATCATCTGACCAGCGATATCGCGGTCGGGCTGCGGACGCCGACGGCTGAAGCAGAAAAGATCAAGCAGGTTTACGGCTGCTGT